>CAZONI010000025.1:0-44469 GCA_964581175.1 uncultured Desulfobacteraceae bacterium
CTAATTATTTTGACGACTCCGCGAGAACGCGCCTTTGGCGCTCAGGGTGGCTATCCCCGGGGAGAGGAGATGAGGTAGGAGGAAGAGATCAAGAGATCAGGGTTGCCCAGGGCAATCGTCGATAAAGGAGCGAACCAGGTTCTCGCCGCTGAAGTGCCCCAGCGTGATATAGTTCAGCAGCATTTCTTTCCCGAAGAGTTCGTCCCTGATTCGAGAGTGGGAAAGTTCTTTGCGGTGCAGGTCCCAGACCCGCGCCGCCGTCTCTTCCAGGTACTCAATTTTTTGTCTGATCTCATGTTGCGGCGTCTTTTTGATGCTTCCGCTGCCGGTGAAGGCAAAGGAGGCATCGAAACTTGCTATTTTTCGGAGCGATGCCATGATATTCCAGACGTTATAGTCGGCTCGCAAGGCCCGGTCCTTTCCCCCGATAAAGGCGTCCCCGGTAAAGAGCCATCCATGGTTGGTTTCGTAAAGACAGATATGATCTACGCTGTGTCCGGGCGTGTGAATAACCTGGAAGCAGAGGCCGTTCTGTTTCACCGTGTCCCCGATGGGTAATCCCTTGCTGGGCTCGGGATAACCCCACATTACCCTCTGGTACGGGCGCAAGGGCTGCCTTTTTCTGGGTTCGGCAAGGACAGGGAGCGCAAGGGGGTGAGCCTGAATCGTTGCCCCGTCCCGGAGTTGAATTGCGGCGTTTCCGGCGATGTGGTCTTCGTGGGAATGAGTATTGATAATCAAGTCCACCTTCAATCCATCCATCGCACGCAGAAGTTCTCCCACTGTATGGGCGCATCCGGTATCCACCATGACGCCGTCTACCCAGTAGCAGGCCGTGAAATATCGTCCTCGGCCCCACAACGTGCGGGCAAGGTGAAATTTCTTCACGGGACCTATTTGTGCAACGCGAATCATAAGGCATTACGACCTGACAAATAAGAGATATTCTACATAACACTTCTGGCTGAAAGCTCAAGTGGTATTTGCGGGAGCCCGCTATTCTGCGGTTGTGTTCTGTCCTGGAGAAGAGTATAAAACATGAGTCTTCGTAGGTGTTGAAGCTGTTGGAATACATGAACATGAGTTATGGGGGAAGGAATTCGTGAATGGACAGAAAAACGCGACAGGCATTCATTGATATCGTCGGACCGGAGAATTTCACCGAAAAAATCATCGACCTGGTGTCTTATACGTATGACGCCTCCAGTTATCAGCACCGTCCGGATTGTGCCATGTGGGCCACTTCCAGCGGGCAGGTCTCAAGCATCCTCTCTCTGGCGGACGGGAAAGGGATTCCGGTGACGGTCCGGGGCGGTGGGACAGGACTCGGAGGTCTTGCCGTACCGGCCCGGGGAGGCGTTGTGCTCGACCTGACGCGGATGAATAGAATTCTCGAGCTGAGTATCCCGGACAGGCTGGCCGTGGTCCAGCCCGGCGTGGTCTATGCCGACTTCCAAGCCGCCCTTGCTCCCCACGGGTTCTTCTTCCCTCCCGATCCTGCGAGCGGGGTGGCCTGCACCCTTGGAGGGAATGTGGCGACGAACGCGGGGGGACTGCACGCAGTGAAATACGGGACCACCCGCGATTATGTGCTGCGCCTTGAGGCAGTGCTGGCCAGCGGAGAAATCATGCGGGTGGGGGCCAGGACCATGAAAACCTCTTCGGGGTACGATCTTTGCAGGTTCCTGGTGGGTTCGGAGGGTACCCTGGCGGTGGTAACAGAGATCACCCTGAAAATAGCTCCCAAAGCATCTCACACGGCCACTGCGCTGGCCTCCTTTCATACCCTAGAGGACGCCGGGGAAGCGGTTACGCAGGTCATGCATTCAGAGGTGACGCCGAGTGTCCTTGAATTGCTGGATGGATCGGTCCTTTCCCTCCTCAGGGAACATGCCCATATGGATCTTCCTGACGTGGCGGCCTTGCTCCTGGTGGAAACAGACGGCATGACAGAGGACTACGTCCGGTTTCAACTGGAAAAAGTGGCGGACATGTTTCGCGCCTGTAACGTCGCTGCAGTGAAAATCGCCGCCACTGAAGGGGAGGCGGCGCGTTTGTGGAAGGCCCGGAAATCGATTGGGGGTATGGTGGGGGCGCTTCATCTCGACTACGCACCGGAAGATATTACCGTGCCCATGAGTCAGATCGCGGAGTTTCTTCGCCGGTCGGCGGAACTATCCCGGGTGCATGGTCTTGACCTGTTCAATTTCGGTCACGCAGGTGATGGAAATCTCCATACCAATATTCTCTTCGACGGCAATGACCCGGAGCAGGTGGAGCGGCTGGAGGTGCTCCTTTATGATCTTCACAAACTGGCGTGCGACTTGGGCGGGACCCTGTCAGGAGAGCATGGTATCGGCATGACAAAGGCCAAGTATATGCCGCTGGAGCACGACCCGACAGCCCTTAAGGTCATGCGTGAATTGAAACAGACACTCGACCCCAACAACATCCTCAACCCCGGTAAGATGGGTCTGGATCAGGATACATAATCCTGTTAAACGACAAGAGCCGCTTTTTGCTTGACTTGGGCATCCTTTTAGCGTTTCATAAAAAGGCTTTCCTTTTATTCCCGTCAAAAGTCGGCGGGAAACGTGCGGGCGATGGCTCTACGTCCAGGTTGTTGTGCGGCGCGAGAAGTGACAAGTGTGAACACGGAAAGGATGGAGCTCGACAGGAAAGCTTTCCTAGATGTGGCCGGGAAAAAAGCGTGACACGGTCTAGACCGTAGTATGTACTCCTCATTATTTTTCATGCCCTATCCGCTTCTAACCGTGATTTTATTCCAGGAACGACTTCATGCTCCCCGCCGTAAAATTAATCGAATTGAGGTAACCCAATAGTGGTCCAAGCACATATTGTCGGGACAGGCTCGGCAATGCCCGAAAGAGTACTCTCCAATAAAGACATGGAGAGCATTGTAGACACCAGTGATGAATGGATCGTGCGCCGGAGCGGCATTAAAGAGCGGCGCATCTCATCAACCGGAAGAGATGAAAGCACCACCAGTCTGGCGACCAGGGCGTCCCTGGATGCCCTGAAAATGGCGGGGATCCCTGCGGAAGACCTGGACATGATGGTTGTAGGTACGGTAACCCCGGATCGCCAGTTTCCTTCTGCTGCGTGCATGGTACAAAAAGAATTAGGCGCCAGGAATGCCTTCGCGTTTGATGTATCAGCCGGGTGTGCGGGCTTCCTGTACGCTCTCAGCATGGTAGACAATGCCGTCAAATGCGGAATGTCCAAAACCGCTTTGGTAGTGGGCGTGGAACGGCTGTCAAGTGTGGTAAACTGGCAGGATCGGAGCACATGCGTGCTGCTTGCCGACGGGGCAGGGGCTGTTGTGATTCACGCCGGACCGAACAAGGGCGGAATTCTCTCCACGCATCTGAAATCAGACGGCACAGCATGGGAGCTCCTCTATGCCTCCTATGGTAATTCTGCTCCTCCTGAAATCCTTCAAGGCCTCGATCAGAAACCTTTTTTTTTGAAAATGGAGGGAAACAAGATCTTCAAGAGGGCGATACAGTGCTTGTCTGAAATATCCCGGGAGGCACTTGAACACAATTCCCTTGAGAGTGAGGATATCGCTCTCGTTGTCCCTCACCAGGCTAATATCCGGATCATACAAGGTCTGGCGAGTAACCTGCAGATCCCGATGGAAAGGGTTTACACGAACATTCACAAATACGGAAACACCTCTTCCGGCACCATACCGATTGCGTTGCACGAAGCAAACCGTGAGGGGTTGCTGAAAAAAGGCGCCCACGTGCTTATCGTCAGTTTCGGAGCCGGATTAACGTGGGCCGCGGCTGTATTGACGTGGTCCATCTGATGCGAGGAAAGGAAGGGATTCACCCCGTGACCAGTCCTTGCATATGCCCATTTCCTTTCTCTCTGTCAGACATCTGAAGCGATTCAGGCAGCAGAAGACCTATTTTCCTTGACCAAACAAGGCGCTTGGGAATAATTGAGGCATGGGTGGGTTGTTGCAGGAACCACCCCGGTTTGCTGGTTGGTTTTCATCCCCGCCTGCGGGATCACCTGAAAAGGGAGGCACATGATGGACTTCAACCGCATCAGGAAATTGGCAAAAGAAATGGGCATCAACACGTATCGGATGAAAAAGACCGATATCATTCGCGCCATTCAGAGGAGCGAAAACAACATCGACTGCTACGGAACCGAAAGGGTCACGGAATGTATGGAGGATTCCTGCTTATGGCGGGAGGACTGCCTTGGCCTTCGGAATGAGTGATGCCGGCAATCACTTGCGCATCACGACGCCAGTCAAGGGTGACTTTTTCCGGGAGGATGGCAACCCCCGGAACAGGCTTGATGAAATTTTGCCGCAGGCTGTAGGTATAAGCGCCCTGGGTGGGGATCAATAGAAGGTCCCCAGGACGAATTCCCATCCCGTGGTAAGAATATCCCCAGACATCGTGGGGCGTACACAGTGAGCCGAGGACGGCGCATTCGTGTTCTTCAATGCCCGGCCGGGTCAGGTTGATGACGGGGAAGTAATCCTGTTCAAAACGCTCCCATCCAACGGCATTGGTGCCGGCATCAGTGATCACCAGGTCATGACCCTTGACGTCTACCACGGTCATGAGCAGGTGCATCGCCCCGTGACACAGCCATCGTCCCGGTTCAAGACAGATACGGCAATTCAAGCGTCTTGGCAGCGCTCTCTTGAGCGCGTCGGCGATTTCGTGTGCGAAGGAATCGATGGGGCGGCTCTCAACCCAGAAGCGCGACCGTCTATCGCGGTGGCGTGGAAAAACAAGGTTCATAATCATCCCGAAACGTGTGCCGCCCGCGCCCAGCCATTCCCCCTCTTCAGGCCAGAATCCGCCTCCAATATCAATAAAAGTCAAACAGTCGACCAGGCTCTCCGGCTGATCGCGGAGCACGCTTCCAAGTTTTGAAATGAACGCGACTTGCGCTGACGGGGAAAGGTTCCAGCTCGTGTGAAATTGCAGACCGGCAAGATTTATGAATGGAGCTTCGGAGGCGATATCAAAAAAGTCTTTCAAGGATGAAGCGGGGATGCCGAACTTGCGCCACAGACCGGAATGATCGGTGGTCAGTCGGACCCCCGCTCGAACTGTTCGCCCATATTGCCGGGTGAGGCGATCCAGTCGCCGCAATTCCCCGAAACTGTCCATGAGAATGGTGACGCGATCCGCCTGGGCAATGGCGGCAACCAATTCCCCGTCGGTTTTGCCCGGGCCGCTGAAAAAAATTTCCTTTGCACCGGATTTGCAGGCCTGGGCCAGCTCTGTGCCGCTCGAGACGTCGATTCCTATGCCCTCCTCGGTCATGACGCGTGTTATTTCGGGCATGTTGTTGCTCTTCATGGCAAAGAAAATGCCGACCGGGCCTAGGTGCTGCTCGAAAGCCCCTCGGAACCTTTGCACCTGCCCTCTCAGCCACTTCTCGTCCAGGGCATAAAGCGGGGAACCATGTTTGAGAGCAAGACGGATAAAGATGTCCCGTTCCGCCAGGCAGGAGGTTATAAAACCCCTGAGGCGCTCTTCATCCATTTTCGGGGGGGTCATGTGAAGCAGACCCGCAATCCTGGTAGGTAAATATGCCAAGGGAGTCATACCGGATTTCAGCAAATATCTATCTCGACGGCCCGGATGAGGTCCCGAACCTGCGCGGTTATTTCCATGCCGGCCCTCGGGGTGAAGATAACATGCCCCAAGAGCCACGAATCGTAGTCGTCCGGCGGCAGGCCGATCTTATCACCTGGATTCCGGAGCCAAAGCTGTGAGCGGATATTTTTTCCCCACTCTTGAAACTCCGGCCTGATTGCCTGCACGGTGCCGGCCCGGTCCGCGTGAAACCGGACCCCGACCACGTGGTTCCACTTCTCCTTTTCCGGCATTCTGGGCAACGCACCTTCCGCGAATTCCAGAGCGAGTTCAAGCATATCGACTCCGCAGCTTTGCTCAATCAAGGACGGCAGGCAATCACCTCCCGGACGGGGCGTCATTTCCAGGAGGTATGCCTTGTCGTTCCGGACGATGAAATCGATCATGCAGAGGCTCCTGGTGAGGCCAAGGACCCTTGCCGCTTCTCCAAATTCAAGAAGAGAGGTTTCTTGAGAGACTCCGTGCGGGAACCTGACGGGTATCTCATACCCGAGCGCCGTACCGACCGGCATTTCTTCCTGGAAATATTTCCTGGCAAGGCGCAGGATTTGCGCTTTTTCTCCGTCAAAATAGATGTCGCAACTGTATTCATCACCTGAAATAAATTCCTCACAAATCGCGGTCGGCTGTCCCTCCGTTCCCTGAGACTGAAATAGTGGATCGGCGATCCGTTTTTGCAGGCCCTCCATGATTCTTCCATAGCTTTCTCGAACCTCATCAACGGTGTTACACCTGAACGTCAGTTCACTTCCGCTGCCCGAACGGGGCTTCAAGACCACGGATCTGCCGGTCCTGCTCATGAAATCCAGGATGTCCTCCGGGCAGAACAGTTCACGGACTTCGGGACAGGAAACACCCCGGCTCGCCCAGAGATTCTTGCACAGGTATTTATCGCGGCACTGAAGAACAGCTTGTGTTGAAGGAAAGGGGAGATTGCGGTCCTCCGCTATGACTGCTGCCGTCCACAGCCATTCGCAATCGAAGCAGGCGACGCCCGAGAGTGATATGCTGTATTTTTGGAGGAAGTGAGTGAGATTGGTACGTACCGCTCTCAGATCTGAGAGCGGACAGACGAGTTCCTCATTCCGGGGAACAGGCGCAATTCCCGGCGCAACGGCACGAGGGTCGGTCAGAAAGAGCGCGCGTCCGGGCAGTCGGGTCCGGATGTGGTCTACATAATCCCGAGTCGTTCCGACGACCAGAATTCGCCCCTTAGATCTCCCCAAATACAAACCTCTGTTCCGCATCGGACAGTACTGCCGATGTATCGATTGCCTCCTTGTTCTTCTGGTAGAGGGGGTGGGGATGAAGATGAAAGCGTTTTTTCCAACCGAAGTCGCCGCAGAGGAAATCGATCCGTTCAAAATTTTGCCTGCAGCCCCATTTTATATGGAAGAGATTTATCATTTTTGCGATTCCCAAAAACTCCGGATCTGTCCCCCCTGCAAGGACCGTGTAACGGTTGCGAAAGATGGCGCCCACGTCCACCGCCGCTCGATGTCCCTTTATCCGGATGGTGGTTACCCGCAGCATTCGGTGCTGGGCCAGAAAGGACAACATGCTGTCAAAACCGTTCATAAACCTGGGATCATGAAAGTAGGATGACTTTCCGTATGTCTTGAGATTCGCTTCGAACATCCAGGCAATATCGTCCCAGCAATTCAGGTGATACTGACACCCCATGACCTCGAATTTTTCCATTTCGCGTCGAATCTGCTTGCGGGATTTGCGTGAAAAGAGCGCCCAGTAATCATCGAAGTCGTAATGATGCCGCTGGGGATAAAAATGATAGCATATTTCATCAATGGACATACCGGGCAGAGAGGTCGCTGTTTCCTGGTGCAGGTACCGCAACTCCGTGCTGTCCGGCGCAGCATCCCACAGGGCCTGCCGGACGGGAAGCCTCGCTGCCGGAATACGATTTTGCTCCAACCATGTCCTGCCTTCCCAGGTTTCTCCCGGAAAGTACCCGAAGGAGTCTTCTTCCTCGATCCAACTGAGCGGCAGAAACCCGACGGACCGGTTCTGTTCCTCGGCAACGATGAAGTGAGGAAGCCGCTCGTAGGACTCTTGGAAACACAGCCTGATCTCCCAGAGGTCAAAGAGGTTCTGCTGGGTCCACAGCTTTTCCCAGAGTCGCTTTCCTTCTTCCAGGTCCGTGCAGATGCGCACCTTCATTTTGAGAGTCTCTCGATTACGTGCATGACGCTCCTTTTCCCGCCGAAATATTCCTCGGCAAACTCCCGGACTGCTTCGGGATCATAGGGCTTGCAGCTGAATACATCAAGGTAAACGGTATTGGTCAGGTTTGCGAAATGTGCTGAGATTAGCGAGGTTTCGATCAACTGGACCATGCTATAGCCGGCGACACGCTCTTCTTCTCCGAAATGGACCACCTGGCTCTCACCGAAACGCTTCATCTTAATGCGATCACAGAGTTCGATGACGAACCTTCGGATCACATCAGCGTCTCTAATCCTTCCGGGATCAGACTCGTATATGTCGATACTCGAGGCTATGCCCCAGATATCGGGCTCAACGCCTCTATTTTCAACAGAAATATCAGGTTCTTTTTTCAACTTTTTGCTGAATTCCCTCCTGGTTTTCGCCGTATTACCAGACGTCTTCATCCCGCTCGTACTGTTCATACCCTTCTTCGTCATCGTCCACCCATTCGAGTTCGATGGGCCGGAGGGAAACCACTTCAAATTGCCTGTCGCATTCTTCACAATCGACAAAGTCGCTGATCTCGATATCATCAGGAATACTGATTCGCTCATCGCACATGGGACATTCGACAACGATCATATTCTTTTCAATCCTCCTTATCTCGTTCTTCTGGCCCTCGAGTCAGGCTACAGGTCCGGTGCCCTGTCTCGCAGGGCACCGGACAGTTGAATGATTCTTCTATTTAGGAGTCGTCTCTGTCTTCTTCCCACTCATCATCATCCGTCAACGACTCGATCCTGGCAGGTTTCACAGAAACCAGCTTGAATTCCTCGTCACACTCATAGCAGCTGACGATATCATCCACTTCTGCATCTCGCGGGATCTCTATTGTCTCACTGCATACTGGACATCTGACATATTGGCCTTTGCCCTTTTTTCCCATTTCTGAAGCTCCTATTTTGTCCCGGATACTGCCGGTTTTTTCATTTGTTTCTTCTTCAGGGTCTTATTTAAGGCAATCCTTGTCTTTTTCCCGGGCATGCCGTCCACCTTGAGGCCATGGTCTTTCTGGAATGCTTTTACTGCAGCATTCGTGTCCTTATCCATCATCCCGGTAATCTTGCCGTGGAAATAACCGAGACTCTGAAGTCCTGTCTGGATGTGAGTGACGGCTTTTTTTGAGGCAGCGTTCACTTGCTGCGAAAGGCCCATGGTGAAGAGCAGACCGAAACAAACAAGCACTATCGATACCTTCTTTAATCGCATTTCAATGTTTCCTTTCTCTGGTCCTGATTTCCTGAATTTTTCCTAGAGTCATTCCGCGTCAAAGTCTTTTCTTGGTGTCTTTGTCCCTTTTTTCACTTGTACTTACTCCACCTCCGCTCCCCCGAGCTTTCATGCCCGGTATATTTCTCCTTCCGGCGCCGAACCCCAGGCCGAAAAACGAGTGGTGCCGAGGGAGACTTTTCTGTTCGATAATTCACCGATTAGCAAAAAAGATGCCAGGCAAGCCATAACCATGTATATACAGTAATTGCAAATAGTTATCTAAGATATGGTGCAGTTTTTCTCTCAGTAGTCGGCATTCGAATACCGAACTCGCAAATTTCTGGTATGGATATGCAGAAATTGTTTGACAAGATCCCCGGTTGCGGGTTATTCATTCAAAACAAATATGAGGAGAAATGACCGGCGTGTGTCATTTTTATCCAATATTGTCAATAAATTATGGAGATGACACGGTGGAAACAATAGGGTGCGCAAAAGCACGAATTGGCATATTCTTGCCGAACTTTCAGCAGCTTGTCTCCAGAGAGGTGGTCCGTCATGCTGTTACGCATTATCCTTGTCCTGAAAGATGAGCGTCTCGAAACCTTTTTCAGGGGTCATTTTGCCCAGTCGGACCTCCGCGTCGAAAGCTTCGGACGGCTCAAGAATCCATTTCAGAAGGCCGTAAGAACGAGCGGCGATATCTTTGTGATAGAAACAAGACTGATGCCGAAACCAATTGAATCAGCTATCGCCCTCTTGAATGATCTGCCCGAGAATCCTACCAGTATCCTCCTCAGCGATAATGATACGTCCAAGGGGCAGGCCGATCTGCTAGCTTCAGGGGCTGATGTGGTCTTGTATTCGGGCCTTTCAAAGAAGACCCTTTTGGAGGCTGTGGACGCTACTGTTGATGCGCGCTCGCAGCTGGCCAAGAAACCCTGGTTGAATGAGAGGACGCCCCGTGAGACACGGATCAGCAGTTTTATCTCCGAATCCTCCAATATGAAGATATTCATGGAGATGCTCCAAAAGGTGATTCCCTGCAACACGCCGGTTCTCTTGTTAGGTGAAACGGGAGTAGGAAAGGAACATCTGGCCAAGATCATCCACTATGAAGGGGGTTCCCGGGCGCAAGGGCCCTTTGTTGCGGTCAACTGCGGCGCATTGCCGGAGAATCTCCTTGAAAGCGAGCTGTTCGGCCATGAGAAGGGCGCTTTCACGGGCGCTATCAGGTCGCGACGCGGCGCATTTGAGATGGCCCACGGGGGAACTATCTTTCTGGATGAGATCGGGGAATTGCCGCCGCACATGCAGGTTAAACTGCTGCGGGTTCTGCAGGAATATGAGGTCAGCCCGGTGGGCAGTGAAAAATCAATGTGGGTGGATGTCAGGGTGATTGCGGCAACCAACCGCGATATTGAACGATCAATCGAGGAGGGAACATTTCGGCAGGACCTCTATTACCGCCTGAGCGTGTTTACCCTGTCCGTGCCCCCTCTGCGCGAGCGGCAGGAAGACATCTCTCACCTGGCAAAAAGATATCTGGCTGATCTGGCAGGAAAGCTCAACAAGGAAGTGCATGGAATCACCGAAGAGGCTCTTCAGGCCCTGATGCAATATACGTGGCCCGGCAATGTGCGGGAGCTGATTAATGTGCTCGAGCGGGCAGTGATCCTCTGCCAGGGACATACGATTACCCCCAGGGATCTCCCTGAGAATATCTGTGCTCCCACTCCGGACCGGGGTCTTCCGGAGTCACTGGCCAGGATCATTACATCCGAGTGGCGGAACAAGACGCTTCCGGAGATACGCGCGGACCTTCTGGAGATGGTGGAGCGATCCTATTTCCAACTCGTGTTGACTGAAACCGGAGGCCGTGTCGGTGCGGCAGCGGAAAAGGCCGGCATCCATCCCAGGGGCCTTTTTAATAAAATGAAGCAATATGGTTTGCGCAAAGAAGATTTTAAACTCGGAAAACGGTGAGAAGTATCTATGAACGATCAAGAGAAATTTGAAATGGGTGACGATCGACCGGGCCGGTGGTCCCTGAGGTCCACCCTGATGTCTGCAAAAGACGTGTCATGGAATATGTTCCTCATATCCCTGGGGAGTGTCCTCTGTGCGATAGCGGTAAACGGCATTCTGGTCCGCCTTCAGTTCCTGAGCGGAGGATTCACGGGAGTTGCTCTGATTATTCACTATCTGGTGCCCGTCCTGCCCGTGGGAGCGCTTTACTTTGTGCTCAATGTCCCCGTCTTTCTGCTCGGATGGAGATTTGTGGGCCCCAGGTTCTTCTTCTACAGCATTGCGGGCATGCTTATCTATTCCGTGGCCGTTCAGTTCATTCACTTATCATTGCCGGTGCACGACAAACTCCTGAGCGCGTTGCTGGCCGGTATTATTTCCGGGGCGGGGTCCGGCATCATCCTCCGGTCCAAGGGATCCGCAGGCGGAACCGATATCCTTTCCGTCATCCTCCTGAAGCTCTTTTCCTTCAGGGTGGGCAACACGGCGCTGGGGTTCAACATCATTATCCTGGGCACGGCCGTCCTGCTCTTTCCTCTGGAAAAGACCCTTTATACGTTGATTTACATCTACGTCAGCACGCATGTCCTGAACCTTGTGGTGACGGGACTCAGCCAGAGAAAGGCGGTCCTGATCATTTCCCCCCAGTGGGAGCAGATATCCCGAGATGTCATACAACGGATCGGCAGGGGGGTAACCATCAGCGCTGCAAAGGGGGGATTTTCTGGCAGGGAAATGACGGTCCTCTATACCGTCATCACTTTCCGCGAACTGCCTCGCCTCAAGCGGATAGTCCGTGAAACAGACCCGCACGCCTTTGTGGTTGTGACGGACACCCTCGAAGTGATGGGGGAAGGCATCGGAAACCAGCCCCACTGGTAGCATCATGGATCAGGGGGTGATGGGGAGATTAAGTTCGCCGCCGGGGGTCAACCCAAGTCCCTTTCCCGAATGAAGCATTGCCTCGGCCATAGCCTGGCCGTACCCGCGGGAAAATGAAAACAGGATCGTGGCCTCTTCATCGGACCGGGAGAAGAGGACAACCTGACACGGGATGTGCAGAATGGGTCCCTGGATGAGGCAGGGCGTTTCGAGTCCGGGGGCGCCCAGATCCAGGGCGCACACACGCTCCATGACGCCAAGGGCGTCTTTGCCCGTCACGGCCAACAGGGTGAGACCATCGGTGGTTTCCGTATAGGCGCTTTCCGCTGGCGGCTTGGGGCGTTCGCCCGCAAGGTGCCAGATGGCGCACTGGGTCCGGTTCATCCGGTTGATGAGGATCCCCTTCTTAAAAGCACACCGGCCTGGTTTCTCTGGAACCGATAAACCGAACGGTCGAAACCCGGACAGATCCGAATCCTGGAGATCCCACTTGGACCGGTGGCTCAGGTCAATGAGGAATGGTCCGCTCCCTTCTCCATAGGAAATGGCCACTTCCCAGCCGTCCCAGTTTTCTGTTTGTACCGGTTTCCTGTCAAAACGTATGGGCGATTTCCGCTCAATGTCGTCCATCTTTTCCTCCCTCAGCTTCTGAGCCGCTTACCTTCCGGATCATAGAAAGGTGTCGTCACGACCGTGCCCATGAATCGAAGCGGCTTATTGGAATCGTTCTGGTAGATATGTAGAGACTGTCCCTCTTTCGCAAGATCATCCCTCACAAGGGCCATGCCGATGGACTGACCCAGGGTTTTGGAAAAACGCGAGGTACATACGAAGCCGACGATGTCCTCGCCCTCGTATACGATGGAACCGTCGCCGGGCATTCCCGCGGGATCATTCATCCTGAAACCGGCCAGCTTGAGGCGGTCGGCCTGTCCTTCGGTAAAGGCAAGGGCCGGTGCTCCGATCTTCTTACTTGCCTTATTTGCGCGATCCCAGAGAAAACCAAGGCCGAGATCCAGCAGGTTGACGCGCTGCTCGCTTTCCTGGCCGATGATAATGTGTCCCTTTTCGAGCCGCAGGACGAACTGGGCCTCCAAACCGAACGGTCGGATGCCGAATTCCCTGCCTGCCTCCAGGAGCAGTTTCCAGACGGACTGCCCGTAGGAGGCCGGAAAGTGGAGTTCATACGACAGCTCACCCACGAAACCGACCCTGAGGACCCGTGCGGGGATTTGGCCGGCAAGGGTGATCTTCCTGTAGCCCATGTACGGGAAGGTCTCGTTGGAGAGGTCCGCATCGGTCACGCGGGCAAGGACGTCCCTGGCTTTCGGGCCTGCCAGGTTGACGGCCGCCAGGGTGTCGGTCAGGTTGACCATGTGGAAATTCCATCCGTCGAACCTGGTATGGTAGCGGAACCACTGTATGGTGCCGCCTGCCCGCCCGGTGGAGGCTGTGAGGTAGTACGCACCCTCCCCGTCGCGGGCTACAACCCCGTCGTCTACGATCATGCCGTCGTCGTTCAACATGGCCGAGTACTTGAGCTTGCCGTCCTTCATATGGGTCATATCTGAGATATACACCCGCTGGAGAGCATTGAGGGCGTCCGGTCCGAACAGGCGGAACTTCCCCAGGGTGGAGACGTCGATGATGCCGACACCGTTGCGGACAGCCTCGATTTCACCACCGCTCGTCAGATCTTTTGAAAAATACCTTGCCCGTTTCCAGACACCGACCCGCCTGAAGATGGCGTTGGCGTGCTCCTGGGGATCATGGATGGGGGTTCTTTTGAAAATATCGTGATTGGGTCCCGCCAGGGTGGTCATGAGAGTGGGCACCAAGGGAGACCTCACCGTGGTCGGAAACAGGCTTTCCATGCCGTCCTCGCGAAGTTCGGCCAGGACCAGGGGTAGGTTGTGGCCGGGGATGCCGCCCTGACTTGCGCCCAGCCCGAAAACACCGAAACGCTTGGCCAGTTCCGGGACATCGAAACCCTGCTGGACCGACTGCTTGGCCACCTTGTAGGTCCCGTCCTCGTCAAAACAGATGAATGATTTTCTGCCCGGACCGATCCCGGGACCATGCACCAGGGAGCAGCCTTTTGCAGGACCCGGCAGATTCGCGAGGGCGGCCTCAGCTTCGCCGGTGGGATTGTCAGTGCCGCAATCGCGTGCCGCCTTCAGACCCGCTACTGCTCCCGAGGTTTCGATGGCTGCCGGATCGGTGAAGCCCAGGAGTCTGCCTCCCGCGTGGACGCGCGGGGGAAGGTCCACAGGCAGAAAAAATCCCGTGTGCTGATCGAATGCGAACCGGGCCTGGGCTGTGGAAAGAGGACCGGTCACCGGGGTCACACCCGCTGAAGCCACAAGAAGGTCACAGGCGAAGTCCCTGGTCTCGGGTGAATAGAGATTACCCAGCACAGCGCCCGTAACGGTCTTGCTCCCTTCGGCGCGTGAGGCGGCCCACCCGGGCAGGAAGGGGATGTCCTTGGATTTGAGTGCGGTTAAGAGGGCCGGATGATGGCCGTCTTTTCGGGCATCGGCCACGGCCGCCACCTTGAGCCCGACATTGGCCAGGTCCACGGCCGCCTCGAGCCCCAGGTCGTCACCCACACTGAAAACGGCTGTCGATCCGGGAAGGAGACCGTAGGTGCGGGCCAGACGCAGCGCGCAGCCCGCCTGCATCACTCCGGGACGCTCGTTGTTTTCGAAGATGAGCGGCCGTTCGGTGCAGCCGGTGGCGACCACGACGGCGTTCGGTCTGATCTGGACGTAGCGCTGGGCAAAAGAATCGTCCTGGTCCCCCACCTGGAAGGCGGTCACGATATTGTCGCCGGCCAGGTTGTTGATGAAGGTGCGCGTGAAGACGCGGATGCTATGCTTGGCTTTCACCTTCCCTGCCAGATCGCGAGCCCGATCAAAAAGTGGTTCCCCCGGGGCGTATTCCCTGGTTCGCCAGTCGTAAAAGCCGCCGAGCCAGGGCCTGGCCTCGAAAAGGGCAACTCTGAGGCCCTGATCAGCCGCGGCAAGGGCCGCGCTCATACCGGCGGGGCCTCCGCCCAGTACCGCAATCTCGGCATTGAGGTAGAGCTCTTCGTATTTATCACGATCGTATTGTTTTTCCGGGTCCACCTTGCCTGTTCCGGCCATCCGCCGTATTCCCTTGACGGCCAGGGGCCAGATAAAAGACGGCTTATGGAACTTCCGGTAGTAAAAACCGGCCGGCATGAAGGCGTCGAATCGATCCAGGATGCCGAACAGGTCTCCTTCCACCTTTCCCAGGGTATTCTGTGGAAGGATTTTCATCCCTTTCTTGAGAGGGGTGGTTTCTGCCCTGACGTTGCATTCCCCATCTATGTTCACCAGGGTGTTTCCGGATTCGCCGTCCAGGCTGTAGAGTCCGCGGGGACGGTGGTATTTCAGGCTGCGGCTGACTATCCTCACCCCGTTGGCGAAGAGGGCGCTTGCCACGCTGTCGCCTTTCAGGCCTTCCATGGGGATCTCCTGCCACGAGAAGGCCACCGTTTTGCCCCTGTCGATTTTTTCCGTGGGTGCTGCAGGCAATCTGGTCATGATATTTCTCCCGATTCGCTGGTCTCACGACCGGTCAGGGTGTTCCGCCAGATCGTGAACCATACTCCGCATCCGTCCCGATGGTACCACCACTCTTTCTGGGGTCCGCCCACCGCCTCATGCATCTGGACGGCATCGGAATAGGTCCGCGGGGTCAACCCCTCCTGGTCGGGTGCGGGTCCCCGGTCTTCGTTTCCGAAGCTGAATTCGTAGAGGTCCCTTTTTCCGCAAATAGGACAGGTAATCGTGTATGACATTTCATGTCTCCTTAATTCCAGGGTCCGTAGCTGAATGCTCCTGCCGTTTCTCCGGTAGGCCGGAATTCTTCGAAGCGCCGGAGCGAAAACGGTGCAAGGATCTCGGGGCGCTCCGCCCGGGCAATATATTCCGCCATGTATTTGCCCGTTATGGGGCCTGACTTGAAGCCGAAATAGCCCCATCCCACATCCATATAGAGGCCCTCGACAGGGTCGTTGCCGTGCATGATGGGGGCCATGTCCGGTGTCATGTCGGCCAGACCGGCCCAGTGGCGCATGAACTTGATCCCTTTGAGGCACGGCAGGAGTTGGGTCAATGCCTCTGCCTGGTGCTTGAAGTAGTGTGGGGTTGTGTTGGTGGTGTAATTGGGCCAGGGGTCCATATGCGCGCCGGTGGCGATTTCTCCTTTCAGGGTCTGGTTGGCATACACGTGATAGGCCCCTGAAGAGATGACGTGATTGAGAACCGGTTTCAGGGGCTGGGTTACCATGGCCTGTATGGTCAACGGGTGCAGAGGAAGCTTGATGCCCATCTTCTGCGCCATCAGAGCGCCATAGCCGCCGCAAGAGATCAGCACCCGGGGAGACGCGATGGCGCCTCGGGTCGTCTCCACTCCTGTCACTTTGCCGTCTTTCACGTCGATGCCGGTCACCTCGGTATCCTGGTGGATATGGACGCCGTAGCGGGCTGCGCCCTTAGCAAGTCCCCAGGTCACGGCGTCATGACGGACTATTCCGCCGGGAGGGTGATACATTCCGCCGAAAACGGGGTAGGAGATGTTGTCTTCGATGTTCAGGGTCGGGATGAGTTCCTTGCATTGTTTCCTGTCCAGCAGTTCGCTCCTGACGCCGCAGAACTGGGCCGTTGAGACGGCCAGGCGTGCAGCTCCCATGGCGGCTTCCGAGTGAAAGGTGTTCAGGTTGCCGCAATTGTAGAACATCATATTGAAATCCAGGTCCCGGATCAGCTCCGGCCAGAGCTTCAGACCCTCGTCGTAGAACCTCACGTTTCCCTGGCTTCGCTGGTTGGCCCGGACAATGGCCGTGTTCCTGCCTGAACCGCCGAAACCAACGTACTTCCGTTCAATGACCGCCACATTGCTCATTCCGTGTTTCTTTGCCAGGAAGTAGGCTGTGGCCAGTCCATGTATGCCGCCGCCTATCATTACCGCGTCATAGCTGGACTGGAATGGCGATCGACCCCACAGGCGTTTGAGTCTCATGGGTGAATCCTCCTTGGTTGGATAAGCGAGCACTAGTTGTAACCAAACCCTCCACCTCTGGTGGATGGCCCGGACAGATTTTCCTGATCCGGGGTCTGGAAATTGAGTATCAGATCAATTCCGACGCTGAGAGAGGAAGCCATTTCTTCCGTTCCAAGGCTCCGGGCTGGCGGTCTTTTCAGTGACTTATTCAGCGTGGGATAGCTACCCCCTCCGCATTCTCGACTGCGTCGAGCTGCGGGTTCCCCCACTGATAAGTCACGAAAAGACGGCACCCTCTCACCAGTCACTTCAGAAATGACTTCCTCTCTGAGCATCCTCCGCTCTTCGGAAAGGGCCTCACTTGGTTCCTGCATGATATTATTGAAATAATTTCTATCACGGTGAAACAGAAAATGTCAATAATTTTCTGCAAAAACGGGTTTCAGTTCCATTTTTAGAAAAAATTGTTGACTTACCTCCTAAAATAGACTTTAATACCTCTTAAACTGAAACAAAAACCATCAAAATGATTCACCGTTTCTACTCTCATGGAGAAAATGACACAGGAATCCACCGGTCACCCTTTCTTGAAACACCTTGAAGAAAAAAGGACTTCCCTTACGATGAAAGGAGGAATTCTGGCGGATTTCGTTGCGGAGAATCCTCGTCAGGCGGTATTTATGACCACGAGGCAGCTGGGTCGGGCAGCCGGGGTCAGCGAGGCTACGGTGGTGCGGTTTGTGGATCGCCTTGGGTACAACGGGTATGCGGAGTTCATCCAGGATTTACGCGAATTTGTGGACACCCAGTTGACGCTGATCGACCGGGTGGCCCTGACCAGAGTGAACGGAGCCGCTGCGGAAAGGGTGTTCCGCGTGGTCGAAGAAGAAATCGCGAACCTGAAGGAGTTTTACGAGACAGCTGATTTCGAAATCATAAGCAGGGCTGCCCGTCTCCTCGCTGAAAGCAATGGCCTCTACATCATTGGTTCGCGGTTGAGCTACACCTTTGCCTATTATCTCGGCTGGTCCTTGACAAAAATCAGAGGGCACGTCCATATCCTGCGGGGGAGCGATTCCACTTCTATTGACTGGCTGACCATTGCCCCCGCGGACAGCCTCGTTGTCATCTTTGCCACTTCCCGGTACCCCAACGAACTTATCCGGCTTGCCCGTCTGGTCCGCCGCCTGGGCCAAAAGCTCCTGGTGGTCTCCGACAGTGCAACCTGTCCGGTCAACCAGTTTGCCGATTTGCGTATCGTGGTCCGCTGCCTTCATTTTCCGGTGATAGGAAGCCCCAGTTTGATGGCCTGCCTTATCAACTGCCTCACCACAGAGATGATTGCGCGTGGGGGCGAAACGGTTGAGCCCCACCAGAAAAAGCTGGAGCAGGCGTACCGGGAGAATGATGTTCTTTTCAACCTGGATGACCGGCAGCCCGGATAACCTTTACGTTTTTCCCCTCCGGGGATAATCAGGGACCGGTCCTCTGTACCTGGATTTTCACTTCCGAAGAGGTGATCAAATGCGCAAAATATTTGTTCCGGAAACTGAGGATCGAACTGCCGATGCGGTGGTGATCGGCGGGGGGATCGTTGGGACTGCGACGGCTTTCTGGTTGTCAAAGGCAGGCCTTGACACAATCCTGGTTGAGGCCCGGGATGGGCTTTCCACCCTGACCACAGCGGCTTCGGCGGAGTGTTTCCGGGCCCAGTTCACCGAGCCCGCTCTGGCGCCCCTGGCCAGGGAGAGCATCGAG
This sequence comes from uncultured Desulfobacteraceae bacterium, assembly GCA_964581175.1. GTDB lineage: Bacteria > Desulfobacterota > DSM-4660 > Desulfatiglandales > Desulfatiglandaceae > B46-G9. The sequence continues at coordinate 18,798 of CAZONI010000025.1, forward strand.
TTCTTTGAACATTTTGCCGAAAATGTCGGCCTGCCCGGCTGGAATATCGGCCTGCACCAGCAGGGGTACCTTTTCATCACGGACGATGAGGCTATGATCCCCGATCTCGAGGCGGCCGTGGCACAACACCACAAACTGGGAGTGACCGATTCAGAGGTCCTGACCGGGAAGCAGGTCTGCTCGCGATTTCCCTTCATTTCTCCGAAGGTGGTCGGGGCTGCGTTCCGCCAGCGCGACGGATGGCTGTCCTGCCACGAAGTTACCCAGGGATTCGCAAAAGGAAGCTCTGCCCGCTTTTTCGTGAAGACCAAAGTAACGGATATCTTGGTGGATGGTAAGGGTATATCCGGGGTGCAAACCACCCGGGGCCTCATTTCAACGCGCGTTGTGATAAACGCGGCCGGCCCTTTTGCCGGAGTGATCGGTCGGATGGTGGACCTGGATCTGCCCCTGGAACCGGTAAGGCGGCAGAAGGTATTTGTTGCCTCCGCTGTGGTTCCTCCGGAAGCGCCCTTCACCGTCGACCTGGTCAATGACTCCTACTGGCGCCCGGAATCCGGTGGGGCTTTGACAGGTTGGGTGGACACGGAAGAACCCGTGACCGAGCCCATGGAAAATCCCCTCGGCGACTGGGATTTTCCCGCTATTTGCCTGGACAAGGTGTCCAGGCTGACCCCTTTCTTCGAGAAGGTGGGAGAGAACCTCAAGAAGAAAGATATCAGCGTCTCCGCCGGGCAGTATGTCTACACGCCGGACAACCAACCCATAATCGGCCCGGTGGATGAGGTACCGGGGTTCTATCTCAATTGCGGCTACTGGATCGGGGTCATGGTATCGCCCATGGCCGGCAAGCGTACTGCCGATCTCGTCACCGGCAAGATGGACAACAAGGACAATCTTCTCCGATTCAGCCGCTACGAGGAAGGAATCGACATGGGCGGGGGGAGCTTCCTGAGCGGGCATTGACCAACGGCTTAACCCATCATTCGTTGTTTCAGATTGTTCGGAATTTCGGATGCCTCCGAATAGATCAACGCGAGCGAAACCCAAATGACAAAATCCAAATGCCTCAATGTCAAAACATGTCCTGCCACCCGGCTATGCGATCCATGAGCGAAGGCAGGAGGTACATCAAGGGAAATTTGTTCGATTTGGTCATTTGAAATTTGACATTCATTTGGCATTTGAGCTTTGGCATTTGTCATTTTTCGCAATGGGGTTTTTGTCCTTGGCGGCCTTTTTTCGATAACCGAATATTAAGAGGGAATGGACACGAGGTGACAGAGATGTTTGATCACATGCAGACATTCACGAAGACGGAGATGACCCGGATTCACGACTCCGCCATGGAAATACTGAGGGACGTTGGCGTCGCATTTCATGAATCCGAGGCCCTGGACATATTCAAAAAGCACGGGGCGAAGGTGGAAGGGGACGTGGTCCGTATTGACGAGAAAATGGTCACCGGCGCCCTCGAAAGAGCACCGTCGCGCTTTCATCTGAGAGGACGCAATCCGGAGCGGTCCGTCTGGATCGGAGAGGATGATTTCGTGCTGGTGCCCGGTTACGGCGCCCCGTTTATCATCACTCCTGAAGGAGAGCAGCGTCTTGGGACACTCAATGACTACAATGATTTCTGCAGACTCGTCAACACCTCAAAGTACCTGGATATGAACGGGTTCCTCATGGTCGAGCCTTCGGATGTGCCCTCTGAAACCGCTTACCTGGACATGATGTTTTCAAGCATCACGCTGTGTGACCGCCCCTTCATGGGAAGTCCGGTATCACGCCGGGCCGCAGAGGATGCAATCGAGATGGCCGCCATTGTCTTCGGCGGGAAAGAGAAGATCGTGGAAGATCCCGTTATGCTTCCCATTATCAGTGTCATTGCCCCCCTGCGGTATTCAAAGGAGATGGCCGGTTCCCTGATCGAGTTTGCCCGGGCCGGCCAGCCCATCCTGGATGCCAGCCTGGTCATGGCCGGGTCTTCCGGACCGGTGACCTTGGCCGGCGTGCTGGCCCTGCAGAACGCCGAGGTCCTGGCAGGGCTCACACTGGCAGAGCTGGTACGGCCCGGTATTCCCTTCATCTACGGCGCCACCTCCTGTCCCATTGACATGAAAACCGGCGCCCTGGCCATCGGAGCCGCCGAAAACGCCATGCTGGTCGCAGCCACGGCCCAGATGGGGAGGTTTTATAACCTCCCTTCCCGGAGCGGGGGGGCCCTGACCGATGCTCATTTTCCCGATATCCAGGCAGGGATGGAATCGACCATGTCTCTCCTGACCGCCGTCGGAAGCGGAATAAACTTCGTCCTTCACGCCTGCGGCATCCTGGGCTCTTTCGTGGAGATGAGCTTCGAAAAATTCCTGGCAGACGAAGAACTCTGCGGCATGGTCAGGAAGATGCATAAACCCATTGATCTGAGCGACGAAGCGATCGACCTGCCCATGATCAAGGAAGTGGGAATCGGAGGCCAGTACCTGACCCAGCCCAAGACATTCCGCCTCTGCCGGACCGAGTTCTTTGTGCCCGATCTCATCAGGCGGCAGAGTTACGATTCCTGGAAGGAGACCGGAAGAAAGCGGCTCGACCAGGAGGCGGCAGAGGTCCTGACCCAACGGCTGGACAGCTATGAAAAGCCCGATATTGATCCTGCAATTGAACGGGATCTGGCGAATTTCGTGGCGGCGCGCAAAGGCTGAAAGGGGAGCGGCGTTGAAGTTGAGAGCCATTCACGAACGATGTTCAGGGTGCAGGGCCTGTGCGCTGGCGTGCTCCCTTGCCAACTTCAGAGAAATGAACCCGGCCAAATCGGCCCTTCGCATTGAAGGCAGGTTCCCGGCACCCGGGGACTATCGGATTCATTTGTGCGACCAGTGCGGGGCCTGCGCCGAGGCCTGTCCGGAGGGCGCGATTGTCCTCGTAGACGGAGCATATATCATCGATGCAGATCTGTGTACCGGCTGCCTCACGTGCATCGAGGCATGCCCGCACAGTGTGATGTATGAACATCCCGGCGCTGCAACGCCCATCAAGTGCACACTCTGCGGCGCATGCGCCGAGATCTGCCCGCGTGGGGCCGTGGTCATGGAAGGGGGTGCGTGACATGCTCTTCGGATACGCAGGGCACATCCTCGAGGTCAACTTGAGCACCGGCCGGATCACGAAGACACCGCTGCCGGAAGATCTGGCCAGGGACTACATCGGAGGCAGGGGGTTCGTGGCGAGGCTCCTCTGGGACAGAATCAGACGAGGGACGGACCCTTTCAGCCCTGAGAATCTTCTCATTGTTGCGACCGGGCCGATGTCCGGGCACCTGGTCCCGGCCAGTGGAAAGACCCACTTCGGGACCAAGTCGCCGGCCACGGGCGGGTATGCCGACTCGAACATGGGAGGGCACTTCGGTCCTGCCCTGAAATACGCGGGATACGACATCCTGATCCTCAGCGGGCGGGCGCCGGGTCCCGGTTACCTGTTCATTGAAGACGGCACCGTTGAATTGCGATCGGCCGAGGCCCATTGGGGGAGCGGCGCTATCACCGCCGAAGAGGAACTCAAGAAGGAGTTGGGGGATGATTTCCAGATCATCACCATCGGTCCGGCAGGAGAAAACCTCGTCCGCTTCGCCTGCGTCTCCCACGATTTCGGCCGTCAGGCAGGCCGGACCGGGGCAGGAGCCGTCATGGGATCCAAGAATCTCAAGGCAGTGGCCGTCAGAGGGACAGGTGGCCTGCCGGTCTTCGATGCGGAAGGACTATTTGAGAAGGGATGTGAGGCCTTCGAAAAGGTCAAGGCCAAGCCGGGATTCGCCGGCTGGACCCCGGAGGGGACCGCCGGAATCACCGACTGGGTGAACGAGGTGGGTGCATTTCCCACCCGAAATTTTCAGACGTCCTTTTTTCCCGGCTACAAGAACATCAACGGCAGGGCGGTTCTGGAACATCTCAAGATTACCGACAAGGGATGTTTCTGTTGCCCCACCCCGTGTGGAAAGTATGGCAGGGCCGGGACCGGCCTGGGATCGGTCTATGTGGAGGGACCGGAGTATGAAAGTATTGCCCTGCTGGGCGGCGCGTGCGTTCTGGAGTCCGTGGAAGATATAGCGTATGCCAATTATGTCTGCGACCAGTTGGGCCTTGATACTATCTCCGCGGGAGCGGTTGCTGCCTGGGCCATGGAGTGTTTTGAAAAGGGCATTCTCACCGAAGAAAAGGTGGGAAGAAAGATCCGCTTCGGGGACCTGGAAGGGATGGTGTACCTCTTTGAGAAGATAGCCGCGCGGGACGGGATCGGCGATCTGCTGGCCGAGGGTGTGATGCGGGCGTCGAGAGAAGTAGGGCGAGGATCCGAAGATTTTGCCATTCACGTCAAGGGACTGGAATGGTCGGGGTACGAGTCCCGCAACGCGCCGGGTATGATGCTGGCGTACATGACCGCGGACGTGGGTGCTCATCACAACCGGGCGTGGGCCCTGGGCCATGATGTAGCTGGATCGGCGGCAAGCGTGCATGACCTGATTTCCTCGGGCGGCAGCAGAGGGAAACTGCCCAAGGCGACCGTGACGGGAAAGGCGGAGAGGGTCATTGAACTACAGCACATCCGGCCCCTTTTTGACTGCCTTGGCATATGCCGTCTCCAGTACATGGAACTGGGCTTTGAGGCGGAAAACTACGAGGAGTTGTTCTTTCTGGTGACCGGCCGGAGAATGAGCTGGGCCGAGCTTCTTCAGATCTCAGAACGAGTGTGGCATCTGACCCGTGCCTTCTCGGTACGGGAAATCGAGGGATTCGGGAGAGAATTCGATTATCCCCCGCCGCGATTCTTCCGGGAGCCTGTGCCGGACGGCCCGAACGAGGGGCATTACCTCACCCGGAGAGAGTTGGACACCCTCCTCGACGAATACTATGCGGCCCGTGGATGGGACCAAAACGGGGTCCCGACGGAAGAAACGCTGCGCCGCGCCGGCCTTGCGGACGTGGCCGATGCCCTGCGTGTGGAAAAATGAGAATTACCCTGCATCTCTCGGGAGGACTCAGGGCAGTCCTTGCGCATCTGCCGGAGGAGATGACGATTCACATGGAAGGGCCGGCGTCACTGCGGGAAATCCTTGTCGAGGCGGGGATAAATCCGTTGCTGGTCATGCTGATCACCGTGGATGGGGAACGGAGAGAGAAGAATCGGGTGATTGATCACGATGCCCGGATCGGACTGGTGGGTCCGATGGCGGGAGGATAGGTACAGCCGTCATCCCTAATGAAGAAACTTGAGTTCCAGAGGGACGGAAATTTTTCTATGTGGCCGCGCATAATGTCAATTTCCAAAATCCCAATGTCAAATCAATGTCCAAGGTCAAATGGCCAAATCGCCCAAAATAAGCAGTTCACGGAGTGCAGATGTAGCGCCCGGCTTCACCACAGAAGCGGGCAGGATGTTTTTTGGCATTGTGCATTTGGATTTCATTTGACATTTGAGCTTTGACATTTGTCATTTTTGTGAAGAGGTATCCATTGCCCATCGGAACATAGGAGGAACAAGACATGCTGCTGGGTTTACATACATACAGCTTTCATCTGCACGGCATGGGTCAGAACTGGGGCGGCTGCAAGCTGGATTGGGAGCCGGCCTGGGACATATTCCAGTTGATGGACGAGGCGGTCAAGCTGGGACTTGACGGCCTCCACATCACCGCCGCCGATCTGCGCGCAACGGGGGGACAACATCTCCGTGAAGTCCAAAAGGCGGCCGAGGAACGCGGTCTTTTCCTGGAGTACAATTTTTCCCTGGACGCGTCCGGCTATGACGATCGCCTGACAAACACCATTGAGCAGGGCATTGATATCGCCCGCAGGATCGGCTCCGACATCGGAAAAATAAGTATGGATATCCATCGTCCTCATCCGGTCTGCGGCAGTGCATTTCATCCGGAAGTGGTCGCCCAACTGGAAGAAGTGGCAAAGAAGGTCCGGGCTGCCGCCCCTCTGGCCGAAAAGTCCGGTGTCCGCCTCTGTCTGGAGAATCACACCGAGGCATTTGCGGATGAAGTCCTCTGGATCATAAACCGGGTCAGCCACCCCTTTGTCGGGACCTGCGTGGACACCAACAATTCTCTCATGGTGGGTGAAGACCCCCTCACGGCAATCCAGAAGCTTGCACCCTATGCATTCACAAACCATTTCTCAGATCACCGGATAGAGTTCGAACCCTATGGGTGCAGGATCACCGGGGTGGCCTGCGGAGAAGGGGATGTTCCCATGCGGAGGGCCTTTCAGATTATCAGTTCCCAGCCGCAGATGAAGAGACTCAACCTGGAGGTGGAGTTCGACCCCGGCACGACCGACCGGGAAGAGGCACGCCGCCGGGAGTATGATGCGGTGGTTCGGAGCATCCGCTTTGCCCGGGAGGTGCTTGGAGTGAAAAAATGAGGGAACCTCATTTTTTTCTTGACAAGCAGAAAGGTCACCCGATAGAAATTATGTATACATATACGCATACAACAATAACACCCTGTGATCTGCTCGGAGTGTTTAGAGAGGTTTTTTGTTTCCCACCTGTATTTCTTATTAAATTCGGTAGTTGTCCTGAGCCAGTCGCCCAGGAAATGAATACAAGTTGCCAGCTGAACGCATTAACAACCCCATTCCATATCTGGTCTTTGTGCTTTGCACGGCCTGCCGGTTGAAGAGGATATATGCAAAAGAGCACCCGCGTTCTCAAGAAGATTCACACCATTCGAGATCTCAGGAGCGAGGTGTACAAGATCCTTCGGACGGCCATTACCAACGGCGTGATCGAGCCGGGAACGCGGTTGAAGGAAGCCGATCTCGTAGAGGAGCTGGCCGTGAGCAGGACACCCATTCGGGAGGCCCTCAACCAGCTTTCCAAGGAAGGATTGGTAAATATCATTCCGCGGAAGGGCGCATTCGTCAAGCGGTGGACCAAGCAGGAGGCACTGGAAGTACTGATACTGCGCGAGGCCCTGGAAGGTCTTGCAGGGAGACTTGCCGCCGGCAAAATGAGCAACAGGGACATTGATGCGCTGGAAGCCCTTATGGCCGATTACGAGAACGGATCCCTGGAGTACGTGGAGGTTGATAAGCGTTTCCATGAAGGTATTGTCAATGCCTGCGGCATGGAACGGCTCAAGGAATTGATCGGGAATCTCTATGACAGCCTGCAGATGAGGAAAATTCTTGCTTTGAGCTTCAACAATGAAGAAAGAATCATGGAGTCTATAGAGGAACACCGCAGCATTATCTCGGCTCTCAGGGCCGGAGATGAAGACGAGGTGGAAAAGGCCATCAAGGACAATTTTCAAAAGACACGGGCCATAGTGGAGCAATTGGCAGAAGAATAACCCGGAACCGGAAGGAATCCGGGACGTGGCGGGAACGAAGTTCCCCATCCGTCGTCACCGGCGGAGACTTTATTCATAAGGAGAAAAAAAATGACAGACAAGAAGTATGACGCAATTATTGTTGGCGCCGGCATCATCGGCGTGGCCACTGCCTTTGAGCTGGCAAAAAAAGGGTACAAGACCCTGAGCATAGAGAAGCTGCCCACATCAGGGTATGGCTCGACGAGTAATTCCTGCGCCATCGTTCGTGCCCATTACTCAACCCATGACGGCGTGGCATTCGCCTACGAGGGCTTCTATTACTGGAAAAGCTGGGCCAAGTACCTGGAAGCGGAAGATGAGCTGGGCCTGGCGGAGTATAGAAACACGGGTTCCATACTCCTCAAAAGCAAGGGACATGACTGGCGCAAGGTCAAGAAGCACTACGACGCAGTCGGGGTGGAGTACGAAGAGTGGACCATGCAGGATGTGAAAGAGCATATCGCCATTTACAGCGATGATTCGTTCTGGCCGGTTACCCGCCCCGAGGAAGACGAGCACTTCAGCGAGCCGAAAGGGAAGCTGGAGGGTGCGCTCTATACCCCGGGCGGCGGTTACGTAAATGACCCCCAGCTCTCTGTCCACAACCTCCAGCGGGCGGCGGAGGCAAAGGGCGGAGAGTTCCTTTTCAATACGGAAGTTACCGATATTCGCTCCAGGGACGGCCGGGTCCTGGGCGTCACCGTCAAGGGTGGAAAAGAGTTCGATGCACCCATGGTTATCAATGCCGCCGGTCCCCATTCATTCCTGATCAATGCCATGGCCGAAGGAGTCCTGGAAGGGATGAACATCAGGACGAAGGCCCTCCGGCACGAAGTGCATCACGTTCCTTCGCCGGAAGGATTTGACTTCCTGAACCACGGCTATCATACCTCGGACGGGGACAATTCCATCTACTTCCGTCCTGAGGTGGGCAACATGATCCTGGTTGGAAGCGAAGATCCGGAATGCGACCGTCAGGAATGGATCGATGATCCGGACCACTTCAACCGGAACATTACCGATGCCCAGTACAAGGCACAGGTCTACCGGCTCGCCCGCCGGATTCCTTCCCTGGGCATCCCGAACAAGCAGTTGGGCGTCGCCGATCTGTATGACTGTTCCACCGACTGGATCCCCATCTACGACAAGTCCGATTTGAAGGGCTATTACATGGCCATCGGCACCAGTGGGAACCAGTACAAGACCGCCCCGGTGGTCGGCGTTCTGATGGCAGAATTGATCGAGTACTGTGAGAAAGGGAAAGATCACGATACGGACCCGCTCCAGCTTTTCCTGAAAAATACGGGCATCACCATCGATGTCGGCTTTTTTTCCAGGAAGCGGGAGGTCAACGAAGACAGTAGTTTTTCCGTAAATGGTTAAGACTATCGGCCGGCGGGTCTGCCCGGGGCCTGCCGGCCGGAGAGGTAATTTGTTTACCTCAGCGGCGCAAGGGCACCTTGAGTGAGAGGCCGGGCAGATCTGATTGGGGAACACTCGATCTTTAGGAAACAGAGAAAAGGAGGAAGACATGATAGGAAAAACGCGTTTGTTGGTGATCGTAGCGGTTGTTGCTTCGCTGTTCCTTTTTACCTCTTTTGCAGGGGCTGCGGACAAGGTCTTGAAGATAGGCGTTATGGGTCCCTTTACCGGTCCGTCGGCGAAGGCAGGCCAGGAATTCAGGGACTCGGTCAAGATGGGGCTGGATAAAATCGGCAGCAAGATAGGCCCGTACAAACTAGAGGTGGTCTGGGTCGATTCTCAGTCCGACCCGGCCAAGGCAACGAGCGCCTTTGCCGAGGCCTGCGAGCGGAAGGGGATCGTGGCCGGCTGCATCAACTGGCACAGCTCCGTGGCCGTTGCATGTATGGATCTGGCTGCCCAGTACAAGGTGCAATGGCTTGCCGGCATGGGCGCTGCCGCACTGGTTAATAAGAAGTGGCTATCCGATCCCGAGAAATACAGCTGGTGGAGCGCCAAAATGTGGCCGGTCCCTGGTAAACTCGAGGCCAAAGGAAGTGTAGGACTCATGGAATACGCCATCAAGCACGGTATCTGGAAGCCCAGGGACAAGAAGGCAGCCATCTTCGGCGAGGACACCGACTGGGGCCGGAATGCGGGCGAAAATCTCAAGGCGGCCCTGAAAGCGGCCGGTTGGGAGATCACCTCCGAGGATTACTTCGGTCTGACCCAGACCGACTTTTATCCCCTCCTGGCCAAATACAAGAAGGCCGGTGTGGCTTTCGTGGGCGGCACCACCACTTCGGCGCCATCCATGACTGCATTTGTCAAGCAGTTCAAGGAAGTGGGCGTCAAGGCCCTGTTGTTCGCCAACGGTCTTTCCTGGGTCGGCGATTGGTACAAGATGACCGGAAACGCCTCCAACGGGGTCATCGACGTCCAGGCCCAGTTTGCTACCAAGGCCGCCAAGGCATTCGCCAAGGCCAAACAGGCCGAATTCGGCTACGCACCGTCGGCACCGGCATCCGGACTCTCCTATGACGGCTTCAATTACTTCCTCAAGGTCCTCAAGCGAACCTTTGAGAAGTACGGCAAGATCACCACAGAGGATATCCACAAGGTCGTGGTGGATGAGGTCAACACCGGAAAATTGACCTATACCGCGGCGGAGGGAGCTATCCTGATGAAGGAATACAAATGGACTCCGGAAACCAATCCGGATCCCGTGGTGGGCCCGGATTACTACTTCTTCCCGGTCATCCAGTACGAGAACGGGAAGAGCTACGTCATCTACCCCGAGTCCATGAAGGAAAGAAACTTCACTCCTCCCAAGTAACCGGCTGAAACCAGCGGGTCCAATCACTGGACCCGCTGCCGCTAGAAACATGTGACGATGGTCGGCGAGCACGGCGGCCGAATCGGCCGCCAGCTCCCGGACCATCAATCCCTTCGAACCCTTATCATCGGTGGTTTCAATGAGCATACTGGAAACAAAGGAAGTAACGAAGCAATTCGGGGGATTGACGGCCGTCAACAGGATCTCCATGCACGTGGATGAAGGGGAGATCGTGGGCCTGATCGGACCGAATGGCGCCGGCAAGACGACCCTGCTGAACGCCATAGCGGGATTGAATCCGCCAACGTCGGGAAGAGTAAGGGTCTTTGGCGAAGACACAACCGGCCTGGTACCGGAGAAAATGTGCCACCGGGGGCTTTCCCGGACTTTCCAGATTCCCAGACCTTTCCCCAAGATGACGGCCCTGGAGAACGTCCTGACGGCCGCCATTTTCGGAAACCGCACCCGAAAGGTGGCCGATCCGATCGCTCATGGCCGCAACATGCTGGAATTCGTGGAATTTCCTGTTGCCGAGGATATCGTATCGGAAAACCTGAACACGGTGCAGCTGAAGCGGCTCGACCTGGCCAGGGCCCTGGCATCCAAGCCTAAGCTCCTCTTCCTTGACGAACTCGCCGCAGGTCTGACCGAAGGAGAACTGAAGGACATCATCAAGATTATCCACAAAATCCAGGATACCGGGGTGACTATCCTGATGGTGGAGCACATTATGCAGCTTATCATGAACGTGTGCGAGCGGTTGGTGGTCATTCAGTTCGGATCAAAGATCGCGGAAGGGCCGACTGAGGAAGTGGCACAGGACCCAAGAGTTGCCGAAGCCTATCTTGGAAAGGCTCACTAGGAATTGCTCCGCGAGGCATGACCGGACGTCATTTTCAGGTCCGGCCGGCGAATTTTTGATCTTACCGCATAACCGAATGGAGGCAAAAAGTGTTGTTAGAAATAAGCAACCTTAATGCAGGGTATGGTTTTCTCCAGATCTTGAGAGATGTATCTCTTAAGGTCAATGAAGCCGAGTATGTCTCTCTCATTGGACCCAACGGCGCCGGAAAGAGTACCACTTTGAAAACCATAGCCGGCATTATCAAGCCCATGAGTGGACAGATTCTTTTTAATGGTGAGGATATCGGCGGCCGATCCGGAAGCAGGGTGACGCGTCTCGGTGTCAGTTATGTTTCAGAAGAAATGAACCTGTTCACCAACATGACCGTGCATGAAAATATGATGATGGGTGCATACACGGTGAGAGACAAGGATGTCAAACATCGGCTGCTTGACTTTGCCTACGGTCTGTTTCCCCGTCTTGAAGAGCGCAGGAACCAACTGGCCGGTACCATGAGCGGCGGCGAGCGAAAAATGCTGGGCATCGGGCGGAGCCTGATGGCGGACCCCAAACTCCTCCTGGTGGATGAACCTTCTTTCGGTCTGGCCCCCCAGCTGACGGATCAGGTCTTCGAATCGCTGGACACCCTGAGGAATGAGGGCAAGACGATCCTGGTGGTGGAACAGAATGTGAACAAGACACTGTCGGTGACGGACCGGGGGTACGTCATGGAAAACGGCCGGATTGGGCTGGAAGGACCGAGTTCCGAATTGGCCGGCGATCCTCATGTGCGAAAGGTTTTCCTGGGTATTTAGATTCAGGCTCGAGGGAGGGAAGATGAAATGCTGAAGTCCATGTTCCAGAAAATCTTTGACTGGTTGAAAACCGCCGGAGGGATCACCGTTGCCGTATCTGTCATCCTGTTGGCATTGGCTACCTGGGACCAGGGACCGTACATCCTGGTGAATACCGTCGTCACAGGCGGCATGTTGGGCCTAGTCGCCATGGGTCTGGCTGTTATCCTGGGCGTCCTGAATATTGCCCAGTTCGCCCACGGTGAATACTTCATGATCGGTGGGTTGACGGCCTATTTCGTGATCACGCCCCTGCAGAATTATCTGACGGTCCACCCGAATGCCTTTCTCGCCGCGGTGAGCCCTTTTATCGCGATGATTTTTGCGACCCTCGCCGGGGCTATAGCCGGGGCACTGACCGAGTTGTTGTGTTTTCGTCCCCTGCGGGCGCGAAGCAGGGCCAACTGGGTAATGAACTCGTTCCTGTTGACGGTGGGCCTGAGCGTAATCCTTGTGAACGGCGACTTGTTGATCTTCGGCGCCGACTTCAAGGGCATCGTCGGCTACTGGCAAGGCGCGCCCCTGTCCGTGGCGGGCGTGTATGTCTCCATCGACCGGGTGATGGCCTTTGTTCTGGCCATAGTGATCGTCGTCGGTTTCTGGTCGTTCATGAAATATACCCGTACCGGACAGGCCATCCGGGCCGTGGCCCAGGATGAGCTGGGGGCCCTGATGGTGGGGATCGGTCTCGAATGGATCATGGTTCTGACCATGGCCCTGGGATGCGCCATGGCGGCCGTGGCAGGGGCAAGCCTGCTGTTTATGTACCCCTCGTATCCGACCGTCGGTCTGGAGCCCCTCTACATGGCCTGGTTTGTGGTCATCCTGGTGGGGCTGGGAAATGTGATGGGAGCGCTGATCGGTGGGTTCATGGTGTCACTTCTGAAAGTGCTGACCGTCGCCTACGTGGGAGAGGGATGGCAGTTCGTGATTCCCTCAGTGCTGATCATTCTTGTGCTAATTTTTAAACCGAGCGGGATTTTTGGCTCGGAAGTCCGGGGCGTCCTGGATCAGTAGGAGCGAGCACATGAAAAGTGGAGTTTCAAAACATGAAATGGGCCTTCTGAGTCGCCTTCTTGACGGGCTATGTCTGACGCCGCTGGGAGCCTTGCTCCTGATCGTATTGGCTCTGTTGCCGCTTATTCCACCCTTCGGCGAAGAGTACATGATGCGGTGGTTGACTCTCATCGCCCTGACCGCTGCCTCGTCCATCGCTTTCGATCTGACTGCCGGGTTCATCAATATCGTAAACTTCGGGTTTGCCGCAATCCTCGGCCTGGGGAGCTATACTTCGGCCCTGCTGGCTGTAAAACTTGGCCTGACGCCGTGGGTCGGCATCTTTGTGGGGGCAGTGGCCGCAGGAATTTTGGGCTTCCTGACGGGTGTTTTGACGCTGCGGCTGAGGGGAATCTTTGCAGCGGTGATGGCCTGGTTCGTGGGACTTGCCTTGATGGGCCTTGCCATCAAGATGGTATGGTTGACGAGGGGACCGCTGGGACTTCGGGTGCCCAGGCTGATACAAAGTGAGGCCAACCAGCCCTACTACTACATTATGCTCATCATGCTGTTTGTGACCTATGTGATCTGCCGCTGGACCACACGCACCAAGATGGGTCTGGCGTTCAAGGCCATAGGGCAGAACATGGAGGCGGCCCGTACCTCAGGGGTGAATCCTACCTATTACCGGGTGGTCAATTTTACCCTGTCCTGCACCATCGCAGGCTGGCTCGGGGGATTCTACGCCCACTACATGGGCATCCTGACGCCCGATCTGATGCACACCTCCAAGACGGTAGAGGTGCTGGCAGTGGCCTACATCGGAGGCCGCGGAACCCTTTGGGGTGGGGCGTTCATTGCGTTTCCGTTTCTGGTGGCCATGGAGCTGATACGGTCCGGAGCGTCCAACATGCCGGGCATCAACCTGGTCATTTACGGCCTTATTCTAATCCTGGTAATGATCTACTTGCCCGGCGGTGCTGCATCGCTGTATTACCGGTTCCTCTATAGGCCTTGGGGAAAGTTCTGGAAGTTTATGATCGGGTATAAGGAGAATTAGCTGCAGCTAAACCCTTCGCTTCTGGTGGAAGACCCGGATAGGTTCTATCAACCCGGGTCCGGAAGGGTGTGCTGCTCAGGGAGGAAGCCGCCAGATGCCTCCTGCTCCGCGGGAGGAGAATGAGTGAATCCCTATCGGAAAGAAGGAGGGGGCGGGATGTTTTCCAAAATTGTGGTTCCATTGGATGGTTCTTCCCTTGCGGAAGGAATACTCGACCGGGTAGAGGAACTGGCTCGCGTTCAGGGAGGGGAAGTACAGCTCCTGAGGGTGGCCTATTTCTCTTCCCTCCCCGGGTTGGATGCCGAGGAATATGAACTGAAGGTTGTTCGAGGAGCGGAAGAGTACCTCAACAGAATCTCTGCGGACCTGGAGGGAAGAGGATTGAGGGTATCGACCCATGTTCGTTATGGGGATCCGGCAGGAGAGATACTGACCCACGCCGAAAAGTATGGGAGCGTCATCGTGATGACCACCCATGGCGGGGGAGGCCTGACGCGATGGGCCATGGGAAGCGTGGCCGACAAAGTCATCCGCAGATCGGTCAAACCCGTCCTGTTGATCCGGGTGGGTAAACCGCCTCGTGACAGGAATTGACTTTATCGTCTCATGAACCCTGCAAAGCGGCTTGCCGGGACACGGGCAATGATCATCGCCGAATACGGCGTTGAAATAATGAAGGAGGTCTGACTTATGAAAACACACGCACGCGTAGTGGTGATCGGCGGAGGCGCCATCGGATGCGGCATCCTCTACCATCTGGCCAGGTTCGGCTGGTCCGATGTGGTGTTGGTAGAGAAGAATGAGCTGACTTCCGGCTCCACCTGGATGGCGGCCGGCAATCTCTCTTACTACCATCCCAGTTACTACGCCACCAAGGTCCAGATGTGGTCGGTGGAGCTCTATCAGAAACTGGAGGAGGAAACGGAACAGGCCACCGGCTGGCATACCACCGGTGCTCTGAGGCTGGGCTCCACTCCGGAGAGGATGAATGAACTGAAATACAACTGCACCAAAGACAAGTGTCTGGGTCTCAACGTGGAGATGCTCGGGCCAAAGGAGATTAAGGAACTCCACCCGTTGATCAACACGGACGGCCTTCTGGGCGCCCTCTGGCACCCGGATGACGGCGATGTGGACCCTAACAGCGTCACCCAGGCCATGGCCATAGGAGCCAGAAAATACGGGGCCGAGATCTACCGTTTCACCATGGTCACCGACATCACCAGGAGCAGGAGCGGTGAATGGGTAGTCCACACGGAGAAAGGTGACATTACCTGCGAACATGTGGTGAACGCCGGCGGGCTGTGGGCCCCCGAAGTCGGATCAATGGTGGGCCTGGAGCTCCCGTCACTGCCCTGCGAGCATCACCACATCCTTTTCGAGACAATACCCGACGCTGAAGAGCGGAAGAAACTGGGGAAGCACTTTCCCCTGGTCCGTGATCCCGACCTGTCTATCTATTTTCGCCAGGAGATGGATTCGTTTATCCTGGGGATGTACGAGTCGGCTGCCCACCCGTGGCATCCCGAGGGTGTGCCGTGGGACTATGCCCAGTCCATGCTGCCGACCGACCTGGATCGAATCACCCCGTATGTTGAACGATGCATCGAACGCTTTCCCATCATGGAGAACGCGGGCCTCAGGCACATCACCTGCGGGCCTATCACCTATACGCCCAATGGGGACCCTCTGGTGGGCCCGGCCTATCCGCTCGGAAATTTCTGGTTGTGCTGCGGGTACTCATTCGGGATTACCCAGGCAGGCGGGATCGGGCGCTACCTGGCGGAGTGGATCATGAACGGCCAGCCCGGGGTTGATCTCTGGCCGATGGACTCCCGCCGCTACGGTTCCCACGTGAACAAACAGTATAATTTTGAAAAGGTTGCGGACACCTACCCCAGGCTGTATGAAATTCCGTTTCCCTTCCAGGAACGCGATGCCGGTCGTCCCATGAAGGTCTCCCCTATCTACGACCGCCAGAAGGCCGCCGGAGCAGTTTTCGGGGAAACCTACGGCTGGGAGAGGCCCCAGTGGTTTTCCGACAAGGTCGGGGACCGGGATGTGGATTCCTGGCGGCGCTCCAACTGGCACGAGCCGGTCGGGCGCGAGTGCAGGATGGTCAAGGAAGACGCCGGCCTCCTGGACCTGACGGGATTCTCCAAATGGCATGTGTCCGGACCCGGAGCCGAAAACTACCTGAACCGGCTGAGCTGCAACAAGGCGCCTGCACAGGTCGGGAAAATAGCGGTCTTCCCGGCGCTGACGAAGATGGGGACCTTTCTCTGCGACATGACCTGCACCAAGATTGACGAGAACAAATGGATGGTGGTGTCAGCTGCGGTGTCCAAACGGCACGACCATCATCACCTGCTGTTGAACCTTCCCGATGATGGATCAGTAATCCTCGATGATGTGACGACCAGGATCGGCTGTCTTATTATCGCCGGCCCCAGGTCCCGCGACATCCTCAAGAAACTGACCGAAACGGATCTTTCCAGCGAGGCCTTTCCCTTTGCCACATCGCAGAATATCAGGGTGGACAAGGTTCCGGTCCAGGCGAACAGGCTCAACTTTGTCGGGGAACTGGGCTGGGAATTATTTCATCCCATCGAGCGGCAGATCAACCTGTATGAGAAGTTGATGGAGGTCGGCGGTGAGTTCGGCCTCGGGATGTTCGGCATCAGGGCGATGGATTCCATGCGGCTCGAAAAGGGCTACTGCACATGGAAAGGGGAATTGAACATCCATCATACGCCGTGGGAGGCAGGCCTCGGCTGGCAGGTGAAACTGGATAAGGGCGATTTCATCGGCAGGGAAGCCCTGGTCAAGCAGAAAGAAGAAGGCGTACCGGCTAGGCTGGTGTTGATGAGCGTTGAGGCAAAGGATGCCGATGCATACGGCTATAACGGGATATACCAAGACGGCACATATGTGGGCATGACCAGTTCCGGCGGCTACGGACACCGGGTGGGCGAGAGCCTGGCCATGGGGTATGTCAAACCGGAACTCGCAGAACCCGGGACCGAGCTGGAGGTGGAGATCCTCAATGAACGATTTCCGGCCAGGGTGGTCCCCATGCCGTACTACGACCCGAAAAATGAACGGATGAAATCCTGATGCCCAATCGAAGATTGACGGAGGACCACATGAGCGAAGAGGCTGCACTTTACCGTCGAGAGGGGCGCGTGGGTATCGTCACCCTCAACCGCCCCCATCGATTGAACGCTATTAACGTCCATTTGCTTCGGGCATTCATGTCCCACCTGGAAACAGCCCGGGAAGACAAAGATGCCTCTGTCATTATCCTGACCGGCGAGGGCAGGGCCTTTTGCGCCGGCGAGGACCTCAAGGAAACGGCCGCGGGGAAAGATACGGCTACCTGGCTGGAGGAAGCGGACCGGCTCCAGGATGTCCAGCGGCTGATCATGAAACTGGGAAAACCGCTTATCGCTGCGGTCAAGGGCTATGCCCTTGGCGGCGGGTGCGAGTTCGCCATGAGTTGTGATATCAGGATCGGCGGAGAGAGCGCTGTCTTCGGGTTCCCGGAAACCGGTGTTGGCCTGACTGTGACCACTGCCGGGACCAAGCTCCTGACCCAGATCGTGGGATTGGGAAAAGCGAAGGAACTCATCTTCACCGGCGAATTCATTGATGCAGCAGAGGCCCTCAGGATAGGGCTCGCAAACAAGGTCGTGCCTGATGAGGCATTGATGGATGAGTCGATCGCCATGGCCGAAAGGATCGCGGATCGGTCGCCGCTCGCCGTCAGGCTGTCGCGCACGGCAATAGATCAGGGCCTTGATGCCGGGTTCGAGCAGATCCTGGAGATCGAGGCCAATCATCTCATCATCTGCACCCAGGCGAAGAACCAGACCGAATATGTTGCCCGGCGCCTTGCCCGGATGAAAAAGAAGTAGGGGTCGACGTGGAACGGAAATGCTGGAACCCGGAAATGGAGACCCTGCCGGCGGGCGATCAGCGGAGGTTGGAGCATGATAAGCTCCTCAAGCAGTTGGAGTACGTAGCTGCAAACAGCGAGATGTACCGGAGAAAGTGGGCCGCCGCAGGGGGTGACGCGAGGGATGTGAAAGGGCCTGAAGACCTGGCAAAACTTCCCTTTACCACCAAGGCTGAACTGCGGGAATCCCAGGAACGGAGGCTGCCTTTCGGGGACTTTCTGGCCTGCGCGCCGGAGGCGGTATCCAGAGTGCACAGGACATCCGGTGCCACCGGACGCTTTGTGTATACGGCCCTCACGAGGGCCGATCTGGAGGTGACTCATGACTGCGGGGCCCGGTCCTTCTGGTCGGCCGGACTGCGCCCCCATCACCGTGTCATCCATTGCCTCAACTACCAGCTCTGGATGGGCGGCCTGACCGATCACATCAACCTGGAAACCACCGGGGCCACGGTCTTTCCCTTTGGCGTGGGAAACTCGCGCCAGCTCGTCCGCGTCATCCAGGAGGCGGGCATAAACGCCATCTCCTCCACCCCTTCCTACCCCAAGTATCTGGAAAAGGTCGTTCGTGACGAACTGGGCGTGGAGCCTCGAGATCTGGGGCTGACTCTCGGTCTGTTCGGAGGGGAGCCCGGCCTCGACAACCCGGTGTACCGGAAAAGGATCGAGGACGCGTGGGGCATGAAGGCGCAGAATGCCAATTACGGCGTGTCGGATGTGCTGTGCAACTTTGCAGCGGTGTGCGAGGAGAACTATCAACTCCATTTTCTGGGAACAGGCGCCCTGTTATTTCAGTTGATTGATCCTGAGAGCGGCGAGGATATCCCCATCGAAGAGGGAGTCATTGGAGAGATGGTTCTGACGCACCTGGAAAAGGAAGCGCAGCCCCTGGTCCGGTACCGGACCTCAGACCTCCTCGAAATCCTCGGCGTGGGGCCCTGTGCCTGCGGCCGGACAGGACCCCGGTTCAGGGTCATCGGCCGGGCCGATGACATGCTGCACGTCAAGGGCATCAATGTCTTTCCGAACGGCGTGGCGCGGGTGATGGAGTCCATGGTTCCTGACGTGACGGGCGAGTTTCAGATTGTCCTGTCCCACCCTTCACCCTATACTCACCTGGATATCACTGTTGAGCAGGGAGAAGAGATGCGGCCGGAGGGGATGGAAGGACTGAAGACAAAAGTCACCGCCCGGCTCAAGGAGGAGTTGAATTTCAAGGCGTCTGTAACCCTGGTTCCGCCCGGCTCCATCGAGCGGACCCAGATGGGCAAGGCCATCCGTGTAATCCGCAACTATTCCCTATGAACTGCGTTCACCGCCGTCCTGCCGGTTGCCTGCACCGTGAGCACGGTACAGAGGTAGAGTTCACCCCCGGGAATGGGGACCGATCGTTTTGCCATGGAAAAGTCCATACCCGGGTTTTTCACATTGTTGGCATGCATGCGTGATGTGGCCAGGGACTCCAGTATGTCCCGTCCTCTCTTCAAAGCTTCATCAAAACTGTCGAACTCCATTTTGCCGGTGGGAGCAAAGAGGATATGATGATCCCTGGGGGTGGGCCGGATTTCGGCGGTCAGCGTAAAGCCGACGGTCCCGACGGCTGCCCCGACGGCAGTACCCACCATGTAGTGATCCGGGAGGATGGTAGAGGCATGGAGATGTTCGAAAGACCGGGGAAGCCAGGCCCTTGCAGGGGCCCCGATGCCCAGCACCGGGGCGGTCAACTTCACCGACAGTTCCATTGCATTCTCTCCCTTGTCGTGTGATTTCGCATCCGGGAACCAGTGACGGATGAGGGCAAGGACGGAAGGAGCATCCTTGTAAAAAGAGAGGTTGACCGCCTCCACGCATAATCGCCGTGCTATTTCCTTTTCAACGGCCTGAAAGAGCTCTGTTTCTTCCACTCCGATCCCCTTTGCCAGGATGGAAATCCCGGCCTGCGCGGCTTCCCTGGAGCCGAGCTCATAGTTCCCGGTTGCCACGCAGAAATCGGTGGGGGTCAGGGAGGTGCGGCTGATGAGTCCTCGAGTTTCCAGGCTGTTGAGTTCCCACTTGTCCAGGGAACCGGATGGATTGGATAACAATTCGTATTCATTTGCCGGCCCGGCAGCAAGGACCCCGGGGATTTCCGCTGAGCCGGAAGATGCAGTTCCTTTCCCGAGGTAAAAGGTGCAGGGGTTATAGAGCAGAAAGGGGACCCTCGTTTTCAAGTCCTTCAACTTCCTTAATACGAAAAGGATTTCCGGGAGACGTTCAGCTATTGCACAAAGGGGCTCGACTCTCTGCGGACCCACCCGGAGGCCGTTGATGGTACCGTCTTCAGTCCAGACAATACTGTCGCCGCCCAGGCCCGTTGTCCTGATCCTTGCAGCTTCCACCTGGGTTTTCCACTCGCCCACCTGTGCCCCTTTGGAATCTATCTCTACCCTGCCGTGCTTCAGGGCAGCCATGTCAGTGGTGGTGCCGCCCATGTCCACCACAAGACCCTCATCGCTCCCGGTCAGATATCTTGCCCCCAGGATACTGGCGGCAGGACCCGAGAGGATGGTTTCAACCGGACGCCTCTGCGCCTCTCGAACAGACATCAACGTTCCGTCTCCCCGGACCACCAGGAGCGGGACGTCCATCTTGAATTCTTTCAAGACCTTCCTGGTGTCTTCGATCAGAAGATTGATGAGCGGGATAAGCCGCGCATTCCACCAGGCCGTGGTGGCGCGTTTCGGAGCGTCCAGGCGTGTGGAAAGCTGATGACCGGATACCACAGGGAGGTCGCAATGCTCTCCGATGTATCCGGCCACCTGGATCTCATGATCCGGGTTTCGGATCGAAAAAAAACCGGATACCGCGATGGCATCCACCTCATGTGCCATGGCGGGCAGCTTCCTTTCAAGGAGAGCCAGTTCAAGGGGTGCGACCTCTTCCCCCCAGTAATTGTGACCGCCTTGCAGAAAAAGCACCGGGGACATCCTGGAGAGGACGGGATGGTCCCCGTCATATCCGATCAGGACCAGGCCTGCGCGGGCGCCTTTCCCCTGGACGATGGCGTTGGTGGCGAAAGTGGTGGCAAGGGAGACGAAGCCGGCTTTCCGCAATACCTTTTCGGGAATGGCCCGGAGGGCGTCCCGTATACCCTCGATGGGATTCTTGGCGGTAGTCGGCGCCTTTGCCTGGGCGAGAATGCCCGCCCCGGTGATATCGACAATAACGGCATCTGTGAACGTCCCTCCGGCGTCGATCCCCAGTCCGAAAGAGGAGGCTCGATTTTCACTATGGGATTGTCCTCGATCATTCATGGCATTTTCCCCGTAACTGCCATACACACATGACTTTTTCCGGCAGTCGGATTGCTTTGGTCCTGCAATTGTGTTAGAAAATGGTGCCCTCCTTCATCGTTTCATTTTTTCGGCTGAGTGGATGAAGTCGGCAAACTAAACAGTATATCAACTCGGTAACGGAGGGTCCACTTTTTCCTTTGGTATTGTGACAGGGCCGGGAAGATGCGGGCCCCGAGACCTGTGGATGAAGAAAACAATGGATAAGACGAAACGGATCAAGTTTGAACCGCTGGGTATGCTGGCGGAGATACCGGCAGGGACGAGCGTTGCCGAAGCCGCCGCCAAAATGAGTATCCCGCTCAGGGCCGATTGCGGGGGCAAAGGGCTCTGCGGCAAGTGCCGGATCATTGCGGACCCATCACCCAACCTCTCTCCCTTGAATGAATCAGAGCTGGATATCCTTTCACCGGAAGAAATCAAGGGATCATATCGGCTCGCCTGCCAGGCGAAAGTTCAGGAAGATGTGACGGTGATGATCCCTGAACAGATGGCGGACAGCCGGGAGGCCAGGGGAAAAACAGGACTCAGGGGAACGTTCCCGGTTGTCCCCCTGGTTGAAAGAATTGTGCTCGGAAAGGAAAATCCGCCCGAGCCGAGGCACGGCATCCTGATGGATCTTGCCACTTGGGTGGCGCAGCGGGCGAGCAAGGCAGCAGGCCATGATGTCTTCATTCAGGACCTTGGAGCGTTGCGCCAGTTGAGCAGTCGGGGTGTGTCTGATGGCGAGGTGACACTGGTGAACCATGTGACCAAGGGGGTTACCGCAGTCATGCCCGGGAACAGGTCCAGGAGCCTCGGCCTGGCAGTGGATATGGGCACCACCACCCTGGCCGCGTATATCTGCAACCTTCAAAGCGGGGAAATCCTGGCTTCCGCCGCGTCCGTCAATCCGCAGCGGAGGTATGGCGAGGACGTCATAAGCAGGATAGCCATGGCGGACACGCGGGAAGACGGGCTGACGGTGCTCAATCAGTTGATCGTCGACGGCATCAACTATCTCCTGGACAGGTGCGTGGAACAGGTCGGTGCTTCATCTGAAGACGTTGACGAGGTTACCCTGGTCGGGAATACCACCATGGAGCGGATTTTTATCGGCTTTCATCCGCACGGATTGGGCGTTTCGCCGTATCTCCCGGTCCTGAGTTCACCGAGGGATCTGCGAGCTGCGGAAGTTGGCCTGAGGTTGAATCCGGGGACAAACTTGTATCTCTTTCCGGTCATTTCGGGGTTTGTGGGGGGAGACACCATCGGGGCCATTATTGCAGACGCTCCTTTTCGTCGAGAGGAGGTGTGCCTGATTGTCGACATCGGGACCAACGGAGAGTTGGTTCTCAGCAAAGGTCAGGAACTCTGGGCTACCAGCTGCGCAACCGGCCCGGCCCTTGAGGGGGCCCAGATATCCTGCGGCATGCGGGCCGTTTCCGGCGCCATTCACCAGGTTGAAATTGATCCGTCAACCGGCCATCCCACCTGGTCAGTACTGGGCGACGGAGCCGATATTCCTCCGCGTGGCATCTGCGGATCGGGGCTCATTGATGCCATGGCGGTCATGCGCAAGATCGGGGTACTCCTGCCGAACGGCAGGCTGAAGGAAGGGATGCCGGGAGTTCGATGTGATGAAGCAGGAATCGGCAGGGAATACGTCCTGGTCCCGGCGGAAAAAAGCGGTACCGGCAGGAATATCAGTATTATGCTCAAAGACGTGAGGCAGTTCCAGCTGGCAAAATCCGCCCTGTATGTCGGCATAGAGCTCCTGATGAAACACGCAGGGGTAAAGAGCGTGTCCCGCACTGTCCTGACCGGCGCATTCGGGACCAGGTTCAACTGGCAAAACGCAGTGGATACAGGCATGCTCCCCCAAGACGCGGTGAAAGAAGAGGTCTTTTCGCTGGAGAATCTCGCCGGCGTGGGGGCCATTATGGCGCTCCTTGACAGGAGGCAGAGAGACCAGGCTTCCCTGCTCGCCTCCACCACCAGGTTCATCGAACTGGCAATGGACCCGGAATTCAACACCCGTTTCCCGGAGGCAACCGTATTTCCCGCGTTGGGAGAATGAGGGGTTTTTATCATAGATCTTCGGACGGTTGGGCGGTATCATAAAATATCTGAGATACAGGAGGTAAATTCTGTAATGCCGGTTTTGAGCGATATTGAAATAGAACTTGACGCGAGGGAAGTGGTTCTTGCTCTCCATCGGGGACAAAAGGCGCCCGAGGCGCTGATAGAGGAAACCAGGAGTGCCATTATCCAATCGAAGGACCTGATTCACCCGCAGGCCGTCTACAGATGGATACCGGTCAAGGAAGTAAAAGGAGAACAGGTAGCGCTGGCCCGAAGGAATGGAGCCGGAGACGCTATTCTCCGGCTGGGTCCCCACGCTGATCTGCTGGCAAAGGCCGAATTGGCGCTTGTCAGCATTGTCACGATCGGCGGCCGGCTGGACGCGCGTGTTGATGAACTCAACAAGTCCGGCAAAATTCTGGAAGCATACCTGACCAACAGCATCGGTGTTGTGGCACTGGGGGAAGTAGGCAAAGCCGTTCGAAGGTATGCGGAAAAAGAGGCAGCTTCACGGGACTGGGGCGTGAGCGCGTCCCTTGCGCCGGGATCTTTGCGGGGCTGGCCTATTGAAGGCCAGTTTTCCCTTTGCGCCCTGATCCCGGCAGATGAAATTGATGTGCACCTGAACGAAAGCGGGGTGCTTGTTCCTTTCAGATCGGCCTCAAGCCTTATCGGCCTGGGCAAGGGATACCGGTCAAGAAAGGTCGGTTCCGTGTGTCGATTTTGTATGCGTGCGGAAACGTGCTGGCGGCGAAAAAAGTAGGGATGGGAAACATTCCCGCACGCCTAGGAGGAAGCGAAATGTACGATCGAATGCAAACGCTTACCGAGGAAGAGTTGACCAGGCTCCATGAAGCCTCGATGGATCTTCTGCAGAATGCAGGGATCGCCTTCAATGAGGAAGAGGCATTGGAGATATTCAAGAAAAACGGCTTTAAGGTAGATGGCAATACTGTTTTCATGACCGAAAAGGACGTGCGGAAGGCACTCGAGACCACCCCGAAGCGGTTTACCGTTACCGCACGGAATCCCAAGAAGTCGGTGGAGATCGGTGAAGAAAACTTTGTTCTGGCACCGGCTTATGGCCCTCCGTTCGTGGCCATGCAGAACGGCGAACAACGGAAGGCGACGATGGCGGACTATGATAATTTCTGCAAATTGGTCCAGACCTCAAAATCCTTTAATATGAACGGCTTCATGATGGTAGAACCTTCTGATGTGCCGGCGGAAACAGCCCATCTGGACATGATTTTTTCCAGTATCGTGCTTTGCGATAAACCCTTCATGGGCAGTCCCGTATCCAAGGTGGGCGCCCGGGACTGCATCGACATGGCCGGGATGGTCTGGGGCGACAAGGAAAAGCTGAAAGAAATGCCGGTAACGGTTTCACTGATTAATTCCCTTTCCCCGCTGCAGTTTTCTCAAGAGATGGCCGGCTCATTAATCGAACTTGCGCGTTACGGTCAGGCCTGTGTTATAGCCTCCTTGATCATGGCAGGGTCTTCCGGGCCGGTCACTCTCGCCGGGGTCCTTGCATTGCAGAATGCAGAGATCCTGGCAGGGGTCGTGTTGAGTCAACTGGTGAAACCGGGAGCCCCGGTGATTTACGGTTCCACATCATCCGCCATGGACATGAAGACGGGCGGTCTTTCCGTCGGCGCACCGGAGCTCTCCATCGTGGTATCGGCAACGGCGCAGATGGCGAGATACTACAATCTCCCCAGCAGGAGCGGGGGAGCACTCACGGATGCCCATGTTCCTGACGCCCAGGCGGCCCTGGAATCCACCATGGCGCTCGTGACGGCGGTGCGGAACGGCATCAATTTTATACTCCACGCCGGCGGCATACTGGGTTCGTATATCTCTGCCAGCTTTGAGAAATTCCTCATTGATGAAGAGACGTGTGGTATGGTAAGAAGGCTTGTAGAACCGCTTCAAATTACGCATGACAGCATCGATGTGGAAACGATCAAACGGGTGGGAATCGGCGGGCAGTATCTGACTCAGCCCAAAACATTTCAGCTCTGCCGAACGGAATTTTTCCTCCCCGGACTGGTGAACCGGAAGAACTACGCGGGCTGGCGCGATGGCGGGAGAAAAAGGCTTGATGAAACAGCCTCCGAAATGGTAGACGAGCGGCTCGCTTCTTGTGAAAAGCCGGATATCGACCCTGGAATCGAGGCCGACCTTTCAGCATTCGTGCGGAGGAGGAAGAACGGGAAATAGTCTCCCTCCTGTGCCGGAGCGACCCGAATTTGGATGTTGAGACTTTAACGGGACAGCATGAAACAGAGCTGAAAATCAGCACATATTAACCGAAGGGAGGAGAAAGGACGATGGCGATTCAAGACATTTATCAGGCGATTCTGGGATTTGACGAGGAAAAGGT
>CAZONI010000026.1:0-44263 GCA_964581175.1 uncultured Desulfobacteraceae bacterium
CTATACCTTCCTCCCGGGATAAAGTCAAATGACGATCCTCTCCCCAAATCCACCATCTAATTTTAGCATCATGAGTTTCACCGGGTGATTTGGTGAAATTCCTGATCATCAGCAAGGTATCAGATGCAAGGCGCCAAGGAGCGACGACTGAGTCGTATAAACAATACGACGCAAGGAGGAGCGAGCGAAGGCAACGCCGCAGATGATGCCTTGATGGTGGATCAGGGCTCTCTTTTCATCCCTGTTTCGGTGCAGATAGACAGATTGTCCTCGGCGCCAGGAATCTGACCACGGAACATCGACGGCTCATTCGCCGGGCGCAGGCAATCATCCTGCCGCAAGGGTGTTCAGGTGAACTCTACCAGGCCGTACGGGAATGACTTGAGGAGAGGGATCTGGACCCTGACAGGGTCGTGCTTTACTGACCCGGATATTTACCCCTGGATTTTTAGGGAAACCCGCCTGCTCCGGGGACCGTCAAACTCACAGAAAAAGATTTTTTGCCAGGTTCCGAGGACGAGGCGGCCGTTCTCAACCAGTACGACTGCGGAACTGCCCATAAGGGATGCCTTTATGTGGCTGTCCGCGTTCCCTTCCAGGTGGCGATACCCGGCTCCCGCAGGAACAAGCTCATTCAGCTTGGTCATGATGTCCCTGCAGACCGCAGGATCTGCACCTTCATTGATCGTAATCCCGGCAGTGGTATGGGGCACATAGAGCACGCAGGTACCCTCCCGGGTCCCGTGGTTCGACACCTCTTCCTGGACCCTGGCGGTAATGTCAACCATTTCGATCCTGGCGCTTGTCTTGACAGGCAGAGAGATAGGCATGATAACCTCCTTTCAAGCAGGTGCAAACACTCCCCATTCACGGCAGGATGATCCGGGGCAATGGATCCACCAACGGCTCATTGTTTTTGTCCATTTCATCCTTGAGATCCTTGTAAACGGCAAGAGTTTTTTCCAGCAGGAAAGCAAGCACGGGATTGAGGGACTGAAACGCCTGCGTTTCAGAAAGCGCAGCGGCCGCCGAAAGCGCCAGAGCGGAGTACTCCTTTTCATCCTGCCTGCAAAATACGTAGGCCATTTCTTCCAGACGATATTTCAGGGAATTCAACATCTCCGGAGGACAATATTCTTTCGCCCATTTTTCCTTGATGACTCTCGCTCGATCTTCCTGTTGTGCCTCTGAGAGCAGAAGCGGTCCCTCCTCTGCGTCTTCCAGTTGAAGCAGCAGAGGCTCCATCTCGTCAACAGAGAATACCCAGTTTTTCATGGATGGATGAGAGAACAATTTCTCGAGTTGAGAGAGAGTCGGCGCGTTCCCTTCGCCGGACCATTCAAGAAAAACATCGTAAACCGGGGGGCGAAGCAGCACGCTGCCTCGAGAAAGCATCAGGCTCCTGAATTCAAGGTAATCCTCTGGTACATCCATGGCGCCCTGCAGGGATCTGCCATAGGCAGTTTCCAGAACAGTCAAAGCATGAGAAATGGAGGAGGGGATAGTTACCTCCATCTCCCCTTGAACCGCGGCCTTCAATTCCTTCATTCTCTTCTTGCTGCAGTGGGCAGAGTGAAATTCTATAATCCCTTCCTGGTCGTTCACCAAGCCGATCCCTATGTCGTACCCGGAAGGTATTCTCGGAAGTGATACGTACACACCGCGCGAACCGTGTCCATCAACGATCCCGAGAAATACCTCGGCTTCTTCTCTCTCATCCGGCTTGAGGGAAAAGGAGGGTCCGGGAGTACTATCCGCAGCGAAGTTCGGCGCCTCAAGACCGTTACGCCTCAACTTGAACGCGGCACGCTTGATCGCTTTTTGGACATCCTTCTGGGGGTAAATTTTATAAAGCGCTTGCAAAAAGAGGATGGTCGTGTTGCCATCAGTGGGAAGATGATCCACGAAAGCTCGGGCCAGGTTCGGGTTTGAAATTTGGCGAACCAGCAGTTCAGGAGTTTCGTGCTTGCGCCTTGCGAGCAGTGAATCAAGGAGAGCTTTATCTTCGGGACTCAGGGGAATTGACGGGCTGGAGTTTTTCTTGTGCCCTTTTCTTCGTCCCATCCTCAGACGGCCTTCTTGCGTTCTATGGCCACGTGGTCGAGGAACCCGGCTTCCTTCAGGTAGACATTTATTGTCTCCCCAGGAGCAGTTTGCCAGGTCCCGCCTGAATAGTTGGCAGTGATGGGCAATTCACGGTATTCAGCCCCTCGGTCAACCAGAATCGCGAGTTCGATCCTTCTGGGGCGTCCGAAATCCATGAGAGCATCCATGGCCGCTCTCACGGTCCTGCCGGTAAAGAGGACGTCATCCACCAGGACGATGATCCTGTCGTCTATGGAAAAAGGAATACTTGTTTTGCGCACTGCCGGCGCAGGACCTATGCGGGTCCAGTCATCCCGGTAAAGGGTGATGTCCAGAATTCCAAGTGGAACATTCTGCCCCGTTATTTCTCGGAGAGCGGCCTGAAGGCGGGCTGCCAGGAACGCCCCGCCTGTTCTAATCCCCACGAGAACAAGATTTTCCAACGCTCCGTTATGCGTGGCAATCTGCCGGGCAATTTTCTGGATTTTCTCGGAGATTTCCTTCTCTTCCAAAATGACTGCTTTTCTCTTAGACAATTTCCAATGCCTTTATGAAAAACTTTTTATTTAGCCGGAATCAGCAAGTAAGTCAACAAAAAAGATGGAAAGATCCAGGTCCCTTTGGCGTAACCCTGGGGACCAGTTCTTTAGAATCAGCAATAAGTGTACCATCCTGACTTGTTTTCGAAGGAAATGGTGTAACATTCAGCGACCTCAAAGGTTGAAAATTTGTCACGGTTCAGGTAAGCTCGCCTGAAGAAAAAGGAAACAGACAGAGGAGTGAACTATGCAAGACCCCTCGGACAAACTCGATTTTCGCGGACTCGAAGATCGGCTTGGTTACCGGTTCAGAGATACGGCCCTGTTGCAGCAGGCCTTTCAGCACGCATCGTACGTGAACGAAAAGACCGACGAGGAGCTCAAAGATAATGAACGGCTCGAATTTCTTGGAGACGCCGTGCTGGATCTCGCAATAAGCCACCTCTTGATGGATCGTTTCCCTGAAGTCAAGGAAGGGGCCCTTTCGAGGTTTCGGTCCATGATCGTGGATGAACAGGGCCTCTGTTCTGTAGCATCCTATCTGAAACTGGGGGACCATGTCCTTCTGGGAAAGGGAGAAGAGCAGACAAAGGGGAGAAGGAAGCCCTCCATCCTGGCGAATACCATGGAGGCTCTCCTGGGTGCCATTTACCTGGACGCGGGGTATGACCTCGCGTTTCTGGTGGTTCAAGACGTCTTTTCCGGGTCCCTGGACCGTATCGATAACCCGGAAATGGTCCATGACTTCAAGAGCCGGCTCCAGGAATTGACGCAAAAAATGGACAGAACCATGCCCAGGTATCGGCTTTTGGACGAAAAAGGCCCTCCACACGACAAACGCTTCATTGTGGAAATAGTCTATAACGGAACTACGCTCGCCCGGGGTGAGGGCAGGAGCAAAAAGGAAGCTGAACAGCAGGCAGCGAGGGAGGCTCTCTTGTGTCTGGATGCCGACGAAGTCCTTTCATAGTCCCCATTTTTGTTCCGAACCAGGGATGTCCTCACCGGTGTATTTTTTGTGAGCAGGAGAAGATCACCTCTGTGAAAAGGGGTCTCGTGACTGGCTCTTATGTCACCCGGATTATCGAGACCGCAATCCGTTCACGGAAATTTGATCCCACGCATGCCGAAGTGGCTTTCTACGGCGGGACGTTTACAAACCTGAAGCTTCAAGCGATAAAGGAACTCCTCGGAGCCGTCGCTCCTTTCTTGGAAAAAGGATTATTTACGGGCGTCAGGGTCTCCACGCGTCCGGATTCCCTGGACCTGAAGAAACTGGAGCTGATGAAACTCGCTGGGGTCAGAACAGTGGAACTGGGAGTTCAGTCAATGGACGACCACGTGCTTGCGCTGTCTGGAAGAGGTCACAGTGCCGCTGATTCGGAGAAAGCCGTCGGCCTTCTGAAGGACCTTGGATTTCAGGTGGGGGTTCAATTGATGCCGGGACTTCCGGGAGATTCCCGAAAGGTTTTCTTGTCCACGGTGGAGAAGATCGTCGGGCTCGTGCCGGATATGGCAAGAATATATCCTGCCGTGGTAATAAGGGAAACAGGCCTTGCCCGAATGTATGAACACGGGGAGTATGCGCCGCTAACGCTCTCCGCGGCCGTGGAAATTTGTGCCGAAGGCTGCAAAATGCTCGAAAACGCAGGAATTCCTGTGATAAGAATCGGCCTTATGTCTTCGCCGGAACTCCTGCTTCGAGGCCAGGTTCTGGCGGGGCCGTGGCATGCTGCCTTTGGGTTTCTGGTACGGTGCAGAATCTATCAGAAAATCATTGAGTCGCAACTGCCTTCCTGCGGCCGCATGGAAAAAGTCAGGATACGAGTCCGGAAGAGCGACGTCCCTCTCCTGCGAGGTTACGGGAATGAAGGAGTGAAACGCATTTCTTTGATGACCGGTGCGGAAGTCCTGGCAGTGGAAGGAGACAGCCGTCTTCCCCCGGGGAAGATAGAGGTCCTTGAAGAATGACATTCCTGAGCGGATTCATCGCAATCCTGGGGCCGCCCAATGTGGGAAAATCCACCCTCCTGAACAGGATCATAGGGAGCAAGATAGCGATCGTCTCCCCGAAACCCCAGACAACCCGGAACAGGATTCTGGGGATCTATCATGGAGATGGACTCCAGATGGTCTTTATGGATACCCCCGGAATCCACCGCACACGAACACTTCTTCATAAGAGTATGGTGGATTCGGCGCGTTCCGCGTTTCAAGAGGTGGACATTCTACTCTTGATGGTGGATCTGCATCATCCTGACGATCCTGAAATCTCCGGTCTCATTGGGGCCGTGAGGCAGACCGGAAAGCCGGTTTTTCTGGTCATCAATAAGATCGACAGGGGCAGCAGGTCTGAAATCCTTCCCATAATGGGAAAATTCAGTGCTGAACGGCTGTTCGAGGCCATTATTCCTGTCTCAGCCTTGAAGGGAGAAGGGGTGCCGGAATTGCTGGAGGTGATCAGGCAGAAGCTCAAGCCGGGCCCTCCGTTTTTTCCGCCTGATATGAGAACCGACCAGCCGGACACGTTCTTGATGTCGGAGATTATCAGGGAAAAGATCTATCTTTTTGTCCGGCATGAGCTGCCGTATTCTTCCGCTGTTACGGTTGAAAGAACGGAAGAAATTCCAGAGAAGAACCTTCTCCGGATCTATGCCGCTGTCCATGTCGAGACGCAGTCACAAAAAGGCATTTTGGTGGGGCGCCATGGAAATATGGTAAAAAAAATTGGGACTGCGGCGCGAATGGAGTTGGAGAGGCGTTTCGGGGTGCAGGTCTACGTGAAACTCACCGTTAAAGTGGATAAGAACTGGAGCAGGGATACCCGGGCGCTGAGGCGATTGGGGTACTAAACAAATCAGCCGCTCTAAGAGCGGCTGATTTGTTTAGGAGAAAAGAGTAATACGCTTTTGTCCTGTTATCCTGCAAGATGCTTGCCATATCTCTTCGTCTTTCACAATATACACATAACAAGGCGGAATTTCAGGTATTTCAAGGTGGAAGAGGCATTGATTGCCTTCTGGATCACCTCACAAAAGTACAGGAAATTGTACCGTGTGAGGGCAATTTACGGAGCTATGTATATAATATATTGAAATGACAGTAAAAATGCCGGTACAAAATCTGGGACATCAAACAACTATTTGATATTTTTTCATTTTATGCTGTATCAAGCTCTTGGTGATGCCGAGCATTCTTGCCGCATGGGCTTGAACGTTGTCGCACTGGCGCAGCGCCCGCCTGATCATATTTTCCTCTATCTGGCTCAATGCCTCCTGCAAAGGGACATTCGACGGGATGAATCGATCGATATCGAAATGTGATTCTGCCGCTCCGATCTCTTCGGGCAGGTCCAGGGGGGTAATTACCCCGCCGGAACTCAGGACGAGGGCCCGTTCAATAACATTTTCGAGCTCCCTGACATTCCCCGGCCAAGGATACCCGTAGAGCATTTTCCATGCCTCCGGGCTCAGTTCGTACTTGCTGACGGCTTTTCCTTCCGTATACTTATCAATAAAGGCCTTTACGAGCAGAGGGATATCGTCGGTCCGTTCGCGAAGCGGCGGGACTTCCATGTGGATCACGTTTAAGCGGTAATAGAGGTCTTCACGAAATGTTCCATTCTTGACATCCTCTTTTATATTCCTGTTCGATGCCGACAAAACTCTGACATCTACCTTTATGCTTTTGGTACCGCCGACTCGCTCGAATACCATCTCCTGCAGAACGCGAAGCAGTTTCACCTGGAGAGACGGGGGCATGTCTCCCACCTCATCCAGAAAAAGAGTGCCGGCATCTGCCAGTTCAAAACGACCCTTTTTCATGGAGACGGCTCCGGTAAAGGCACCTCTTTCATGCCCGAAGAGTTCACTCTCAAGGAGTGTTTCCGTGAGCGCCCCACAGTTTATTGAAACAAATGGCCCCTTTTTCTTAGCGCTTCCATAGTGAATTGCCTTGGCGATGAGTTCCTTCCCGGTGCCCGAAGGCCCTGTGATGAGAACCGACGCCTTCGATTGAGCAACTTTTTCAATCATGTCGTATACTTTGAGCATGGGCTTGCTTTTTCCGATGATATTCCCATACCTGAAACGATCCGAAAGGGCCTCGCTGAGCCTGCGATTTTCTTTGACAAGGCGGTATCTTTCCAGGGCCTTCCTGATCGTCAGCTTGAGCTGCTCATTCTGGAAAGGCTTGGTGATATAATCGTAGGCATTCTGCTTCATGGCCTCCACTGCCATTTCTATGGTGCCATAGGCCGTCATAATTATGACGGGTAGGTCGGGCTTTATCTTTCCGCATTCCGAGAGCAGCTCCATCCCGCTCATGCCGGGCATCTTGACGTCGGTTATGACGAGATCAAGGTCCGCATTCCGAACACAGTGCAGCGCATCCCGGGCATTATTCGCGGTCATGATCTCGTATCCCTCCGAACTCAGGACGGCCTCCAGTACGATCAGGTAATTTTTTTCATCATCAACAATCAGAATTGTTTCCATGGGTTCTCATCCTTCAGTTGTACTCGCTCCGAGGTTTCAAAGAGTCGGTATGTGTTGAACCGTGATGCTCAGGAAGGAAACCTTTTCTGAAGTGACTGGTGAGAGGGCGCCGTATTTTCGTGACTTATCAGTGGGGGAACCCGCAGCTCGACGAGGTCGAGAATGCGGAGGGGGTAGCTATCCCACGCTGATAAGTCACTGAAAAGACCAGCCCGGAGCCTCGGAACGGAGGAAAAGGTTTACTTCCTGAGCCTTCTTCGAGAGGCGAATCAATCACGAATATCTGGGCAGTTTGATCATGACCGTGGTCCCCATTCCCTCCCTGCTTTTGACCGCAATTTCGCCCCCGTGTCCTTCGACGATTTTTTTCACGATGGAGAGGCCCAAACCGCTCCCCTTGTCCTTTGTGGTGAAGAAGGGATTGAAAACAGTGTTCAGCTGTTTCTGAGGAATTCCGGAACCCGTATCTTCTATCTCCACGAAAAAATGGGCCTTTTCTTCGCCGATCTTTACCCTGAGAACGCCCTCGCCGTCCATGGATTGAATAGCGTTGACGAAGATGTTGAGGAACGCACGATAAAGCATCTCCGGATCAGCCTTTATCTTGAAGGACCTCCCCCTGATGTTGTGGGAGACCGTGATATGCCTTTTCTGCAACTCAGGCTCGAGAAAGGAAATATTCCTCGCCACAACCTCTTCGAGCAGGCACTCTCGCAGCGCCGGGTCCTGGGGTCTCGCGAAATCAAGAAATTCAGTCACTATGTTGTTCAACCTGCGGGATTCTTCAGTGATCACGATAGAGAGTTTTTTCTGGCTCTCATCGGCATCCGGCATTTGTCCGAGCAATTCTGCCGTGCTTTGAATAATCCCCAGAGGGTTTCGTATTTCATGGGAGACTCCGGCCACCATTTGCCCCAGAGCGGCGAGACGTTCCGCCTGGTTCAATTGCGCTTCCAATTCCCTCTGTTCCCGCGCCCGTTCATCTATGATCTTCTCCGCCTTGTGCACGATGAACAACAGGGCTATGAAAATGAGGGCCATAATACCTGCTGAAAGGGCGAAAATAGTATACTGGAACCGTGCAATGGACCCATATTCCTCGGTCAAATCCTGTATGAGTTCGAATACCCCGAGGATTAGGGTAGGTTTCTCTGAATAGAATACTTCTCCCCGGAAGGGGATGTATGTCCTGAGTTTCCTGCGACCTCCGATTTCCAGTCCCAGACCCCACAGATCTTTTCCCGCGGACAAGAGGCCCGACGAATGCTCTCCCCGGACCGCCTGGTAATAGCCAGGCGTTTTTTCCACCTTTTTTCCAACCAGCGTTGGGTCGGTGCTGTAGGCGACGACACCCTTTTCAATATCGTATATATTCACGAGATCGATCTTAAAACTGTGAATGGTGTTCTTCACAATCCGGTCCATCAGCTCATACTGGGTCTTGTCTCTCAGCCGGATTTTGCCGTACTGGCTGCTCACGGGAAGGACGAAATTCTGGAAGACCTGGTGATTGAGGTTTTCTCCCAGGAGGAACGCGTAATTCTCATAACTCTTCGTGAGGATTTTTTTTGCGTTCTGCGCAACGATCATGGAAAAGGGAAAGCTGAACAGGATCAGGATAACGAAGCTCGTGTAAGCAAAGAACTTGACCAGTCTGAACTGGCTTGTCCTCTGAGTCATGTCTTGTGAGGAAGGGTTCACGCCTGAATAATCCTTTTTTCTCCATCCCAGGGCAAGGCTGAAAGGTCCACGTTTCCGCCCGAAAGAATGATTCCGATTTTCCAGCCGGGCAGCGCCGGACGATTTGCCAGTAAGGCGCCCAGCGGTACTGCAGATGAAGGCTCAACAATAATCTTCATCCTTTCCCAGATCAAATGCATGGCCTTTACAATATCATCTTCGCTTACTCGCACGATATCTTTTACAGATTCCTGTATGATGGGAAAGGTGAGACTTCCCAGGGAGGTGAGGAGCCCGTCTGCAATGGTATCAGGGTGTTCCGACGGGATAATCCTTCCCGCTCTGAGAGATCGGTAGGCGTCATCGGCCCTTTCCGGCTCGGCACCAAAAACCAGGGTTCCAGAGGAAGCGCCGGAAATCGCAATGGCACTCCCGCTCAGGAGACCGCCGCCGCCCACCGGGGCGATCACGAGGTCCAGATCGGGGATTTTCTCACAGAGCTCCAGTGCCGCGGTGCCCTGCCCCGAGATAACCCGGTAGTCATTGTAGGGGTGAATAACGGCGGCCCCGGTGCGATTGATGACCCGGGCAAGGGCCTCCTCCCGTCCTGCTTGAGTTGGTTCGCAAAAAGTGATATTCGCGCCGTAACCGGCGACAGCCTCCTTTTTCACCCGGGATGCGTTTTCCGGCATCACCACATAGGCCTTGATCCCCCGCCATCCGGCGGCAAGGGCAAGGGCGGCCGCATGGTTTCCTGAAGAATGAGCTGCCACACCCCTTCGCGCCTCTTTTTCTCCGAGAGAAAAGACGGCATTGGCAGCTCCCCGGATCTTGAAAGCGCCGGCCTTTTGAAAATTTTCACACTTGAAGAAGATTTCCGCATCGCACATGTTATTCAAGGTGGCGCTGGTCAGTACGGGGGTTTGATGTACCCATGGATTGATCCGTTCGGCTGCCTGCCGGATATCAGGTATGGTTGGTCGTGTTGTCATCAGAGAAGTGCTCCAGCCGCCTCCGGCCGGGAAGAGCTCCGGTCGGCGGTTTCATGAAGGCGTTTCCTTTCTCTCTTTGAGAACAGTTTACGCAGATTTTCGGTTGCATTTCCCTTTCATTCTTCGTATGAACGGACAAGAACGTGTCACTTCTTGGAAGTGTTTTGTTGTTCCGCCACAGAAAGCAGGCAGGTTTTCTCCCATTTGTAAACGGATACCCAGGTATCGTCAAGACATCTTTTTTTTCTTCCCATAAGTATTTACGGCAGGGAAAGGAAGGGAAAGGCGGAAGGATCGTCAAGAAGCCAAGCGACGGTCCACAGGGGAAAAGCACATGTCGAACAAGACCAAGATAGTCGCCACAATAGGGCCGTCATCGAGCAGCAGGGCTGTTTTGCGAAAGATGATGTCCGCCGGGATGAATGTGGCAAGGCTCAATTTTTCCCACGGAGAATATGCGGAACACGAAAGGGTGATTCAACGTATCCGCTCCCTTTCGAAAGAGATGGATAAATCCGTAGCGATTCTCATGGACCTCCAGGGTCCGAAAATCAGGACAGGGACGCTGGACAAGGGTGAACCGGTAATACTCAAGAGGAATGCAACCGTCCGAATAACCACAAAGGATATCCCCGGTGGAACGGCGGACCTGGTATCCACGGCCTATAAGAAACTTCCGAAGGATGTGGGAGAAGGCAGCACGATCCTTCTCGACGACGGGCTTATCGAGTTGCGGGTCCTTTCGGTCACAAGGGATACCGTGAAGTGCAAGGTCATACAGGGTGGAATCCTCAAAGAGCATAAGGGAATTAATCTTCCGGGCATCCCTGTTTCTGTCCCTTCCCTGACCGAGAAAGACAGGATGGACCTCGAGTTCGGCATCAGGGCGGCGGTGGACTATATCGCCCTCTCTTTTGTGCGGAAAGCGAATGACCTCAGAAGGGTGAAGTCCGTCCTGAAAGGCCGGGCACTCCATATTCCCGTCATCGCAAAAATTGAGAAACCGGAAGCGGTTTTAAACCTGGATGAGATCCTGGAAGTCGCGGATGGAGTCATGATTGCACGGGGAGACCTGGGTGTTGAAATGAGGCCTGAGGAGGTTCCGACAATCCAGAAGCGGATCATACGGAAGGCGATAGCAGTGAATAAGCCGGTGATTACCGCGACCCAGATGCTCGAGACAATGATTGATCGCCCGATTCCCACCCGGGCAGAGGCGTCGGATGTGGCAAATGCCATTATCGACGGCACTGATGCGGTCATGTTATCCGGTGAAACCGCCGTGGGAAGATACCCTGTCAGGACGCTCAGGATGATGTCTAAAATCGCGACCGAGACGGAGAGTTCTCCGTTCATGCACTACAATCTGCAATTTGAACGGGACCCTAAAGACCTGGTTACCCATGCAGTGGCCCAGTCCGCAACGAACATCCTCCATGAGTTGAACGCAAAGGCCATCCTTGCGTTTTCCGTTTCGGGCAGGACATCAAAGCTGATCTCCAGACAGAGGCCTGCGAAACCGGTGTTTTCCTTCTCTCCTTCGATCGAGGTTTTCAAGAGGCTGTCGCTCGTCTGGGGCATTGTGCCTTTCCTGATCCCACCGATGAGCAATGCAAAGCAGATTATCCAGGCCGGTGAGGATATTTTGCTCAAAAAGCGGCTTCTCAAACAGGAAGACCTCATCATTGTCGTCACCGGTCTCGCACTCAGGAGCGGCTCCACAAACATGATCAAGATCCACCGCGTAGGCCACGAAGATTAGTCTCACCTGAAAGGGGAGGTTCTTGACCCTGCGAATGGAAAAATAAAAAACGGGCATCCCAGAACCATTGGTTGGAATGCCCGCTGTTGAATCAGGAGGTACTAGACGACGGTAACATTAACAGCAGAGGGGCCTTTTCTGCCTTCCTCTACGTCGAATGTCACTGATTCGCCTTCTCTGAGAGACTTGAATCCGTTCCCGTTGATTCCGGTATGATGCACAAATACATCGGGGCCGTCTTCCTGCTCAATGAAGCCGTAACCTTTTCGATCATCAAACCACTTCACAGTTCCATTAGCCATAGGGGCAACCTCCTTTCAAAAGATGCTCATGGTTCCAGACTTCAGGTTGCCACTTTTGACAAATGAATCATGCCCTGAATGGAAACCAGGACGCCAATAAAAACAACCTTTATATTGGCTAAAGGCGATCCATAATCGATTTTTTTAAAAAAATCAAGATAAATTTTTGATAAGTACCCAGGTTCATGGTTCAATGGCCCACGGTTAATCGTTTGACGCCCTTTTCCGTTGTGGTTCACCCGGTCCTTGTGTATTTTGTCGTTCAAGAATTGATCGGCCACCTTTTAGTGGCGAACACGGCCGGAAAGTCCTATTATGGAAGGCGAACGAAGATGCCGGTTAAGCAGGGAGGCCCGGATGCACCGTAGAGTTCCATCTACGGGTATGAAGGCGAGTGGCTGATGAAAAATCTTCTTCGCCGGCGAGACAAGAAAGGAGGTCCAGATGCGGAGCATGAAGGCCCTGGTAAAGGCCAAGCCTGAAGTCGGGCTCTGGATGGAAGATATTTCTGTTCCCGAGGTGGGGATAAATGATGTTTTGATCAAGATCCAGAGGACCGCCATTTGCGGTACCGACATCCATATTTACAACTGGAATGAATGGGCCCGGAAAACGATCCCGGTACCCATGCCCATAGGCCACGAGTTTGTGGGCGTGATCGCGGAAATGGGCAGCAATGTCCGCGACTTCAAGGTGGGTGACCTGGTGAGCGGGGAGGGACACCTGGTCTGCGGGCGCTGCCGTAATTGCCTTGCGGGACGGCGACACCTTTGCATGCACACCCTGGGAGTAGGGGTGGATCGTCCCGGAGCATTCGCAGAGTACCTCTCAATCCCGGTCACGAATGTATGGTACTGCGATCCGGACATCCCCCGGGATGTGCTTGCCTGCTTCGACCCTTTGGGCAATGCGACCCACACTGCCCTTTCCTTCGACGTCCTGGGAGAGGATGTCCTCATAACAGGGGCCGGCCCGATCGGCTGTATGGCGGCAGCCATTGCGAAACACGCCGGCGCGCGGTACGTGGTGGTGACGGACGTTAATCCGTACCGGCTGGAGTTGGCGAGGAAGATGGGCGCTACAATGGCCCTGAACGTTGAAACGGAATCCATTCAGGATGCCCAGCAGGCGCTGAACATGAAGGAAGGATTCGATGTAGGGCTGGAGATGTCAGGGAATCCGGAAGCGCTTCGCTCCATGCTGGTCAACATGTGCCATGGCGGGAAGGTCGCCCTCTTGGGGATTCTACCGGGTCAAACACCCATAGACTGGAATCTGGTGGTTTTCAATGGGTTGACCGTCAAAGGCATCTACGGGCGGGAAATGTATGAAACCTGGTACAAAATGACCGTGATGCTTCAATCAGGTCTCAACATTGGTCCCATCATCACCCACCATTTTCACTATACAGAGTATCAAAAGGCTTTCGATGTGATGCGGTCGGGGAATTCCGGGAAAGTCATTCTTCACTGGGTTGACGAGTAACCTTGGCCCGGAACAGATCGGCTCTCGGGCCTGGAGGAGGAAAAGAATGTACGGGAAGATAAGAGGGCATTTTATCACGGAACTGGAAGAAATCCGGCAAAGCGGCCTCTATAAGGGTGAACGGATCATCGCAAGTCGGCAAGGCGGCGATATCGAACTGGTTGACGGGCATCATGTACTCAATCTCTGCGCCAATAATTACCTGGGGCTTTCGGGCAGGCAGGAACTTGTGGAAGCCTCAAAAGACGGCCTCGAACGCTGGGGTTATGGCCTGTCCTCGGTCCGATTTATCTGCGGCACCCAGGCTTTGCACAAAGAGCTGGAACGGAAAGTGTCTGAATTTCTGGGTACCGAAGATACCATCCTGTATTCTTCCTGTTTTGATGCGAACACCGGGTTTTTTGAGACCGTTCTGGGGTCGGAAGACGCAGTCATTTCTGACGAACTGAACCACGCGAGTCTTATCGACGGGATCAGGCTCTGCAAGGCTCAGCGATTCAGGTACAAAAACAATGATATGGATGATCTCGAAGTCAAACTCAGGGAAGCCGCCGGGGCCCGGTTCCGCCTTATCGGGACGGACGGTGTTTTTTCCATGGACGGCATCGTGGCGAATCTCAAGGCCATATGCGACCTGGCGGATGAGCATGATGCGCTCGTTATGGTGGATGACTCTCATGCCACCGGGTTCATCGGCAAGACAGGAAGAGGGACACCGGAATACCACGGGGTCAGAGAGAGGGTCGATATCATCACGTCCACCTTCGGCAAGGCCATGGGCGGAGCTTCCGGAGGCTTTACCAGCGGCCGGAAAGAGATCATTGAAATCCTGCGCCAGCGCTCCCGGCCCTATCTTTTTTCCAACACCCTCGCACCGGGGGTTGCAGCGGCCGTCCTCAAGGCCATCGAGATGATTTCAGGCTCCACAGAGCTTCGGGACAGACTGGAACAGAACACCAGGTATTTCCGCTCCAGAATGCAGGATGCCGGATACACCATTACCGCCGGGGATCACCCGATCGTGCCCATTATGCTGGGTGACGCGAAGGTCGCCTCTCGGATGGCCGACCGCTTGCTGGAGGAAGGTGTCTATGTTATCGGTTTCTCTTATCCGGTTGTGCCGAAAGGAAAGGCCCGGATTCGGGTACAGGTTTCTGCAGGGCTGAGCAGAGAAGACCTCGATACGGCTGTTGGGGCTTTTGTCAAAATTGGAAGGCAGATGGGCGTTCTTCCAGAGAAACAGTAGAGATCCGGGTCCGGCGGGTCCGGTCACTCCAAACTCTAGATCACTTCATCACCTCGGTAGCCGGTGCGGCACAGCCTCTGGTGTCTGATCCCCGGATAGAAAAGAAACCGGCCACTCCGGCTCTTTCGGAAAGGAGGGAAGATCATAGCCTACCGCTATTTCATCTGTCTTCTCATTTTCCTGTGCTATGTTCTGGTCTTTTTTCATCGCCTCTGTCCCGCGGTCATAGCCCTTGATATCCAGTCCTCCTTCGGTATCAGCGGCACACTGCTGGGCCTGTTGGGGTCGGCATATTTCTACTCCTATGCCTTTATGCAGTTGCCCACCGGCCTCATGGCTGATTCGTGGGGCCCCCGAAAGACGGTATCGGTGTTTTTTGTCCTGGCCGGGATCGGGTCAATCCTCATGGGTCTCTCCTCAAACCTGACGCTGGCCATTCTCGGACGGATTCTCGTCGGTCTCGGTGTTTCAACGGTCTTTGTCTGCAACTTCAAGCTCCTTTCAGAGTGGTTCAGCGTTCGACAGTTCGTCATCATGGGCGGGGTGTTCATGACCATGGGCGGCGTTGGTGCGCTTACTTCCAGCGCTCCTCTTGCATGGGTCAGCAATATTTTCGGCTGGAGAGTGACCCTGGTGGCGGTGGGAAGCATCACGCTGCTCATGGCCGTCCTTGTCTATGTCTTCGTGCGGAACCGGCCGTCGGACATGGGCCTTCCGCCCATCAGGGAGGCTCATGAATCCACGGAAGGGCAGATAGGCTTGATGAAAGGGCTGTCAATGGTAGTCACCTCCGCCCGTTTCTGGACCCTCGCCATCTGGGCCTTTTGCGCCGTGGGATTGTCTTTTGCTCTTGGAGGTTTGTGGGGTGGGCCCTATCTCATGCAGGTCTACGGTCTGAGCAAAACCGGGGCCGGAGGAGTGCTTTCAACATTCGCCTTCGCATTGGTACTGGGCAGCCCTTTTCTGAGCTGGCTTGCCAACCGGTTCGGCAGAAAGCCTGTCCTCATGGGCTGCAGCGTGATTCTACTGGCGGTTTCTGTGATCATGACCTGGTTTGTGGACCGCATGACCATGCCTGTTCTCTATGTATTGTTTTTCGGCTTTTTCCTTTCCGGAGGAGCTGTCGGCCAGGTTATCGCAACAGTGGCCAAGGAATCATTTCCCATCGCCATTTCCGGGACCTCCGTCGGCATGGTCAACATCTTTCCCTTCCTAGGGGCGGCCGTGTTTCAGGTGCTCATGGGGGCCGTGTTGAGTGTCGAAAGTCAAGGAGAAATGATCTATGCCGTGCGCGGCTTTCGCCATATGTTCCTGATTTGCCTGGCGGGGGCGCTTGTGTCACTCATGGTTGCATTCTTCCTTAGAGAGACACTTGAAAATAGACCTTGATCTAGGAATGCGGTGGCCTTTTCCATCCATACCGGGGTTTCCTTCCCGGATTCAGGCGGAGGATCGTGAAGATCCCCCCGAAGTGGACTTTGAGTATACTCGACAGGAGGAACTACCGAACATGACAACAACTATCAGCATCCTCTGCGACAACAACATTAGCAGGTCGGGCTTTATCGGAGAACATGGGTTCAGCGCATTGCTGGAACGGAAGGAAGGGAACTACCTCTTTGACAGCGGTCCGGGACTCTCTCTGCCCCTCAATCTCAAAGCGCTTCAGAAAGAGATAACCGGCGTGCACAAGGTGTTTTTGAGCCATGGGCATTACGATCATACGGGCGGGTTGAAGTGGGTCCTTGAACAGGGGGAGACAATGGAAGTGGTCGCTCATCCTGCTGTTTTTTCCGAGCATATGGTCCTTGATCCCGGGAAACC
Source organism: uncultured Desulfobacteraceae bacterium (assembly GCA_964581175.1). GTDB lineage: Bacteria > Desulfobacterota > DSM-4660 > Desulfatiglandales > Desulfatiglandaceae > B46-G9. The sequence goes on from CAZONI010000026.1 coordinate 16,412, forward strand.
GGATGCCTCCCCACGATATATCGGCTGTCCTCTTCCTCAGGAGAAGCTGGAAGATCTGGGGGCGAAGTTCGTCTTTCTGGATCGCACCCAGGAGGCAGTGCCCGGGCTCTGGTTCCTGTCCGGATTTGAACGTGCCCCGCAATGTCTTCCCGAAGATACTCGGTTAATCTCGCGGCAGAGCGGGAAGCTTGTTCGGGATCCCCTGCTGGATGATGCGAGCCTGCTTCTGGAAACTGAAAGCGGCCCTGTACTTATCCTGGGGTGTGCCCACGCGGGAATCCTGAATATCCTTGACCATCTGAAGAGAGACCTGCACATCGACAGACTGAGGGGCATATTGGGAGGAACGCATCTCATGTTCTACGGGGAGCCGGCTCTCGCCCAGGTCCTCCGGAGAATTGAGGATTTCGGCGTTGATTTGATTGCGATTTCGCACTGTACGGGGATGAAGGCGGCTATCCGACTGGCGAACCATTTCGGAGATCGTTTCCTGCCGGCGTCGGCCGGAACCGTCCTCGAATTCTAAAGCCCGTTGGGGGAATCTACAGTATCTCCTGGTCCAGTTTCTTGCTGAGTGCCTGAATCTCCGGGGAGACCTTCGGCTTCGTGAGGATCACCACGAGATCGAAATCCCCCTCTTCATCCTCACCGTCCCGGGAGAATGCAAGCGTAAGGGGTCCGCCGTCTTCTCCTCTATTCACGAACCTGGGGTGCCCGTCCACGATCTTGAGACGGGGCACACCTTCCGCCTCGCCCAGAAATTTGTCTTTGAATGTGCCGGTCAGCGGGGATACGATGGTCACTTCAAGTCCTTCGGTTGTATGAAGTGCCAGGATAGCTTCATTCACGCCCAGGACAAGCGATGAAGAGAGATGCCCTTCATCACCCCGCCCGTCACCCTGCACGATGGCGATGCGGGCAGGGATTTCTCCGTTCCGCGGGGAGACGGCCAGGCCATCCGTGGGACCGGTCGGAGAGAGCATTCGTTCGAATTGCAGATCGGTGATGACGTCGGCATAGTTTCCGTAGCCGAGATTCTCAGCAAAAGGCTCAAAACCATTGTCCTGGCCTCTGGTGAGGATCACTTCGTCGAATTCCAGGTCCAGTTCCTCGTCCGGGATACTGAAATTAATGGCTTCCGGCTCGCACTCGGCCCAGCAGAGGGCGCATCCCAGGCAACGGCGGCAACTGAGGCAACGTTTTGCTTCCTGAAGCGCCATCTTCTCCGGAAACCCCGTTTCAACCTCGACAAAATTCCCCCGCCTCTCGTCCACGGAAATCTCCGGCATCACCGCGCGCGGCGAGGGCACGTCGTCAAACGGAATGATGTACCGTTTTTCTTTCTCGTAAATCATCTACTTGCTCCTCAGATAGTCGTGTATGCCCAGGGCGGCGCGTTTCCCCCCTGCGACGGCACGGATGGCAATATCGGGACCGGAGACCACGTCTCCGCCGGCAAACACGCCGGGGATATTGGTCACGCCTGTTTCTTCATCTATCCCAAAGGTGTTCCAGCGCGTTATACTGAACCCGTGGTCCTGTCCCAGGAAGTCCAGGTTTGTGGCCTGGCTGATGGCCGGCACAATGGTTTCCGCGTCAATGACGTATTCCGACCCTTCGATGGGCACTGGGCGTCTTCGGCCCGAGGCATCAGGTTCGCCCAATTCCATTTTGATGCACTTCATCCCGGTAACCCTGCCGTTTTTCCCGACGATTTCCACAGGCGCAGCCAGGTATTGGAGATTCACGCCCTCGTGCTCCGCGGCATCGATTTCCCACGGGTTGGCAGGCATCTCCTTTCTGGTCCTCCGATACAGGATGTAGACTTCGTCGAATCCCATTCTCCAGCCCACGCGGGCAGAGTCGATCGCAGCGTTTCCTCCGCCGATGACAATGAGTTTCCCCTTTGCCTCCGGCGCCCGGCCCAAGGCCTGCTCTCTTAGGAAGGTCACACAGTCCACGATGCCTTTGCCTTCATATTCCTCTTCACCCGGTACCCGGAGTTTGAGTCCCTTGTGGCATCCGGCGCCGATAAATACCGCGTCGTAGTCCTTCTTAAGGTCGTCAAAAGAGATATCCTTACCCACCCGCGTGTTGTACTTGATATCAATCCCCATTTTGGCTATGAGGTCCACTTCCCGCTGGAGGAGCTGCTTCGGCAGGCGATATTCGGGGATCCCGACCCAGAGATAGCCGCCGGGGACGGGGAGGGCCTCAAAAATCGTGATATGTTCATAGCCCTCTCTCGCCAGGTCGTGCGCGCAGGTCAGGCCGGCAGGCCCTGCCCCTATGATGGCGATTTTTTCGGGATACTTTTTTTCGGGAGTTTCGTAAACCGGTTCTATGCCTTCATTGAGTTCCGCATCGGCTGCGAATCTCTTGAGGAAACAGATGCTGATGGGTTCGTCAAGGTACTGCCGGTTGCAGGCCGTCTCACAGGGGTGCGGGCAGATCCTTCCGATGCTCCCGGGAAGAGGAAGCCTCTCCCTGATGGTAGCCAGCGAATCAAGCGGTTTTCCATCCGCGATCTGGGCCACATAGGTCCTGATATTCAGGTGAGCGGGGCAGGTACGCTGACAAACGGGCTGGTCTTCCTTGAAAATGTTGTACTCCCCGGTGCCGGGATTAAAAAAGTCCACCGCGGTCCTGAAACCGAAGCCCTCGTTAAAATCATCAAACATGTTCACCGGACAGACTCGTATGCACGCCTTGCAGTCATTGCACTTGGAGTTGTCCACCCGCAGGCTGTGCTTCAGGATGTGAGCCCGCGCTTTCCCATCGTCCTTCGTAATCCTCTTGAGGTCACTGTAAATCAGGATGTTGATCTTGTCGTGAGCGCGGACCTTGTCCAGGGCAGGGTTCAGAAACGCTTCTTCAGGTTTGATGATCCGGTCCCTTGGTATTCTCTCCGCACCCAGTGAGGGAAATTTTTCCACCAGAGTAACCTCTGCGCCTGCCTCTGCTTTCCCAAGTGCGGCCTGGATTCCTTGAAGCCCGCCTCCCACAATCAGAACCTTGTTGTTTTCCAATCTGTTATACCTCTTGCGCTGCTAATTGAAACAGAGGAGTCCGCCCGGAAATACCGTTCATTGCGACCATTCCTTTCCGTTTGAGGGCCGTCATATAGCGGAAGACCCTTTCGGCCGGGATGGCCAGTGCGGCCGCCAGATCTTTCACGGATTGCGCTCCCTCTTTCAGCTTGAGGAGGATCTTCTGCACCTCTGTCTCTTCAACAATGATCATATCGACAGCACGGCTGAACTCGTGCTCGGTGAAAACCTCGCCGTACATGTTTCCGGTTTCGAGGAACGGGGTCCTTTTCCCGATGACCCATCGAATCTTTTCCCCGGCAAGAACAGCCTCCGCCACCTCGATCTCCCTGAAGATTTCGGGCGCCTTCACCCGGTCTCCTCCCTGGCCGATGGGACCAAGCTCCCTGATCCCGGCGTCGAATTCGGAGATGATTTTTACGAAAACAGAGGCCTCCCCGGATGAACATTGCCTGAAGGCCAGGCGGTCTTCGTTGATGCCGATGTGCTTCAAAAGCCTTCTTGTCATGTCTATCTTGGCCCGGGCCTGGTAATTCCCGCTGATGTAGTGACAGTCGCCGAAATAGCAGCCCACCACGACCAGCCCGTCAAGGCCGTTCTTGAAGGCCTTGGCGATCAGGGCGGGGTCCACCCTGCCCGTACACATGAGCCGTACTATCTTGATATCGGGGGTATATTGTAGTCTGGAAACTCCAGCTAGATCAGCCGCTGAGTATCCTCACCAGGTACAGCAAAAGGTCAGAATCTTCGGAACGAATTCAGCCAATGGAAACCTCCTTCAAGGTTTGTTGCGTGTCGCTTGTTGACTGTTGCGCGTTGCATCACGGGCTACTTTCCAGTTCGAACACTCGATGCATTGATCATTCAGCCTCCCAGGTATGCCTCAAGTTCGGCCGTTATCTGCTGGTCGGTAAAGGAATTGATGGTGAGTGCGTGCTGGTAACAGGTGGCTGCGCACACGCCGCATCCCTTGCAGGCCACATCGATGACGTGCACCTTCCTGCCTTTTTCGGTCCGGCGCACTTCCAGGGCGCCGTAAGGGCAGAGTGCCACGCACAGGCCGCATCCCCTGCATGCGTCTTCATCGGCCAGCACGGATATGATCGGTTCGACCACCACTGATCCCTTGGAAAGGGGGATAGAGGCGCGGGATGCCGCTCCAAGGCCCTGCGCCACCGTCTCGCGGACGTTGGCCGGAAAACGGGCGCTCCCGCACAAGAAGACACCGTCCGTGGCAAAGTCCAGGGGCCGCAGCTTGACATGGGCCTCCAGGAAAAAGCCGTTGTCGTCCACCGGCACCCTGAGGAGCTGGGAGACATCATGTGCCGTCTCATTTGCCACCACCGGGGTGGAAAGGACGACCAGGTCGGCGGGGATATCCATATCCTTCCCGAGCAGGGGGTGGTAGACCTTCACCCCTTCAGGACCAACTTCCGGCGGCCTGGCAGGATCATAATTGATATAGCGGATGCCCTTGGCCTTTGAATCGCGGAACATTTCTTCATTTTCAACGCCGTACATCTGCATGTCACGATAGAGAATGGAGACCCTCGCGTCGGGAATTTCATCCCGGATCAGCATGGCGTTTTTCACCGCCGTCTGGCAGCATATTCTCGAGCAATAAGGCCGTTCCTCGTTGCGGCTCCCTACGCATTGGATCATGACGACATTCTTTACGTCGGAGGCCAGGCCCTCCTTGAGCAGGTGCTCAAGCTCGAGCTGGGTGACGACCCTTTTCCCGTCATATCCGTACATGCCCGTGGGCACGAAGGCTTTACCACCGGTGGCAACAACGATGACGCCTATATCTATCTTCTTGAGACCCGATTCCGTTTCAATATCTGCCTTGTATTTTCCTATGAAACCGTCAACACGCGTTACCTTGGCTTTGGTGAAGACAGTGGCCTTGGGATTATCGGTCAGGGCCTTGATTTTTTGAGCGACGAATTCCTCCGCGCTGGTCATGCCCGGGCCTAGCTTGTGGAGGCTGTTGAGCATACCCCCCAGTTTTTCCTCTTTTTCCACCAGCACCACTTCGTAGCCGCGGTTTGCCAGGCCCAGGGCCGCCGTCATGCCTGCGATACCGCCCCCGATCACCAGTCCGCGGGGGCAGACTTCCGACATGATAGGTACCTTGGGCTCCAGCAGGGCCGCCTTGGCAACCCCCATGCGTATCAGGTCCTTGGCCTTTAAGGTGCCCGCCTCTCGTTCCCGCATGTGCACCCAGGAGCACTGGTCCCTGATATTCACCATCTCGAAAAGATAGGGATTCATCCCGGCTTCCTGGCAGGAACTCCGGAAAAGAGGTTCATGTGTCCGGGGAGTGCAGGACGCCACCACCACGCGGTTGAGGCCCTGTTCTTCGATCCCTTTTTTGATTTCATTGATTCCCGTCTCAGAGCAGGTATAGAGGTTCCTCTGCACGAAGGTCACATGGGGCAGGGTCCTGGCGGACTCCTCGAGTTCTTCCATCTCCAGGTACCCGGCGATATTGGACCCGCAATGGCAGATGAATACCCCAATCCTGATGTCTTGATCACTCTTCTCAGGCAACGGCTTTCTCCTTTTCCACGTCCTCTTGAAAGGCGATTTCTGCGGCACGTTCCGCGGCGCTCGAGGCCTGCGCCACGGACTCGGGAACATCCATGGGCGATTCAGCACACCCGCACACGAAGACGCCCGGGACCGTACTGTCTACCGGGGACAGGGGGCTCGTCTTCACAAACTGATAGTCATCAAGCTCGAAACCCACGATCCGGGAAAGCTCGACGACGCTTTTCGAAGGGGCGCAGGCGGTTGCCAGGACCACCATTTCAAATTCTTCGGATTTCACCTTTCTCTCCCGGGTGTCTTCGTAAATCACTACCGGGTTGTGATCGGGCCCTTCCGTGATCTCGGCCACCCTCCCGCGAACATAGGTAATCCCTGATTTGTTTCCCCCACGGATCTTATACTCCTCAAATCCCTTACCGACGGCCCGGATATCCATCCCGAAAATGGTGGACCTGGTCTCCGGCTCATGCTCGTTGGCAATAATCGCCTCCTTGATAGAGTGCATACAGCAGTATCCGGAGCAAAACGGGTAAAATCGAAAATCCCTCGACCCCACGCACTGGATGAAGGCCAGCTTCTTTGCGGACCCAAAGGCCTCGGCCTTCTTCTTCATGGTCTCAAGGGACTCCGTGATTGTCAGGTGATCCTCGTATTTTTCAGCCCATTTCTTGTGGTCTTCATCATCGTATTCACCGGACAGGAATTTACCGTAGAAGGTCTTTGAGTCCTCTCCATGTTTTTCTTCGTAGCGTGCGAGCGTTTTGGCGGATTTCGTCGCCTTCTTTTCGAGTTCCTCGATTTCCGCCTCGACAGCCAGGTCTGACGGTCTGTCCACGTGCCCGCCGGTCGGCCCGCTGGCGCTCAGGAGCCGTTCGAACTGGATGGCGGTCACCACGTTGGGGATTTCCTGGAAGCGGTATTCCGGAATCCGGGACGGGTCAAAAACATCATACCCTGCCGCCACAATGATGGAGGCCACGTCCAGCTCCAGGATCTGATCTTTCTGCTCAAAATCGACCGCGTCAGCCTGGCAGGTCTTGGCGCAGATCCCGCATTTTTTCCCGTTCAGCTGGCGGCAGTAATCCGGGTCTATGGTCCTGGTGGAGGGAATACCCTGGGCAAACAGCGGGTAGATCGCCTTCCGCGACCCCAAGCCTTCCTCGTAGGCATCGGGAACGATTGTGGGGCAGGTCTCGCTGCAGGCGCCGCATCCGGTGCATTTGCTCGCATCCACGTACCGGGCCTTCTTCCGGACCGTTACCTTGAACGCGCCTGCCTCGCCTTCTACTTTTTCCACCTCGCTGTACGCCAGGAGATCGATATTGGGATGTCGACCGACATCCAGCATCTTCGGCGAGAGAATTCAGATGGCGCAGTCGTTTGTTGGAAAAGTCTTGTCCAGTTGGGCCATCTTGCCGCCGATGCTGGGGAGCTTTTCCACCAGGTGCACCTTGATCCCCATATCAGCGAGATCGAGGGATGACTGCATCCCGGCGATTCCGCCGCCAATCACGAGTACATCCTTGCTCACGATATTTCCTCCCCTCCTGCAAGTCCCGGTCAGGTGCACGCTCTATTTGATGCGTTCCGCCACCAGGTCATAGAGGTCGTCAATTTCTATTCCCAGATCAAAGGCCGATTTTGCACACCGGAAGTGGATCTGGCACTTCGGACACGCGGTAACAAGGGTGCCCGCGCCGGTGCTTTCCGCCTCGTTCAAGCGCTGCATCTGGATTTCCTTGGAGCAACTGGAGCAGTTCATCCAGCCGGTGGTTCCGCAGCAGACCGCATTTTCCCGGGAACGGGGCATTTCCACCAGTTCAACCCCGGGCAGGGCCTTCAGGATATTCCTTGGGGCATCATAGATGCCGGACAGCCGCCCGAGCCTGCATGGATCTTGATAGGTCACCACTTTTTCGGATTCTGTAAACTGCACTGCCCCTTCCGAGATTTTTTCCGCCAGGAGATCCAGAATATGGATGGGTTCGAATCCAAGTTCTCCAAAATACTTCGGATAGATATTCTTAAAGGTGTAATAGCCCTCCGGACAACTGAACACCACCCGCTTTGCTCCTGAATCGCGGATGATATCCAGGTTCATCCCGGCCAGTTTCTTGAAGGTCTCCTCATCCCCGTTCCAGAGTGCATCGTGACCGCAGCACCGTTCGTCGTTGCTTATCACCGGCTCTATGCCGCACCCGTTCAGAATCTTGAGGACGTTTCGGGCCCAATCGAGGGATCCGGCTCCGATATCCCTGAAAATCACGTCGAAATAGGGTCTGCATCCGACGAAATAGAACATATCTCCACGGTCCACAGTCTTCCCGTCCTCGATCCAGAAGGTCCTTTGCTGCGCGATATCCCTGGTCTGGATGGCCCAGATGCTCTGGAGCATACCGTTATGGGTGAGGGTGCCGTCAATTCCTCCGGCATGCGCCTTCCCCCTGATTAGGCGGATGAATTCCGGGAAATCAATGCTGGCAGGGCATCTCACGCTGCACTGGGCGCATGTCAGACAATTCCAGATAGTGTCGTCGGATATCTGCTCCAGGCCGTACAGAGACCGTTCGATGATCTGCCGGGGAGAAAAATCAGGGAAGACCCGTGCCACGGGACAACTCCCGGTGCATACCCCGCAGTCAAGACAGTAGTAGGTCCGGGTCAGGTCAATCAATTCGGGAATTGCATTCATTACAAACCTCGAAATACCGGCCCCTTTCAGGCCGCCTTTTTCAGTGTGGATGGTCCGAGGGTCTTGATCTTTTCGGTAAAGGACCTTGCTATCTCTGCGAAGCGCGTCCCTTCGGCAGACGAAACCCACTCCAGACTCAGCCTGTCCGGATCGATGCCGAGGATCTGTACCAGTTCCCGGGTCATCTTGAACATCTTTTCGGCCTTTACATTACCGTCCAGGTAATGGCAGTCGCCGATGTGTCAGCCGGCCACCATCACTCCGTCGGCCCCCATTTGAAAGGCCTTGAGGATGAAATTGGGATTAATGCGGCCGGAACACATGACCCGGATGATTTCAATATTCGGCGGGTACTGAAACCTGCTCACGCCTGCCAGGTCGGCTGCTGAATAGGCGCACCAGTTGCAGGCGAATGTGACAATTCTTGGACTGAATTCTTCTGCCATATTGACTCCCTCTCCATCTAGCCGGAGAATGCGGCCTCCACCATGGTGAGTATTTCCCGGTCGTTAAAATGAAAGACCGCCGCTGCCCCCGTGGGACAGGCAACCGCACATGCCCCGCAGCCCTTGCACAGCGCTTCGTGCACAAAGGCCGTTGTCTTACCATCCTTGTTTTCCTGCAAAACTACCGCATTGTATGGGCAAACCTCCACGCACTTCCCACAGCCCCTGCAGAGAATTTCATTCACGTGAGATACAACACCCTCGACAGTAAGTGTCTCCTGCGCGAGCGCGACAGAGGCCCTGGAGGCCGCGGCCTTGGCCTGGGAGATGCTCTCTTCAATGGGCTTCGGGTAATGCGCCATGCCGGCCAGAAAGATCCCGTCCGTAGCAAAATCAACCGGCCGCAGCTTGGCATGTGCTTCCATGAAAAAACCGTCTTCATTCAGGGGCAGCTTGTATATCTGTGCCAGGGACTCATTTTCCCGCGGCACAACGGCCGCTGCAAGCACCAGCAGATCAGCGCCGATTTTGATATCCCGTCCGAGGACGTGATCCCTGGTCGTTATGAAAATGGTTTCGCCCTCCTTTTCCACCGCCGGTTTCTTTTCACGGGAGTACCGGATAAAGATTACCCCCTGTTTCCTGGCCTCGCGGTAAAGGGCCTCCCGCTGTCCATAGGTCCGGATATCCCGGTAAAGGACATAGATGTCCATATCGGGATTCAGTTCTTTGAGATGGAGGGCCGACTTCATGGTATGAGTGCAGCAGACCTTGGAACAATAAGGCCTTTCCGGTTCTCTGGAGCCCACACACTGGATGAAGACGGCACGCTTCGCCTCTTTAACGATGGGATCGCCGCTCCTGACGGCGTCATCCAGTCCCAAGTGGGTCATAACCCTGTCGTCCTGCCCGTAGAGGTACTCGGACGGCTGGTATTCCCGAGCGCCCACAGCCACTACCACCGCGCCGTGCTCAATGGTTTTTTCAGAACCGTTCTGTGAAACGGTTGTCTCAAAATTACCGACAAAACCGCTTGCCTCTTTTACCACAGCACCGGTATAGACATCGATCAGGGAATGATGCGTGACCTTCTTCACCATCTCCTCAACGCTGCCGCTGATATCATCGCCGCGCCATGTCTGCATGAGTTTGCCGCCGTTTCCACCCAGTTCCTCGGATTGTTCCACCAGATGGGTGTGAAACCCTTGATTAGCAAGTCCCAGGGCCGCCGTCATGCCCGCGATACCGCCCCCGATCACCAGGGCATCGTGATTGACCGAAATGGACGGCTGGGAAAGCGGCTGGATCAGATTGGCCCGTGCCACCGCCATCCGCACAAGATCCTTTGCCTTGTCGGTGGCCTTGCCCTTTTCTTTTGCATGAACCCAGGAACACTGGTTCCTGATGTTGGCCATTTCGAAGAGGTACTTGTTGAGGCCCGCGTCCCGCAGGGTCTCCTGGAAAAGGGGTTCATGGGTTCGGGGAGTACAGGCGGCGACCACCACCCGGGTCAGTTTTTCCTTCTTGATGGCCTCTTTCATCCTGTCCTGGGTATCCTGGGAACAGGTGAAGAGATTTTCTTCCACAAACGTGACGCCCGGCAGGCCCCTCGCGTATTCAGCCACAGCAGGGACATCCACGATGCCTCCAATGTTGGTTCCGCAATTACACACAAAAACACCGATACGGGCTCCTTCTTCTGAAACATCTATCTCTTCGGGATACGTTTTCGTCTTGACCAGGCTGCCTCTTGCCGCCGATAACTCAGCCCCGGCATCACAGGCAGCAGCACTGGCTTCCATAACTGAATAAGGGATATCTTTCGGCTCTTGAAAGGCGCCACAGACGTATATGCCTTCCCGGGATGTTTCAACAGGGTTGAACACGCCGGTCCGGACAAAGGCATCCTCATCCATTTCGATTTCCAGGCGTTGAGCCAGATCCAGGAGTTCCCGGGGTGTTTCAAGACCGACTGAAAGAACGATCATGTTAAAGGTTTCACTCTGTATCTCGCCGTTATCATTGGCATAAGTTATAATAAGGTCGCGAGTTTCGGAGTCCTCGCTGATAGTGTGTATCCTGGAACGAATGAACCGGACGCCCTGTTCTTCTCTGGCGCGGTCATAGTATCGTTCGAAGTCCTTTCCATAGGTCCTCATGTCCATGAAAAATATGGCGGTGTCCACGTCATGATCCGCATGTTCCTTGGCAACAACGGCCTCTTTAATGGCATACATACAACAGACTGATGAACAATATGCATGATCACAAGTGTTAACATCCCTCGAACCCACACATTGAAAAAAAGCTATTTTTTCGGGCTCTTTTTCATCGGACGGTCGCTTCAGATGTCCCATGTAAGGGCCGGTTGCACTCAGAATCCGTTCGAATTCCATGCTGGTGACCACGTTGGGATAATGTCCATACTGGTAAGTATCGTACTTGCTTGGATCAAAGGGTTCAAATCCTGGGGCCAGAATAACTGAACCCACATTGATAGCAAGGACTTCCTCTTCTTGGGCGTGTGTCTCAAAAGTTACGGCCTGGGCTTTGCAGGCCTTTACGCACTCGTAGCATTCGCAACAGCCACCGCAATTAAGGCACCGGCCTGCTTCCTTCCTCCCCGTCTCCTCGTTTACGAGAAGGTTGACCTCTTTGAATCCGGAAACCCTCTCCTCGACAGGCAGCGTCGGAGCTTTCATGCGGTGCATGGTAGGTTCATCATCCGGAATTTCCAGCCAGTTTGTCCCCACCGGCGGCTCTTCCAGCCATTCTGTGGGGAGCTCTTCACCCCGGAGATACTTGGCCATGTATCTGGCGGCCCTTTTCCCGCCGTCCACTGCTTCAATGACCGTGGCAGGACCGGTAATGGCATCACCACCAGCAAAAATTCCCGGCACATTTGTCTGCAGGGTCTCCGGGTTTACTGTCAGGAGGTGCCACTTGGAGACTTCGAGGTCAATATCCTTGCACAATGAATCAAGTTCAGGCTCCTGTCCGATAGCCGGAATAACATGATTCGCCTCCACGAAAAATTCTGAACCTTCAACAGGTATGGGCTTTCGCCGACCGGTGGTATCCGGTTCTGTCAGGCGGGTGCGGATGCACTCAATGCCTTTTGTTTTTCCATTCTCACTGACGATGTTCAGAGGCGCGACCAGAAAATGGATTTTGACTCCTTCTTTCTCTGCTTCCTCTATTTCCTCAGGTTCGGCCAACATCTCCGTGCGGGAGCGACGATAGATAATATGGGATTCATCCGCACCTAATCGCAGGGCGACACGCGCACCGTCCAGCGCGGAATGGCCTCCACCGATAATAACCGCTTTTCCTTCAATCTTTTTCAGGTTTCCCAGATGGACGTCTCTCAAAAAAGATGTTACGTCCAGGACCCCTTCAGATTCCTCACCCCGAATACGGAGTTTCAGCCCTCTCCAGGCCCCGGGGCCCAGGAAAATTGCATCAGCTCCGTGCGTCCGAAGGTCCTCAAGTGTGACATCTTTGCCAACGGCTGTATTGGTGATTATTTCAATACCATATCTTTTGAGATTTTCGATTTCATTGTCCAGTACCGATCTGGGCAGACGGTGTGCCGGGATGCCATACCGCATCATGCCTCCCGCCTCGGGCATTGCCTCGTAAATACTGACCTTATATCCTTCAAGAGCAAGAAAATATGCAGCGGAGAGCCCGGCGGGGCCTGATCCCACAATAGCGACCTTTTCCTCCTTTGGCTCTATTTCCGGCACGGGAATATCACTGAGGCTCGTGTGATCCGCCGCAACTCTCTTGAGTTCCCGTATGGCAACCGGTTCATCTAACTCACCCCGGCGGCAACTCCTCTCACAAGGATGCGGGCAGACTCGTCCCAACACGCCGGGCAGCGGCAGGTCCCTCATTATGATTTCCGTAGCTTCCAGGTACTTGCCTTCCTTGACCATCTGCACGTACCCCTGGACATTGATATTGGCAGGGCAGGCCATTCTGCAGGGAGCTTTGTCCAGCTTTTCGATGGCGAAGGAGCCGGGAATAGCTTGCGCATAAGGTTTATATGTGGCCTTTCGGGTGACCAACCCCATGTCATACTCGCCGGGCCGTACAACCGGGCAGACTTCAGCGCAATCCCCGCACGCGGTGCAGGCATCAGGATCTATAAAACGGGGCCTTTTCCGGAGATTTACCTGAAAATCCCCTTTCTCCCCCTGGATATCCTCGACATTCGCACAGGTATGGAGTTCAATATTGATATGCCGGCCGACCTCGACCAGTTTGGGGGAGATAATTCACATGGCACAGTCATTGGTAGGGAATGTCTTGTCGAGCTGGGACATGACCCCGCCGATCGCCGGTGATTTTTCCACCAGGTGAACAAAAAAACCGGAATCTGCCAGATCCAGGGCCGCCTGCATGCCGGCAATACCGCCGCCGACCACCATCACTGATCCTTGGACATTATTGGATGTTTCTGCCTTCATTACTGGCTCCTCAATGGTACGGAATAAGATGTTCGCTACTTATATGCTGGAGATATACCCTTTTTTCTATTCCGTGTCGCTTCAATTCGTTATGGGTTATTCTGTAAGCCCATTCGGGGTGAACAGAGTTGATGCTTTTGTAAAAAGACATCAACTCTAAACGTGAAAAAAGTCACAATCTATTCTTATATAGAAAATAGCGTCTTTTTGTCAAGAGGTATTTTCCTGTCATATTTCCTTGATCGGCTATATGTTTTATGGTGTAATTGCATACCAGAAGACTCCCAGCAGGAGGAACTTTTCAGCGTAGCCAATCCCGGGCTTTGGCATTCTGCCGTCTTTTCGAATTTGTACTTTTTAGCAACAGCTGTACCGACAGTGTCTGGTTATGACCACCGGAGAAAATTTCCAAAAACAAAAAGATTATCAGGCCCTCATCCAGAGTGTCACGGATTATGTGGTTGCCATCAACAGGAATTACCGCATTATCATGGGAAATGAGCGCTTTAAGAATCAATTTGGCGTGGAGCCGGGCGGCTTTTGTTTCATGGGGTGGAAAAACAGGGAACAAAAGTGCGAAAATTGCCTGGTGGAAAGATCGTTTCAGGACGGAAAAGCGCACTCCAATGAGGATACGGTCATTATGAAGGACGGCAGGCTGGCTCACATGCTGATAAAATCCACGCCAGTAAGAGATGAGAGTGGGAACATTTCCTATGTCCTGGAAACAGCGACCGATATCACGGAAAAAAAGAGACTCGAAGATAAATTGACCGAGCTGACAAACGATGTTGAACATATTGCCGCGAACAGAATTCAAAATCTACAGAAATCGGAGGAGCGGTACAGAACAATATTTGAACGTTCACGGGATGCTATCCTCCTTACTGACCCTCGAGGCAATATCCTTGAAATCAACCAGGCCGGGGTAGAGATATTCGGTTATAAGAACAAGGAGGAGTTAAGAGCGGAAAAAACGGCTGTGGATCTCTTTCAAGACCGGGAATCGCTTCGCAAATTCAGAAAGGAGATCTTCCAGGAAGGCTTTGTCACGGAATTCAAGACAAGACTTATCGGGAAAGGAGACCGGGTTTTTGATGCAGCGATCACGTGCAATGTCATGATCCTGGAGGTAATGGGCAAGGTTACAGGCTATGTCATGATCATCAGGAACATCACTGAAACAAATGAGTACCAGAAAAAGATAGAGCGGCAAAATACTCAGCTTGCCATCCTCAATACCATTTCCATGACGGTCAGCAGCAGCCTCAATCTCAATGAATTACTCGAGGGCATCCTGACGAAGATCCTCGAAATCTTTGAATCAGACTGCATCAGGATCTACCTGCTTCAAAAGGAGAAAGGGGTACTCGATCTGGTGGCCCACAAAGGGCTTTCCGATGCGTTTGTCCGGACACAGCATATTCAGTCTCGAAGGGTGGGAGATGGGATACTGGGGCAGACAGTGCAGAAACCCGAACCAAAAGTTTTTAACAATCTTTTGCGTGCAGGGGACAAGTATGTGAAATTGCTTTTAAAAGAAGGCCTGAGATCCACGGCCTATATCCCTCTGATATCCCGGGGTGAGCCCATAGGCGTCATGGCCGTATGCAGTGTCACTCCTTTCAGATATTCATCGGATAATGTGACGTTTCTGTCCGCGGTGGGCAATCAGATTGGGATAGCATTGCACAACGCACATCTTTATGAAAATTTGAAAAGGGCCTACGGAGACCTTAAAGAAGCACAGGATCAGGTCGTTCGCACGGAAAAGCTGGCTTCACTGGGCAAACTGGCTGCTACCATCGCTCATGAAATCAATAATCCTCTTGCAGCAGTTTTGAACTATATCCGGTTGATGACAAAACTTGTAGGGCGGGATCGTTTCAGCAAGGAAAAACTTGGAGATATCTCGAGATATCTGGCAACCATGGAATCAGAAACAGCCAGGTGCGGTGAAATAGTCAAGAATCTCCTCGCCTTTTCACGTCAGTCCAGAATGACCTTGGCGAACCATAACTTCGGGGAGATAATCGACAAGACATTGGCTCTCATTTCCCATGACCTGGAACTGAAGAAAATTAGAGTTTTGAAAGACCTGGAAGAGGATTTACCTCCCATTTTTTGTGATTTCAGGCAGATCCAGCAGGTTTTGTTGAATCTTATGAGTAATGCATCCGAGGCTATGGAGGGAGGCGGCACTCTCACTTTGTCGGCACGGAACCAGCGAAAAGAGGAGTTTTTGGAAATCAGGATTTGCGATACCGGGTGTGGTATTCCCGAAAATTTTCTGGAGCATGTTTTTGAACCGTTTTTTACGACCAAGGAAGAAGGGAAGGGTGTGGGCCTCGGCTTGTCAGTGGTTTACGGCATCATCAGTCGGCACAATGGTTCGATTGAGGTAACAAGCGAGCTTGAAAAGGGAACTTCTTTCAGGGTGCTTCTCCCTTTTGCATCTTCGACGCGCCGGGGAAAAACCTTTCATAACAATCTGCCAGATATCCGACGACACGGGTAATGTGAAAACAGGGGTCATGCCAGGAGGAGGTTGCAGGTAATGAGTAAGAAGCCCCGTATTCTTATAGTGGATGATGAAGCCGCAATGCGCGAATCTCTCAAGGACTGGCTGATGGAGGACGGATATGAAGTGAATTCGGCTGAGAGCGGTGAAGCGGCAGTGAAAATGGCAGCTGAGAGGAATTGGGATATTGTCCTGTTGGACCTGAAAATGCCTGGTATGGACGGCATCGAAACATTGGAGAGAATAAAGGAGATTAACCCGGATGCTGAAGTCCTCATGATGACCGCGTACGCTACAGTTGATACGGCTGTTCAGGCTATGAAGGATGGTGCTTTTGACTATCTCGTCAAGCCATTTGATCCGGACGAAGTGGAAATACAGATTAAGAAAATCGTAGAACACAAGGATCTTGTCGTGCAGAATATCCTGTTGCGGAAAAAACTCGAAGAAAAGTACCACTACGACGAAATCATCGGGAAAAGCGATGCTATGCAGGAGGTTTTCGAGCTGATCGACCGCGTGGCACCTACCGATTCAACGGTGCTTATTACCGGAGAAAGCGGAACAGGGAAAGAACTTATCGCCCAGGCTATTCACGGAAACAGTACCCGCTGTTACATGCCGTTCATTGCCGTCAGTTGTGGTGCGCTGCCTGATACATTGCTGGAGAGTGAGCTTTTCGGCTATGAGAAAGGGGCTTTCAGCGGAGCCGAGCACAGGAAAAGAGGGCGTTTTGAGATGGCTGATAGAGGCACCCTCTTCCTTGATGAAATCGGAGATATCAGTTTGAAGACACAGGTAGATCTCCTGAGGATATTACAGCAGAAGGAGTTCTTACGTCTGGGAAGTGAAGAAGTCATAAAAGTAGATGTCCGGATCCTTGCCGCTACCAATCGGGACCTGAAAGCGGCGATCAGGGAGAAACGATTTCGTGAGGATCTCTTTTACCGTCTCAATGTTATATCAATTCATGTTCCCCCTCTGCGGAAGAGAAAAGAGGATATCCCGCTGCTCGTAACTGCTTTTATTCAAAAATATTGCCTGGAAATGAACAAAGAAGAGGTGAAAATAGCGTCATCTGCCTTGAAATTGCTCATGGATTATGATTGGCCCGGTAATGTGAGAGAACTCGAGAATATCATTGAAAGAGCCCTTGTAATCGGCCAGGGACAGAAGATTGAGGCGGATGACTTGCCCTTTTCGCGCAGGGATATGGCCCCTGCGGAACTTCCCAGATCATTGAAAAAAATGGAAAGGGTGCATATCCGGAGGATCCTGAAAGAGACAAACTGGAACATAAGCAAGGCTGCACGTGAATTGGATATCGACCGACAAACTCTGTATAATAAGATAGATAAATATGGAATTACGAAAGAGGAAATATAAACGAAGTTGACAGCATGTGTGACTATTTGCCCTATCGGTGCAGTCGAGGACGAGATTGTGGAGCCGATTTCAAGGTGCATCGAAGAGAAATGCGGGCTCACCTGCAGGTTCTTTCAACGAATGGAAACCCCCGAATATGCCTATGATAAAGGACGAGAACAGTATAATTCAAAGCTGATCCTGCGCCGCCTTATCAATCACCTTCCGAAAAACAGCTTCAAGTTTATGGGAGTCACCCAGGTTGATCTCTTCGTGCCCATTCTGAAATACGTATTCGGAGTAGCGCAGATGCAAGGTCCCTGTTCTGTTATTTCCACTCATCGTCTCTGTCCAGAGTTTTACGAGGAGTCATCGAACCAGGGCCTTTTTCTGGAACGTGTGCAGAAGACAGCTCTGCATGAACTAGGTCACTGCTTCGGACTGATCCATTGCAGGGATAGGCACTGCATCATGTATTCTTCAACTCGAATTCAGGACACCGATTTGAAAAAAATAGACTTCTGTCCCTCGTGCCGGGACCTGTTCAATTGGTACCTGGATCAGGCCCGCAAAGACCACCAGATATGATTGCCGAATTATTCAACACCTGTCCTGTTTTCCAACGGAAGCATTTTAGTTTTTTATTTTCAACATGTTATGGCGAAATTTCGACTGTGATCAAAATACCCGCCGACTTTCTCGACACATTTCCATCTTCCCGCCTGGGACGAAGTCCCCTGTTGAATGGCATAATTTATACGTAAAATCAATATGTTTTATGAATTAAGGGGCATTTCTTTTTTCTGGCATGCCTCTTGCTCTTCTTGAAGTCAAGGCGGAAACATGAAAATCGCGATGCTTTTGACAAGATCATCACAATCTCGAGGAGGAGAAAATGGCAGCCAAGACGAAAAGAGAGTCGATGAAAATAGTACCCCCGGGGAAAAAGAAATGCGTATGGATGGAAGCGGGAGTAGTTTCATACAAACTCTGTGATAATAATTACGATTGTTCCACATGCGTGTATGACCAGGGAATGCAGCTCAAAGTGGCAAGGCAAAAAGAAGCGGTGCTTGCAGTCCCCCAGGAGGCCCCGGGCACTGAAAAATTTACTGAGACATGGGTGGAAAAAATGATGCAACTCCCCGCGTCTCAGCGCAAATGCCGTTATATGATCACCGGGGAAATCGTACGAAAGGTATGCCCCAACAGCTATGAATGCGGGAATTGCGCTTTTGACCAGATGATGCAGGAGCGTTTGCAGGCAGAGACGAATCACGTTCATGCAACACAGGAGGTTTCAGGTTTCCAGGTTGCCGAAGACTTTTACTACCACGAAGGTCACACGTGGGCAAGGCCGGAATACGGCGGTCGTGTGCGAGTCGGTCTGGATGATTTCGCTCAAAAACTCCTGGGAAAACTCAAAAAAATTGAGATCCCCAATATTGGGCATGAAGTACATCAGGGAGTTGCGGGTTTCAAGGTGCGGCGAAATGGTGATATGGCAGAGGTCCTTTCCCCTGTGGATGGAATTGTGGCGCACGTTAACGAAAAACTTATAGATAATCCCGGGCTCATTAATGAGTCTCCTTATGAGGAAGGATGGTTGTTTATTGTTGAACCAAGCAAGCTTCGCAAGAACCTCAAAAACCTGTACTATGGGGAAGAGGCGGAAAAATTCACCGGTGAAGAAAAGGAACGGCTCTTCGCGCTCGCAAACGATGATTTAAGGATCGCGGCGGACGGCGGGATCTCTGTGGATGACCTGTCTGAGGAACTCAAAGGTGAAAGCTGGAAAAAGGTGGTCAAGGCATTCCTGAGGACTTGACCAGAGGACCATTTTTCCCCGGGTAGCAAGACCTCCCTTTCCTGAATGGATGGGGAGGTCTTTTTTTCTGAAAAATGAGGGTAGACTTGTTCAGGATGGGTATTATATTGTCTCCGGAAAAGCGCCGGTGATGGTTCAGTTCCATTATCATTCAGGAACGTCATGGTTCCAACTAGCCCTCCTCCTGTCCTGAGGAAGAACGGAGAGGTGGGTATCCGGTAACAACCATTTACGAGATATGGGTACAGAGGGAAGACCAATGGGTGACGATTTTGATGATTTTGTGCATGACCTGCAGGATCAGATTTTTGAGGAGACAAGAGTAACCTACGGAGATGTTGCTTTTCAAAGATGGCTGAAACCATTGTATAATGGCAGGATTGAACTGGCGGACGGATATGGCCGTGTCACGGGTTCGTGTGGGGATACGGTGGAGATCTTTCTGAGATTTGAAAGCGGAAAGGTTAGACGGGCCTCGTTCCAGACTTACGGATGCGGGTCGAGCACAGTCTGCGGATCTTTTGCCGCAGAGCTTGCACTCGGAAAATCACCCGATGAGGTGGTATTCATTACAGGAGAGACCATCCTGGAAATACTCGGAGGGTTGCCGGAGGAAAACCGGCATTGTGCGTTCCTTGCCGCGGATGCCCTGCAGGAATCCCTCGATGATTACATGAAGCGTTTCAGGAGGGCAAAAAGGAAAATCCTGATATGTAGGAAACACTGCTGAACCTTCACCTGAGCGGTTTCCATGCCAAAATCAACTGCCCTTTCAGTGCCGCTGATATAAGAGTCGGGGCAGGAAAGTAGCTATTGTGGGACACTTCCCGGTTGTACCCCGGGTTCGGGAACATGCAAAAGAACTCTGGGTCATTGAAAAAAACCGAGACAGGGGGAGATGTCGGTGAAGATGAATCGAACGCCCTGATTCCTCTGGCAGATGTGGCGGCCATAACGGGTACCGCCTTCACAAATTACACCATTGAACACCTGCTTGGTCCTTGCAATCGTGACGCCTATGTGCTCATACTGGGCAACACGACCCCCCCTGTCTCCAGTGCTTTTTGATTACGGTTTGGATGCCATATCAGGAGCCAGGGTGATAATTCCTCAACAGGCCCTTTCCTCCTGCATCAGCCAGGGAGCGAATTTCAGGCAGATCAAAGGGATAAAGCGGCTCACCATACTGAAATGAGGGCGATGATGGATTCCGGACCAGGAAGTGAATAGAGATGAACTATCTCCAGGAAATGAGAAAGTTGGTGGGGACACGGCGAGTTTTCGTGCCGGGGGTGCGTGCTGTTATTGCGAATGAAATCGCAGCGGTCCTTTTACAGCGGAGAACGGATAACTCCCTCTGGGGGTTGCCCGGAGGTTCGGTCGAATTTGATGAGACACCTCTTGAAGCCCTGAAGCGAGAAGTGAAAGAGGAAACCTCCTTGGCAGTAATAGAGGCGAAGCCCATGGGACTATACTGCGGACCCCGCCAGAAATTCTCCTACCCAAATGGCGACAAGGTACAATGTTTTGCAATTGCCTTCATTGTCCGTGAATGGGACGGCATTCCCCGTGCGGACGGGAAGGAAGGGTCGGCGCTCCGTTTTTTCCCGCTCTCTGATCTGCCGGCAGCACTGGTACCTGTTCATAAGCAAACACTTGAGGACTATCGCCGGTATAATGGGAAATTCATTTTGAACGGGTTGAGGAAACAAGAACACCTTTCGGCCTTCCGGTCCTTATTTTGCGAAAAGAAAACCGGAAGGCCGGAAAGGCATAATTTTTTCTCATTTATCCTTCGTATGATTCCGATTCAAGCCTTTCGATACGCTTGTTGATGGCATTTAGCTCATTTTTCATGGCCTGTGCTTCTCCCTTGCGCATATTTACTTTTTCGTTAGGGTTCATCTGGTATGGAGCCCCGTAGGAAGGTCCACCGTACCACGTACCCTGGGCCGGATACACACCGCGCCATCCGAAACCTCTTCCGTATCCGCGGCTGCGGCCGAAACCTGCGCCGAAACCCCGTCCTTGCCCGAAGTCCCGGCTGTATCCTCTTCGGAAACGTCGACCCCGGGCAAAACCTCGGCTCGGACCCCGGTATCCGGCTCCAGCGAGAGAAGCCGGTCCTTAGGTGGTTCCGGCGGGATGACAATAACTTCGGCCCCATCCCGTCATCGGACCTCTGCCCGCGGGGCCTGACCCATCAAATCCCGGCATGCAATTCACCTCCTTTAATATGCCTTCAGCAGCAATCGATATGGATTCGGTTTATGAGTTTGTGCTCATAATATAGTATCTTTTGTCAGGCAGTGAAGGTTTTTTGAGCGTATGCTCTTTATTTTTCCGGTTCATGACAGATCCCGTTCCTCCGCTGGTAATGAGACGGCCCGTCTTCATTCGCCGCTTGCCTTTGACCGGGTGTTTCGGTAAAATACCGCTCACGATTAGACAGAGTGCACGGAAAAGGAGCCGTAATATGATCACCCGATATACCAGGCCTGAGATGGGGCGGATCTGGGAAGCCGAAAATCTATACGCCAAATGGCTGGAGGTGGAAATCGCCGCATGCGAGGCCATGGCGGAAGAGGGCATCGTCCCGCGTGAAGCGGTCGAGAACATCAAGAAGAAAGCGCGGTTTTCCGTGGAGCGTATCCTCGAAATCGAGGAGGAGACCAAGCACGATGTGATCGCTTTTCTCACCAATGTGGAGGAATATGTGGGACCTGATTCACGCTATATCCACCTCGGTCTCACTTCCTCCGACGTTCTGGATACCAGTCTTGCCCTCCTGCTCAAGGAGGCTGCAAATCTTATTATCAGCGACGTGAAGGAGTTTATGGATATCCTCCGGGGACGCGCCATGGAGCACAAGTATACGGCCGTGGTAGGCAGGTCCCACGGGATCCACGCGGAACCAAGTACCTTTGGACTTAAGCTCGCCGTATGGTACGAGGAGATGAGACGAAATCTGAAACGCCTTGAAGGCGCCCTCGAGGTTATCTCGTTCGGCAAGCTTTCGGGGGCCGTGGGGACCTTTGCGAACATTCCGCCTGAGGTGGAGGCCCGTGCCTGTGAAAAACTGGGGCTTACCCCTGCACCCATATCAACCCAGATTATTCAGCGGGACCGCCACGCGCACTTCTTTACAACTCTTGCCATCCTGGCCGGCACCCTGGAAAAGATCGCTGTTGAAATCAGACATCTTCAACGGACCGAGGTCCGCGAGGCGGAAGAACCCTTTTCCAAGGGACAAAAGGGATCATCGGCCATGCCCCACAAAAAAAATCCGATCGGGTCGGAAAATATCTCCGGTCTCGCGCGGCTCGTTCGGAGCAACGCGCTTGCATCCCTTGAAAACATGGCGCTCTGGCATGAAAGGGACATCAGCCACTCCTCGGTGGAGCGTGTTATCGCTCCGGACAGTACCATTTTGATCGACTTTATGCTTCACCGCCTCGGGAACATCCTGAACAACCTGGTCGTCTACCCGGAAAGAATGCTTGAAAATCTCCGGAAGACCGGCGGGCTCATTTTTTCCCAGCAGGTGCTCATGAGGCTCGCAGAGAAGGGACTGGAAAGGCAGAAGGCCTACGTGATGGTTCAGAGGAACGCCTTGCGGGTATGGGAAGAGGGGACATCTTTTCAGGACCTGCTGCTGGCGGATCGGGAGATTAGGAAGTATCTCGACAAGGACGAGATAGAGAGGATTTTCGACCTCAAATACCATCTCAAACACGTGGATGCTATCTTTGAGCGCGTATTCGGCGAATAGCGTCCGGCTTTCAACAGCGTTGGAGCCATCAGGACAAGATGCACTCTCAAAAGAAAGCACGTTACAGAGTATGGGATATGTGCTCGAATCAACCTTTGAGCATCAGAGTTCGCGAAAGCAGGAGAGCATCTTTCTCCGGATGAAAACGGGGGCATAATGAGGAGCGATTTTTCAATCATGGTCGTGCGGGGGCTCGGCAAGGTGAGGCGCTTCAAGGCGTCCTCTTTTCTCCTCCTTGGAAGCGCCCTGTTCTTTGCCGGTTTTATTCTCTTCTCCGTCTTTGCGATTAATGGATACTTTGCGGCACAGCGGAAAAATGCCGATCTGAAGAAGGAAATCACAGCATTGGGACAGCAGCAAAGCCGGACCCACCAGCGGCTCGCTCGCATACGGGAACAGGTTGCTGTCCTGAAAGACTATGTTCGCATTCTTGAAGGGCCGTCTGCCAAGGGTTCACCGGAGACCTATTCCGAGCCGCTGAGGTTTGCCGGAAAGTCCATTCCGGTGGAAAAGGTACCTCCTGTCCCGGAAAAGTCTCCGGAGGCGACGGAGCAGGCAAAATCTCAAGAGGTCCTGGACCGGGAAGAGGCGCCCACGCCTGAAAAACAGGCAAATGCGCAGAACGGGGTGGAACAGGCAGCAGCGCCGGAATCGGAAAAACCTTCGGTTTCGATCCAGGATTTCACCTTTGACCGCAAGAATACCAGGCTGAGCGTTTCTTTCAGGCTGGTAAATACGGTCGAGGATGTAACTCCCCTGCAAGGGTATCTTCATATGGTCATCGTGGACAGGAACGTCGATCCGCCGCAGATCCGCTCGTTTCCGCACGAGGTGCTCAAGGACGGTTTTCCCGTGAGTTATAATCGGGGACAGCTTTTCGTCATCAAGCATTTCAAAACCGTGCGGGGAAAATTCTTCCTCGGCGGGACAAAAGAAGCTCCTGCTTCCCTGCGGGTAATCGTGTACAACAAGGACGGCCTGTTGCTTCTCGACAGCGAGCTCGTCCTCAAAAATGCGGCGTGATCCGGCGGATTCTCACTCGCCGGCGTAGCTCACCTCCAGAATATCCTCCCATGGATCGGATTTCTTTATCAGCACCTTGAACTGCTGTCCCGGGTACAGGCCCGCTTCCCGTTCCTGGCGGAGTTCCACGATATGCAGGAAATCAAGGAGGATGATCCGGTATTTGCTTTTCAGCACGTCAAGGACCATGGCCGGGTATCTCTCCCCAATGTGCTGGCGCAGGTATTTCAGGATCCAATACCGGTTACGGTTTCGTCTCACCCTTTCAAGGGCCTTCAATGTGGGCTCGATGGTCATCCGCACGTCTTCCAGGCTTTTATCGTCATACGCAAGGTGCTTTTTTGAAAGAAAGGATATCACCTGCCGTTGGGCCACCAGGTCCAGGTAGCGGCGGATCGGAGAGGTGGCGTTGGTGTACACGTCGAGACCGAGACCCGAGTGGGGGGCCGGCTTTGTGGAGACTTTCAGCGGGTTGAGCTTTCGACGCTGTTTGAATACATAGTATATATACCCGAACTGGTCCTCGGTCAGCCTCTCAGATGGCTCCCCCTGTGTCCTGAAAAGAACAGGGATTTCATTCTGCTTGCAGAACCGGGCAAGCAGCCAGTTGTACAAAATCATGCACTCGGCCACAAGGACCCTGGATGGAGTATTCTGTTCAACCATCTCCAGCTGCACGGACCCATCATGTCCGAATCGAACCTCGAGCTCAGGAAGGGACAGGCTGACGGCGTCATGTTCCATGCGGAGGCTTCGCAGGGTTGTACTCAGGTGGTAAAGCCGCTTCAAGTCTGAATCCGTTGTGATCAAATGGTTCGATTCTTCATAGGTGAGCTGTCGTTTCACGCGCACAACGCTGGGGGAGAATCGGTAATCTATGAGTCTCCCGTCTTTCTCAAGACGGGCAAGCAGGGAAATGGCGAGGCGATCACAGTCCAGCTTGAGGCTCAGTGTCTCCTGGGAAAGATCGGGCGGAATCATGGGGATCTGTCGGCGGGGAAGATAGAGCGACGAGGCCCGCAGGTATGCCTCCCGGTCCAGGGGACTGTCCTGTGGAATGGAAGCTGCGACATCTGCAATGTGGACCCCCAGGATCAATTGACTACCGTCCTTCTCAAGGCTCACCGCGTCATCAAAATCCCTTGTCCAGGGCCCGTCTATGGTGAGCAGGGGCAGGTTCCTGAGATCTTCTCTCCCTTCGAGGTCCGGTTGGGTACAGGCAACCTGGGTGGAAAGGGCAAGCTTTTCCTTTCCGAAACTGGTCTTTATGCCCAGCCGGATCAGGTCAAGGTTTTCATCTTCTTCCCAGACTTCCAGTTTGACGAGGAGCGTCCGTGCCTTGCGAAGATTTGTTATGCCTGCCCTTTCAAGCAATTCCTTTGACAATTTGTAATCAGGCGCCTCGCGTCCGTAAAGGGCAAGATTGGTGAGAAGACCAACGACCTCTTTTTCGCAGGCAGGGGGAGCCGGGGTTTTTCCTTCCAGGCTCGCCTTCAGCCAGTTGCCGCCGGCTTGCAACATGAGTTCACGGGCGCTCTCTTCCTCTTTTTCCTTTCTGATCTGATCGACTTTTTCCTGGGAGTTGGGGAGAAATTGACCATCCTTGAGTTTGAAGTAGAGCCGGTCCTCAAAGAGGGCCCGTATCAGGGCGGACAGATGATCGTCTGAAACGGGTTCACCGAAGCAGAGTTGGGCCAGGTACTGGTGATTGAAGCGCTCATGCTCATCCCTCACGAGCTCCCATAGTTCGCTGACATCGACACGGTCCTTCAACATTTCCCTGGCCGTCTCGGTTTCCCTGAGCCGTTCCAGGAGTTCTTCACGAGTCCGGGCCGGATTCATGGCGGAAGAAGAGACGAACATGGCCCTCTTGGGGGATAAATTCACCTCCCGGTTGGCTGAAGTCAGGAGGTGCAGCCTGTTCCCCCTGTCTTCCAGGCACAGGGTGGATACGAACCTTCCCTGGTCAATGAATTCTATGATCTTTCCTTCGTGCATGCCTCGTCTCGTTTCTGATGAGATTGGTTGTTCTCAAGTTACTAACAGCCGGAATGGGTTCTGTCAACTACCCGCCTTCAGACGCCTCCTGTCTGCCTGCGCACTCGCTCGCCGATAAAAATTGGGATACGAAAAATTGCATTCCCGGAAATACTCTGGTAAAATAATGGAAAATCTCGCCTGAAGGAAACGAATTGTATGGAAACGCCACTTTTCAAGGACAGGATATCCCGTCTCCGCGAACGCCTGCGTACGGAAGGAGTGGACGGCATTTGGATTATCCAGCCGGAGAACCGGCGGTATGTTTCAGGATTTCGGGCCACGGATCTTCAATTGACCGAGTCTTCCGGGTCGCTTCTTATCAATGAACACCAGACCCTGCTCCTGACTGATTCAAGGTACACGGAAGAAGCATCCAGAGAGGCCGCCGGTTTTGAGGTCAAGACGATTCAAAACGGGATTGTGGAGGGTTTGACCGGTATCCTGCCGGGCCTGAAGATCCGGCGGTTGGGTTTTGAAAAAGACTACATCACCTGGGGCATCTATCAGGAACTGGAAAAAAAGCTCAGGAGGCTTTCCCCCTCTGTTGATCTGGTCCCGCTGGACGGGATCGTGGAAGAAATGCGGGAAGTCAAAGATGAAGCTGAAATAGCCGCTCTCCAGGCTTCCGCGGGTCTCATTTCCGCGGTTATGGGACGCATCATTGATTTTCTGGAACCGGGGCTTTCCGAGCGGGCAATAGCATGGAAAGTGGAAGAGCTGGCCAGGGAAGGGGGCGCCGAAGACCTTGCCTTTCCTTCCATTGTCGCCTCAGGACCCAACAGCGCGCTGCCCCATGCCGTGCCCACCGAACGTAGGCTGGGAGAAGGGGAACCCGTCACCCTGGACCTTGGAGTTAAACTGAACGGTTATTGCTCCGACATGACCCGCACCGTATTTCTCGGCGACCCCGATCCTTCGTTCAAGACGATCTACCGCACCGTTCGCGAGGCCCAAGCGGCCGCCATCCGCGAAGTGCGCGCCGGACTCGAAACCACCTTTGTGGACGGCATCGCGAGAGACCTGATAAAAAAGGCCGGATTCGGGGAGTATTTCGGCCACGGACTGGGACACGGAGTAGGGCTTGCGACCCATGAGGGACCGAGACTCAGTCCAAGGAAACCGGCCATCCTCAAGGAGGGGATGGTCGTCACTGTTGAACCTGGAATTTACGTACCCGGCAAGGGAGGAGTCCGGCTCGAACAGATGGTGCTCCTTACTGCAGGGGGGGCGAGAATTCTGACCGGGGAGTCTCATTTCTATGATTTCTGAGGACTCGTTTGCCCCGACACGTTTTTTCCGGCTGTTCACCAAGAACCATAAGCTGTGAGCGGATACCGCATGGATAACGAAACAGCGTTTCTCGTGGATCAGTTTTTTGCCCACCTGAAGGTGGAACGGGGCCTTTCCGACAATACGGTCATGTCGTACAGCAGGGATCTCATGCGCTTCCTGGCCTTCCTCGACCGGGAAAAGCGAAACCCGTTGAACCCGGATAGGGAGACGCTCTCCGATTACGTCCGCCACCTGGGAAAGAAGCTGTCATCCCGGTCCGTGACCAGGCATATTTCCTCATTGCGGCGATTTTATCGCTTCCTTGTGAGAGAAGGAAAGCTTGAAGTCAACCCGGCCCGGCTCCTGGAGTCGCCAAAACTGCCCCGGAAGCTCCCGGAAACCCTGTCCCCTGAGGAGGTTGAGCTGCTTATCTCTGCACCCAAATCCGTCAATGCGAAAGGACAGAGGGATCTGGCCATGCTGGAACTCTTGTATGCGACGGGATTGAGAGTGTCCGAACTGGTTGGGCTTAGGATATCCAATGTCAATCTTGAATCGGGATATGTAAGAACCCTCGGAAAGGGCAGCAAGGAGCGGGTGGTCCCCATGGGGGAAAAGGCCAGGACGGCATTGTCCCTTTACCTGCAGGAGGGACGAAACGCCCTGACCCGTCGCGCAAATTCCGCGTATCTTTTCCTGAATTTGAGGGGGAAGCGCTTGACCAGGCAGGGGTTCTGGAAGATTTTGAAGGGGTACGCCGGCCAGGCAGGAATAAAGAAGAACATCACGCCTCACAGCCTGAGACACTCCTTTGC
>CAZONI010000027.1:0-43363 GCA_964581175.1 uncultured Desulfobacteraceae bacterium
CAGGAGCGAGCCGTCGCTGAGATCAACCACAAAGATCCCCCTGCCCATGGTGTCCTTCCCCGGGTTGTATTTGTCATAGCTTCCGCTTGTTCCGCCACCGGTATCGGTATACGTTTCACCGCCATCCCGCACGCCGTCTCCGTTGGTATCGTCAAATGCTTCGGGGTAACCATCTTCCAGCGGGTCATAGCCGCCTGAGAAGATGACAGCTTCTTTCACCGTATCGGAAGCGGTTTTGATCCTGGCAAAAAAAGGCTTGTTCCAGGAATAACCCATTTCCGAATAGTCTCCTGTCCCGCCTTGTATGTGCCACTTGACCGTCCAGAGGCTTGGATCCGGCTGGGTCACGTCGAGGGCCCAGTAGCTCGTGCCCCCGCGCCGTTCGCCAAAAATGAGAGTCTTATCGTAGTAATCTCCGGTCTTGGTTGCGGCACGAAAGAGGTTGCAGGAGCCGTCTACCGTGTAAGGATGCACATCGGTATCTTCGAAGAGCTTGAGATTGGGAAGGAGATCCGAAGGAACAAAGGCGAAGATTTCCTGTCCGGCGCTGTAGGCCTTTCCGTTAATGGTGGCCGTGAGCGGAGAATCCAGGAATACGTGGAGCATGCCGTCATTGGCGCCGATGGCCACAAAACGGTATTCCAGGTCGCCGGTTGCATCGACGTAGTCGATGATCCTCGGTTCCGAATGGATCATGTCGCCCAGGACCCAGTTCCGCTTGGCGACCGGGTGCCCGTCTGATTGGGCGGCAAAGGTGTATCCGTACATAAAGTTAATGATCTTATATCGGTCTTCGTCCGCCGTGACATCGAGGTCCCCGTTGCTGACGTTGGCGGCATTAAATGCCACCAGTGCGCTGCCGTTGTAGGTGTAAATATCGCGGAAAGCATAGTAGGGACCTGTGGCAAGGGCAACAGCGTCCAGCGCGCTTTTAAGTTTTCCTCCGGCACCCCCTCTATCCACCTCTCCTCCATCATTAGATTCGGACCAATACGACTGGGAACTGGTCTTGAAGGAGCCGTCACAGTTTGCAGCCAGGAATCCGCTTTTGTCCACGACCGTCCATTCGGGTTCGGATCTTCCGCAGTCGGTCCTGGCCTGATAGTTCAATCCATACTTCTTCAAGTTTCCCTGCCAGTGGTCGCCATTGATGGGTTTGAAAAAGGCCATATAGAGCTTGTCACCGCTCTGCGTCCTGTTGGCCTCATCCACTGAGACCACCGGGGCCGTAAAGGCTACGGAAGCACTCATGGAAAGCCCCAGGCTGTAAAAGGCACTGATGACTTGCTGCTCGTTATAGGCCGAGATGTAACGGCCGGCGCTGGAGTCGGCCACGTCGGCCAGCATGGGATTGTCCAGTCCGAAAGAGATGGAGTGAATGGTATGCTTGTAGGTGGCAGCGTGGTACATCCAGTATGCAGCATCATCCATGTGGTTGGCGTCACCGCCGAAGGTCCAGTCGTCCGCGTCGCCATAGGCCCCGCACGTGCCATACCCGGTCGCACAATACCCGAAGGTCGGGTTTGTGTAAGACGGTGCGGTACTGTCATTGATCCTGCTCCAGTCGGTGTCGTAATTTGGAAAACCGTCCGTCATGGCGACGATGTAATTCTGAGAGCAGGCGGCGGCCGAACTGTTTGCGTGCAGATAGCTGTAGTCGGAGTTGTAGGCGTCCTGGGCGGCCTCTCCCAGCGGAGTGGATCCGCTGGGGTTGAGCCCCTCAATCTGGGTGAGGATGGTATCAACCGATGTGCCCAAGGGTGACAGTACCGTGCCGCCGTTCGTGCCGTTGAAGCGGGTCAATCCCCAGGTGATCTGGTCGCTGGTCCCTTCAATCACATGTTTCATGGCGTTCTTCGCCACGTCAATCCTGGACTTTATTTTGAATCCTTCACCATCGGCACCATTACAGCATTTGAACTCGGGCTCGCCGGTTACGACTGTATCCCCCGGCGCGAAGGAGGAATACTTGATCTTGGTGATGCGATAGCCGTAGTCTGAGCCGCCGCAGTTATTCCCCCCATTTGTGTCCACGTGAAACTTGACTGTTACGGAGGTCACGCCGTCCACGTCGTAGACGCCGGTCCAGCCGCTTCCATCACATCCATAGAGCAGCCCCCCCGACGTCTCCTCAACACTGGCGCTCTCCGGGCTGGAGACCATGGTAAGGACGTTTCCGTTCTGATCTTCCAGGAAAACACCGTCATTCTGCGAACGCGTGTTCGAGCAGGAGCAGGATCCCGAACTCCAGTAGTTTTCCACATCCAGCCGGGAGAAGTAGACTTTCAATGATTTTGGATTTCCGTACGCAGCCAGATCTATGGTACCGTTCGTCTCATTCCTGCCGGAAGAGTAGTCATAGCCGTATTGCTGGTTCTGGATCCTCGAAATGCCGACCTCGTTCCAGACTTCGGTGCCTCCGCCGGAAACACTTGATTTGTCACAGATGGACCTCCAAGCCCTGTCATCTTGCCCGCTGTACGTGGAGGGCAGAGCGGAAGCGCAGGTCGCGTCGGGCATGCCGTTCACCTTGAAATCCTCCACCAGCTTGATGAAATTGAGAAAATTTCCCGTGACAAAGAGGTAGACCCGGTGTCCTCCATATAAGTGTACGGCATCATCCCGGTTGTCGGTGAACTGAAAGTGGGTGGAGGTGTTTTTCTCGAAGAAACCCGACAAATAGTATCCTGACGATTTCAAAAAGCCCACGAAGCCGATATTCGTGACCACGCCGGAAAGAGTGTCTGTCACTTCATGGCTCAGGGCAATATCCTGGGCGTTCGGGAGCAGGGCGCCCCCGTAGTTGTTTATTATGTTATTCCAGTTGGGGTCTGTGGGGGCGGTTCCGTCGATGAAGCGGATATCAGGAGGAAATACCACGTGCTGATCCCCGCTGACGGTCGTCGTATCGATGGAGGATACATCCGAGATGGTCCAGGGATTGCCGCTGCTGTCGTAGAGGGCGAAGATCCCTCCGGCCAGCATCGGGTACCTCGCGTCATAATTGGGGTCTGTATCGGAACCGGTGTTCATCATGATGTCATCGATGGTTGAAGACTCACGAGCATTGCCCTCGGAGTCCGTATAATTGATGAAATTATGCTCCACGTACGTGGAAACGAGATAGATCCTGTTCGGATCAATACGGTCATAGTCATTGGGCGTCGCGCTCGCATCCTGATCCCACCAGCAGTTTCCGTTCCCGCAGCCCAGGGCCTCCTCCGCGCCGTACGGATCGCAATTGCCGTCATCGTAGGCAAGGGCGTCAGAGGTATCCCCGTTGCCGTCGGGGTCCCTCATCCAGCGCATGAAGTTGGCATAGTCCTCGTTTTCATCATAAACAGGCCACGACATGCTTCCTGAAGTGTCGATAAGGAGCATGGCGTTATTCTTGACCGAAGTTCGATACACATCCGTATCATCCGCCGAGGCTGCGCTGATGGCCATGAGAAAGGCGGAAAAGAAGACTAGGAGTATTCGATGGATCTTTATCTTTTTCATAGGAGTTTCCCCCGTTCTTTCCGGTTGCGGCATTTTATCATTCGGCCTTGGGACCGATCTTGTAATATCTGGAGTCCACATTGACCCTTGCCCCGGTCGCATCGATATCATAGTCATATCGACTGAAATGGATCACGGAATACCCGGGGGGCGGAAGAAAATAACCCAGGTAATCAAGAGTGAAATTGTAGGAGTTTCCGGCCACCACGTGCGGCGTGGGCGACGGCAGGGAGTCGCCATTTGCCTGCCCCGCGTCATCCGCCAGCTGACCGACTATGTTTATCTGCGTGACAGCATAGTTTCCCCGTCCGAGTTCTGATGCTTCACGGTTCAGCCCGCCTTCCGCGATGAAGAAATTCTGCTTATAGGGGATTTCGTTTCCGGCGATCTGGACATCGGTTGTGGAGGTCCGGCTGGCCATGATCCCCGCCAGGGTCAACACCACAAGAATCATCAGGGCGATCACTGTGATATTTCCTCTTTCCCGTTGGTTCTCACTAAATAGGCGTTTCATACGTTCTTCTCTCATTCACAGATTATGATTGCTATAGCCGCTTAATGCAGGAGAGGCTTACCTGGTGCCGATCATTTGTCCCCCAGGTGACCAGAATGGTTATGGTCTTGGTCTCCGAAATCGGGTCGTTATCGGCAATATTCCAGACTCGGTGGTAAATACCTCCACCTGCGACACCTTCTTCATTCACGTTGAGTTCTTCGTGGTCCTTGGTGGCCAGGGAACGCAGGTTGGCATTGTTTCCCGCCTGCGTATCTGCCACTGCGGCATCCGTGTAGGCCCTGCCCAGGAGATCTTCCATTTTCTGCTCGGCCAGGCTCAGGGCCGTGCTGGTATTACTGCTGAAGTAATTCCCCTGGATAGCCGAAATCTGCATTTTGGCAGCGGCGAGAAGGCCCACGGTGAGAATGGTGACGGCAATCAGGACCTCGATAAGCGTAAAACCCTGCCGCCGGACTGATTCTGCGTTTTCCATTTTTCGTAACCGTTTCTCTTTCATCTTACAACCCGATGTTTCTGGTCTTGACCAGGGAGGTAAGGAGTCTTCTCCGGTAGCCGTCGTGCGGCGCTATCACCTGGTCTCCCATGGTGTAGGAATTGTTGTTTGTGTAGCCCCGATTGACGTGGTCGGTCCTGGCCAGAAGACACACCTGGACGGCCCGCACGTTGGCCTCCTGGCCGGCCGGATCATCGACCGTTGTCCCATTAGCTAAAACATACTGGAACTGAAGATTGTCCATATTTTCCGCGACAACCTGGAAGCCGTTATCATTTCCGAGGTTTTCCCGGAGAAGACTTGGGTGATCGGCATCTTCGTTTACCTTGTAAATGATAACGTCGGCACGGTAGACCCAGTCCCCGGTGCCGTAATTTTCCTGGAGACTGTTGACGAAATTGAGGGTGCTTCCAGCTTTCGATTGGATTTCGAAGACTTCCGCCCTGCTCAGGTCGCTTTTAAGGAGGACGCCGAATTTATACGTGATGTCGTCAAGATTCATATCAAAAGGACTGAGCGTAAGCGTGGTGCCTGTTGCCGTATCTGCGGACGTAAGCTGCCGAAAGTCAGCGGGCTCATTGCTTGCCTTGACGATCACGATGACATCTGTCCCGGGCTTGACGTCAATGCCCGAGCCGTCGTCATTGTTCCTTCCATAGATCAGCGGGCGTATGACTTCGTTGCCCGCAAGGGTGGGATCCCAGTCAATGGTCGTGTAGGTGGTGGAATCAAAGTTGCTGACAAAACTTGCCATCTGAATATCCCGGCTCATGGTATACATGGCTGCCCGCAGATTCTGCTGCATTGCGGTGACCTGATCCTGGATCACAAAGGAATCTTCCTGCGATTTGAAGGTGCCGTAAATCGCACCTATGACCACCGCGCTGAGCACCATGGCCACCAGCAGTTCCAAAAGGGTGAAGCCGCGATTTCCTGTTTTCTCTTCCTGCATGGTGTGCATCCTCACTATTCCGTTATTCCCAGGCGGCCCCATTCCATTTTCTCATGAGAATCACCCCGCTGCCGAGAACACCTATCGCGTAGGTGCTGTTTGCGTCATTCTGCAGGTACACATACCCACCCGCGAGGCTGTTGATCATTCCCCTGGAGTTGAATACGACGGTGTTGTCGTTGGCGCCTGTGATTTCTGAAAAACTGATTTCATCATCGAAAGATGCGCCACCGTCCTGGGCATTGACAGTTGCGCCGGCGTGGCCATAGCGTGTATTGCTTCCGTACTGGGACGACAGAACGAGGGTCTTCTCCACCACATTATCGCCTGCTGTTGAGTAGTCGCCGTCAGTTCCCCCGCTGATAACCTGGTATGTTCCTGTTCCCGGGGTAAATTTGACTGCCCACTCGCCGTTATTCCGAATGGCCTGCATCTTGGTGAGCTGAAGTTCTGAATAGAGATCGCCTGCTCCCGATTTGAGGTGATAGCCGGGGAGCCATACTGAAAAGGTAGGGATGGCCAAACCGAGCATGATGCCCAGCACCACAAAGGTGACCAATAATTCAATCAGTGTAAAAGCGTCTTGTTTTCGCATAATCTTTTCCTGACAATTTACTGGGTGTTAAAATCGCGAAACTGCTTTCGGTTTCCTCATTGCAAGATAAGTGCCAAGTATCTTGATTCATCCTTCACAGATTCCCCCTATTTCATCGCTTTAATATTATTGGGGAAATAGACGCGGGTAGCGGCGGCGCCTTGAAGACACCACCGACAAACATGTAAACTAATTTATCGATCGTAAAAAAAACTAACATATCCCTCGGCGGCATTCGGGTCTCCATTGACCGGAATTCTTATTCATCCTTGGAGGGGATGGTGCTGAAGTCCAGGGTCAGAGTGTAGTCTTGGGTTCTCTCGCCGTACCGGCGTGTACTGAGGTTGTCGGGTGGCCCGCCCCCAATGTCTCTCGTTTTTTGGTACGATTCGGAAGCTTCTTCTGTCATGCCCTTTCTCAAATAGACAAAGGACAGGTTCCTGTATACGAGCAGGTCGAAAGAGGTTGGTGCGCTATTGTCCTTTATGGCCTTCTGAAAATAAGGGAGCGCTCGATCGTAGTCTTTCTCACCACAAAAGACGATTCCGAGGTTGTTGTTTGCCTGTTGATCGTCAGGTGACAGCTGTAATGCCGTAAAGAAATCCTGTTTGGCCTTCGCGTATTTCTTGAGTTCGAAATAGGCCAACCCGCGATTGTTGTAGGCGGCCACGCGATCAGGCACGAGACGGATGGCCTCGGTGAGACTTGCCACCGCCTGGTCCGGTTTCGCCTGCTTCAGCAATCTCGTCCCTTCTTGAAAATAATAGCCACCGTCCCCGGCTAGACTCGGGCCGGAAAAAAGCACCAAAACAGAAAAGGTCAGAACAATCCCTTGAATCCATCCCTTCAGAGCATTGCTATTCATGGTAAACTCCCAAAATTCTCTCCCTTTCCTTCCTTCGACAAAGGGGGAAAGGGAGGACGATATTGGATGTCGAGTCCATCGATTCCCTGTGATTCTTATCGGCACTCAATACCGGCAACTTGAGAGCTCTTTGAACCAGGAGACAAGGAGCGGTGGATTCGACGCAAGCGCTGAAGGTTGCATTTCCCGAGTACGAAGGGTATATTAGATAGCATCGATCCATGAATTATCTTGAAGACGACAGGATTTCCAAACCATCCCCGACATATCGGGAGTTGAGCGATCAGCAAAATCGGAGAATTAAAGAGAGGAGGATCGAACATGGCGATCATTACCATTTCCAGAGGATCCTACAGCAAAGGGAAGGAAGTGGCTGAAAAAGTCGGTGAAAGACTGGGATACGAATGTATTTCTCGTGACGTCCTGCTGGAAGCATCAGAGCGATTTAATATTCCCGAAGTGAAGCTGGTAAGGGCTATACACGATGCGCCTTCCATTTTAGGCCGCTTTGCTTATGGAAAGGAGAAATACGTTTCTTTTATCGAAGCGGCGATATTAAGACATTTCAAGAACGATAATGTCGTCTACTATGGGCTGGCAGGTCATTTTTTTGTCAGGGGGGTCTCTCACGTCCTGAAGGTAAGGATTCTCTCAGATTTTGAAGACCGGGTCCGACTTGAGATGGAGCGGGAAGGAATTTCGGAAAAGGAAGCGGCCCATATTCTCGAGAAGGATGATGAAGAGCGGAGAAAGTGGAGTACCCACCTCTATGGGATAGATACAGGGGACCCCACCCTCTATGATCTGGTGATTCACATCAAGAAAATAAGCGTGGCTGCTGCAGTAAACATGATTTGCAGTACCGTCACATTGGAAGAATTCAAGACTACCCCGGAATCCCAGAGAATGATCGAAGACCTCTCCCTCGCGGCAGAGGTCAGAGCAGCCGTTATCGATGTCAAACCGGATGTCCGGGTTAGCGCGTCAAACGGGAATATACGGATAAAAACAACAGAGATCGGATCTAAGGAATTGGCGCTTGAGAAAGAGTTGGAGAAAATCGCTGCGTCAGTTCCCGGGGTAAAACAGGTGGAAACTGCCGTGCGTCCAAAGGACATCGCCGATTGAGAGATAAACATGCCAAGACCCGGATTCCCTACAGCTTTTTGAGGAGCTGGTTGGCGGTCGTCAGCATGGGGTCCCATACAGGGCTGAAAGGCGGGGCATAGGCGAGGTCGCACTGAACAAACTCTTCTACGGTCATACTGGCCTGAAGCGCCACAGCCGGAGCATCAATCCGGTGGGCCGCTCCTTCTTTGCCCACCATCTGTACACCGAGGAGACGGCCGGTTTTCCTGTCCCCCACCATCTGCACTCCTATCTTGCCTGCGCCCGGATGAGCATGGGCGCGGGTCCTGCCATGGATCATCATTTCACCGGGATCAAAGCCCTCCTTTTTCGCCTCACCCGCATTCAAGCCGGTACGAGCCACCTGGAGTTCGAACACCTTGAACACGGCGGTCCCTGCAATGCCGGGAAGGGCCACCTTTTCTCCCGTGATATTGTCGGCTACTGCCCAGCCGGCCCTGTTGGCTCGCAGCGCGAGAGGAATCCAGGTCTTTTGGCCGGTTACGATATGATACGCATCGGCGCAGTCCCCGGCTGCATAGATATCGCTGTTTGATGTACGCAAGGATTTGTCCACGGCAATGGATTTTTTGATACTCAGGCCGAGTCCGGCGTTTTCGGCCAGCTCGGAATTGGGCCTCACTCCGACTCCTACCAGGACCATCTGACCTTCGAGCTCCAGGTCCGTGCAGAGCACCTTGAGCCCTCCGGCCACCCGCTCTATTCCTTTCACCTCGTGACCCGCATAGAGCATGACACCGTTGGCCTCGAGTTCCTCCCTGACCATGAGAGAGAGATGTTCATGCATCCAGGGGAGAAAGACGGGGCCCGGTTTCACCGTGACTACTTTAATGTTTCTGGCGCGAAGGGCCTCACACATCTCAAGGGCAATATAGCCCATTCCAATGATGACCGCCTGGGTAACGTCATGTTCGGCCATGAATCTCTTGATTCTCCTCCCGTCATCCAGGTTTTTCAGCCCCATGACCCCGGGAAGATCAAATCCCGGCAAGTCGGGAATTATCGGGGACGCCCCGGTGGCGATGAGTAATTTGTCATAGGACACCTGGAACGCATCACCTCCGAGTGAGGTCCCCCGGACCGTCTTCCGGGCCGGGTCAATGGCCTCCACCCGGTGCCGGGTCCTGAGGTCTATTCCCTGTTTTTCCCGGAACACCTGGGGCGATCTCACAATAAGGTCGTCTATTTCCCTTGCGGGATCAGCAATATTGTACGGCATCCCGCAGGCGCTGTAGGAGACGTCACTGGTCTGTTCCAGCACAATCACCTCCGTGTCGGGTCTTCTTCTCTTGGTGCGGCTTGCAGCACTCATCCCGGCTGCATCGCCGCCAACGATTACGAATTTCATGCCGGTTCTCTCCTCTTTTCGGATGGCGCCGCGTAGTAAATCGAACCATCTCTCCGTTCCGTCACGACCTGCCCGCTCCTGGTCAGCCTACCAAGATATTTTGAGACTTCGTTCATGTGCATGCCGAAGCTCTGTGCGATCTGTTCCGCGGTACATGGACGCCGTTCCAGCATGGCCTCTATGGCTTCCTGGTTGGCTCGCATATGACTTCCCTGGGTCGACCTGAATTCAGCAATGATCTCCGCCGGCGGGTCAAACAGGCCGCAAAGGCTTTCCATTTCTTCAGCGGTCAGGGGCACGGAATAATCCTCCGCAGGCGGACGAACGGCTGTATTCAGTTGGACGCGGTCGGGAGCTACCTGCTTCGCCAGGGCCGCGATTTTGCGTACATCCTCGGGAGCCGCGTTCATGCCTTTAACAAGAAAGACCTCCAGGAAGAGTTTTCCGCTGTATTCCCTTCGAAAGGCCTTTTCTCCTTCTACCAGCATATCAAAGCGCAGGGAAGAATGCGGCCGGTTCACCAGACCGTACGATGCGTCATCCCAGGCACTGAGTGATGTCTTGACTATGCTGGCATGGGAGGCGGCATCCCGCACCCCGGGAAGGTAGAGCGTGGTGCCGTTGGTCAACAGCAGGGCGGGAATTTTGCTGCTCTTGCGCACAAATGCCAGGATCTCTCCGAAATGGGAATGGAGAGTGGGCTCACCGGAACCGGACAGGGTAATATAATCGGCCTGACCATCGATCCTCAGCCAGTTTTCGAGTTCGGAGATGACGTCCCTTGTCGGCACATATTCCCTCCGCTCGACAGACTTTTTGGTACTCCGGCCGAGCTGGCAAAAGACGCAGTCCAGGCTGCACGTCTTCGGCGGGGTCAAATCCACCCCCAGAGAGCGTCCGAAGCGACGTGATGGTACGGGCCCGAACAGGTAGTGATATTTCCTGGCCATGAATGATTCTCCTTCTATTCAAGAAAACTGCATTTCATGAAGAAGTCAAGAAAATTTCATACGAGCTTGACAGAGAGAAACTGCTGGTTCACTTCTATTGAGCTCCCAAAAAAGTTTTTCATTGGTCTTTACTTTATGCAGAAAAAGTGCTTTTATCCGTTGGGGATATTTCCCGTGCCCCGGAATTTATGGTATTGCATTCGGTTCAAGAGTCGCCTATAGTTAGCGCCCATCCACAAACAGATTTTGGGCGCTGGCTCCCATGGCTTCGGGCCACCTGCCTTGCGGAATCGAGCTGTTGTTGCGGGAACCGGGGAGGAAAGGAGGGTCACACTGTATGTCGGTCATTACAATATCAAGAGGATCGTACAGCAAGGGTCAAGAGGTAGCGGAAAAGGTCGGCGCAAGGCTTGGATATGAGTGTATTTCTCGTGATGTTCTTCTTGAGGCCTCAAAGGAATTTAATGTGCCTGAAATCAAACTGGTACGGGCAATCCATGACGCGCCGTCTATCCTCGACCGAATCGGGTACAAGAAGGATAGGTATATTACTTTTATACGGTCCGCTATTCTCCAGCATTTCAAAAGGGACAACGTAGTCTATTGCGGGCTCGCCGGCCACTTTTTTGCGAATAATATCTCTCATGTGCTGAAAGTGAGGGTCATCGCCGATCTTGAAGAGCGGGTCAGAAGTGAAGTGGAACGTGAAGGAATTTCGAGGAAGGAAGCCTTACACATTCTCAAGCAGGACGATGAAGAGCGGAGGAAATGGAGTGAGCATCTCTATGGCATCGATACTCGTGACCCGAGCCTCTACGATCTGGTGATCCATGTGAGAAAGATGTCAACAGACGATGCCGCGAAGGTGATCTGTGAGACGGTCGCTCTTGATACGTTCAAGACAACTCCCGAATCACAGCAGGCCGTGGAAGACCTCGCTATCGCGGCACAGGTGAAAGCCGCTCTTATGGATTTCAGGCCGGATGTCGATGTCGTGGCTTCCCGAGGTGTCGTGCAGATACATACAGCGGCGTTGCTCGTTAAAGGAGAAGACCTCGTCAGCGATATCGAAGCAATCGCCGGATCAGTGGACGGGGTGAAGGAAGTGAGAGTGGGTGTGAAGCCCATGGATCTTTCCGATTGACCGTTCCCCCGGATATGGAACAACCAGATGACAAGAAGCAATTTCAAAACGTCTGTTTTTGCTCGATCTCTGCGTCAGACTCTAATTTTGACCCTCGAGACATTGATTGTATTCATATGAGTCAGAATCTTCGCCTTCCTTGATCCAGAACAAAGCCGAACATTTTGAAATTGATCCATAAACGACAGTATAGTAAAGACGGCAACGGGAAAGACCTGCTTCAAAACATCTCTTTCGATCTGTGCGATTCCGTATCAGATTGAATGTAGGAATATTTATCTTTTACTACAGAATCCGGGAGGCGGTTTCATATGGAGCACGCAGCTTCGAGCTCGGCTGTTTCAGAAAAAATGAGAGAAGACGGCAAACAAACGGCAAGGGAGAAAAAGGGGGGCGCATTCAGACGTCTCGTGACCAGTGTTCCGGAATTAACAATTCTTATTATGTTACTGGTTGGCGGCTACATTGTCATGGCCGTGTTTTCAAAGGTCCAAGGGACTCAAGTCCTTGATCCATTCTCCATGTGGCTCATAATAGTAGGCTCATTTCTCATAAGCACCGCCATAGCGATCATTGCGGTTATTGCAGGCATAGGAGGGGGAGTCATATTCACCCCAATCATGCTCGGTTTCACCTCTATGGACAGCCTGGTAATAAGGGCAACAGGCTTGGTGGTAGCCATGTTCGGGGGGTTGATTTCGTCGGGACCTTTTATGAAGAGCAGGCTGGCCAATCTGAGGGTCGTCTTCTTTTGCGGCGTCCCCATCACAATTGGCGCCCTTGCAGGGAGTGTCTGCGCCATATACCTTCACAGTGCGTTAGGACTTGTCGGAGACGGTTTGGTCCGCCTGTCGCTCGGGGTTCTCATGCTCGTTATCGCATACTTTTTGTTCACCGGAGGGGGCAAAACAGAGTACCCTGAACCGGAGCTCATTGATTCACTTTCTGAAAAATTGGGTCTCAAAGGGTCTTATTGGGAAGGATCACTGGGAAAGGTTGTCGATTACCAGCTGGTTAAGGCCCTTCCGGGGGCACTTATCTTTATCTTTCTCGGCTTCATCGGGGGGTTCTTCGGTATGGGAGGAGGAGCATTTCTCACCGCAACGCTCAATCTCGTCATGATGGCACCGGTAAAGATCGCAGCAGCTTGCAGCGGGGTCCTCCTGGCCATCAGCGATGCCACAGCCATCTGGACATACATAACTTACGGCGCCCTTATTGCCGTTCTTGCAGCCCCATGGATGCTGGGGCACGTTGTCGGCGGGATTCTGGGAGCTCATCTTCTCATCAGGATCAGGGCTGGTTTTGTGAGGAAGATCTTGATCTTTATCCTTATTCTCTCCTCGGTAAAGCTGATAGGCCGAGGAATTGGAGGCGCCTTTGGAATACATATTCCCATTTTGGGATAGGCAACTTTATCATTGGAGGGGGATTCTATGCCGGGTGAAAAACTGAAAGCTCCTTTTGCGGGTTTGGTCTATGGACAAATTATCTACTGGGGAGTGATGCTTGGCTCTTTGATTGTCATTTTTGCCTCTATTGTTTCCTTCATAACCAGGGATAACTATGTGCCTGTTTCTTACTGGCTTTCCTCTGTATGGAAAGGCGACTCTCCATCCCAGATTTGGCAGGGGATCACCGGTTCGCTCCCCATGGGACACTGGTATTTTTCCCATCTCATGACTGGAGATGGTTTGAGTGCCATGGGAATTTCTCTGGCTGTTTTTTCGGTGGTCCCAGCCCTGTTTCTTTCCTCAGCGGTGCTTTTCAAGGAAGGAGATAGATTATATGGGTCGTTAGCCCTGATTTGTGGGATCATTGTGTTGACCGGAGTGTTGGGCTTGATTCCCATAGGCTGACCAACCCCACGTGCCCGCCCGGATATTATGCCGACACGCTGGTGATCACCCGCCAAAACGGCCGGCATATGCGGCCGGCGCCGGAGGAGAAAAATTGCCTTGGACCGAAACGCGCGGGACCGAGATACCGAGCTAATGTGTTTTTTCGAGTTGCTTTTCTTGTTTTGTAAATCCTAAGGAGGCCAACATGTCTATCATCGCCATCGCCAGAGCTTCTTATAGTCACGGCAAGAAGATCGCTGAAACAGTGGCGCGGGAACTCAATTACCGGTGTATCTCCGAGGAGGTAATCAGCCTGGCTTCGCAGGAATTTGATATTCCGGAGAATTGGCTGCGGCGGGCTGTTGAAAACGCACCAACGCTTCGGGATCGTTTCAGCTACGGCAAAAAGAAATATGTCGCGTACATTCGCTCGGCTCTCTTGGAGTTTGCGGCGAAGGATAATGTGGTTTATCATGCGCTTGCAGGCCATTTCCTGCTGGAAGGCATTCCAAACGCCCTCAGGGTTATGATTTCCGCCACTATGGAGGAACGAGTGAAGGAAATTATGAAGCAGGAGAATGTTTCCGAGAAAGAGGCCCTTAAAACCATTGAAAAATTTGATAAAGAACGGAAAAAATGGGCAATGTATTTTTACGGCAAGGATCCCTGGGATCTCAGCATGTACGACCTTGGATTGGTTATCGGGAGACTTACAATCGATGACGCGGTTGAGAAAATTCTCACTACAGTAAAGCTCCCCTCCTTTCAAACGAGCACAGAGTCCAGCAAGGTTATTGCGAATGAAAGCCTTGCTGCAAAGATCAAGTCGGATTTGATGAACTTCTACGCTGACGTCGAGGTCTCTGCCGAGGATGGGACGATTACAGTCCATATAAAACGCAGTTTGAGCCAAGAAGAAGCGCTCACAGATGATATCCGCGGTATAATCATGGAAATGCCTGGAGTAAAAGAGGTACGTGTGGATGTCATCCCCTTTTATTAATCGTGACGGAAAGACCGAACAAGAATTATTCCAAGTATGACTTGGGAGTCTCACTGGAGACAGGTTTTCCTCTGTATCCTGGATAGTCATGAAGCTGGTACACAAGACCATACTTGCGAATACTCTCGGCATTATCGCCATCGTTCTGGTCGCCGCCTTTTCCTATCATGACTTCAGTCTTCTCCTCGCCAAGTTACGCTTCGTTGAGATAGCCGACGCGCTGAACGCATCTTTTCTCGAAATGAGACTCTCAGAAAAGAACTATTTCCTCTATAAAGACAGGTCTGCACTTCCACAAATCAAGAAGCAGATCAAGCAAGGCTACCTGACCATTGAGAGTATGAAGCCAAACATAGTGAGGGCTATAGGCGACATCAATTTCAAGAAGCTGCATTTTAACCTTAATCGATATGAGAAAGCTATTCAGAAAGTGGGAGAAAGCTCGGAACAGAGCAGGAACAAAAGAGAAATCGAAACAGCCGTCCGGGAGGCCGGAAGAGCACTCAGATTGTTTTCCGAACAGATGGTACGAGACGAGAGACAAGAGGTAAACAACATCATTGCCGCTTCGAAAGGAACATTACTCTCCTTTTTCGGGCTTGTCATCTTTGTCTCCATCATGAGCAGTTATTTGTTTTTTTCGAGAATGTTCAAGAACCTCCGTCGGATAGAAAGAACGGCAAATTCCATATCTGAAGGAAACTTCATGAAAATTGAGGGGAAAATACCGGATAATGAGCTGGGGTCCGCCATGGCAGCGATCAATTCAATGTGCGAAGAACTGAAGACCGGCCACGAACAGCTCATTCAGTCGAGAAAACTGGCATCCCTTGGGACGCTCACTGCCGGCGTGGCGCATGAACTGGGAAATCCTCTCAATAATATTTCAATGACTGCCCAAACGTATCTGGAGCTCTTCGATCATCTTCCCCAGGAAGATAAGATTGATTACATGAAAACAGTGCTGGATGAGAGCGAACGGATAAGGAGGATCGTGCAGGACCTTTTGGATTTTTCGAGAACCAAAGAGAGAGATTTTACTGTTTCTGATATCAATAAGGTCATGAAAAATTCTCTCAAATTGGTACAGAATATGCTGGACGTGTCCGGAATTGAAACAAAATTGGAACTGCAGGAGCACCTTCCCCCGGTTTTCATGGATGAAAACAAGATCCGGGAAGTACTGGTAAATCTGCTTACGAATGCCATTCACGCGATGTCTGCAGGCGACACGGTTCTTCTTCGGACGAATCTTGCAGAATCCAAAGATCGTATTATAATAGAAATCGAAGATACGGGGAAAGGAATCCCCCCTGAATTTCTGGAGCATATCTTTGATCCGTTCTTCAGTACCAAGGGCACGGAAGGGACGGGGCTGGGGTTGTCTATCAGCTATGGAATCATAAAAAAGCACAAAGGGACAATAGATGTGAGGAGCAGAGTTGGAGCGGGAACAACGTTTATCTTAGAATTACCTACTTACACGACAAAGGAGGGCATAAATGGACGGCCGGAGAATCATGGTAATCGATGATGAGAACATTGTAGGGAAAATGATAAAGAGCTCTTTCGAGCAAGATGGGTATGTGGTGGAGGCCTTCCTCGATGCAAAGCCAGCCCTTGCCAGACTGAAAGAAGAAAAATTTCATGTGGTCATTACTGATTTGAAGATGAAAGATATTGATGGCATGGAAGTCTTGAACACGATAAAAAAAGAGTCCCCGGAAATCAAAGTGATTATGATTACCGCTTTTGCAAGCCTGGATGCAGCGGTCGAAGCATTCCGAAAGAGTGTGGATGACTTTTTTGCAAAACCCATAAAGATCGCAGATCTCAAGGTCACCGTTAAGAAATTACTCAGTGAATGAGGAGGTGAGCACTTGCTTACGTTCCAGCCTTATGCACTCTGAGGCAGGTAGAAGGTGCAGAGTGAGGGGGTAACCCCTTTTTTCTGGAGACTACCGATAGGCATCTGCGGTTTCTTAAATCCTGTCCGCCTCAGTGACGGTTCTGAGGAAAGGAGAACGGCTTCTTTTTCTTTCGGCGGCAGAGGTAAACGGTCCACACGACAACTCCTATTGCGGCTATAGCCGCGAGCACGATAAGCTCATAGCGCTTTATATTGCCCATAATGCCTTGCAGGACATTTCCGAATAGGAATCCAACGCCTCCTACCAGGATAGCCCAGACCACGGAACTTGTCGCGCTGAGTGAGATAAATTCAGCGGCGGGAACACGGCTCATTCCAAATGCAAAAGGTATCACCGTTCGCAGTCCATACATGAAACGGAAGGCGAACATCAAGAGGGTCCGGTACCGTTCCGTGAGGGCTTGTGCCCTGGCAACCCGGGTCCTTAA
The DNA here is from genome assembly GCA_964581175.1 of uncultured Desulfobacteraceae bacterium. Classification (GTDB taxonomy): domain Bacteria; phylum Desulfobacterota; class DSM-4660; order Desulfatiglandales; family Desulfatiglandaceae; genus B46-G9. The sequence goes on from CAZONI010000027.1 coordinate 16,717, forward strand.
TGAAGGGTGTTTCTCCAACGTCTTTTCGCGGCGTTTTCTGCCCAGCCAGAAAAAGGATTGGTCTCCGCAAAGGCTTCCGACAGAGGCCACCAGCATCACATACGGCAGCTCCAGGTATCCCTGGTGGGCTGCAAAGGCGGCAAGAATCAGGGTCGTTTCCCCTTCCAGAAAGGTCCCTATCAGAACACCGATATAGCCATATGAGTGAATAAAATCAGCTGGTGTCATATCTCGCCCGAATGTGCTCCTGATGTCTTTCTATAGTGTCAAAAAAGACCTCGATACGCAAGGTCATCTTTAGAAGTTGTCCATATTGCCACTCATTTGAACAACATTTCCAAGATGTAATCTTCCCGCAAGGATTAAGCAAGATTTGGAACATAGAATAACAGTGGTTCCGAGGGAGGCTCATGCGGCCTATGAGGATTATGAAAATGATCGACAGAAGAAACAGGAGGGAACGATGGAAGCTACCATGGCAGAAGATGTCAGGAGACTTATGAACGACAACGATAGATTGAGATTGCGGCTCGAAAGGCTGGAGCAGGATCATGCAGCATGGGCCTTGAGCCGGGAGGAAAAGGATATTCGGGAGCTCATGGATCTTTTGCAACAGATTGAGGTGGATGTGAACGAGATGGCGTGCGATTGTTTTTCGCTCAGCAGTCGTAAGAACGGGGATGGATTTGAACAGGTCTTGCATCATGCATACGTCCATCTCAATATCCTGTTTGAAGATGTCAAGAAGGCCAGAATGGATCTGGAACAGGCCTATATTCAACCCAAGGAATTGAGGCAAATGGAAATAGACTGGGGAAAGCTGCGAAAGACGGTGGGAGAAATTGCTCATCATCTCAGGGAGTAAAAACGTCGTTTGTCTCTCCGCTGAGGCTGTCCGTTTCAACATAACGCCGCTTGGTGGTCGCGAAGCAATCCGTCGGATGCTGGAGTTCGTCAAAAGCAACTTTCTCCGATGAAAGGAGACAAAAAATGAAAGGAAAAAAGTCTTTGAGGAGAATTTTGACTGCGGGGGCCCTATTCTTTGTGGTTCTTTCGATGACGGTCCCTGCTATGGGGGAGACCAAGATATACAGCCTTTACAAAATGACCGGCACAATTAAGGCCATAGACCTCTCTTACCATACCGTGGTCATAGATGTCCCGCTGGCTAACGGACAGGCTTTTGTAGTTGGAGGTCCCCTGGCTCCCAACGCATCCCTCAAGAATAAGGGGATGCCACCCAAGTTGTCGGATTTTCATGTGGGGCAACGAGTGGTCGTAAAATGGTCACCCATTCATCAGGGACATCTTATTCGCATGTTGCAGTCCAGCTAGATCCAAGGTGCAGCTTGCTATGATCGGTTTCAAGGCCCAGGCCTTGAAACCGATCGGTCCATCCGATAAGAATCAGTCTTCCACAGGTTGAGGCTCTTGCTTCACCAGCAAAACTGAACAGGGCATTTTGCGAATAATCTCTTCATTGCTGCGTCCGAAAAGGAAATGCTCCAGACGCCATTCCTGATGTGCCAGCATGACGATGAGATCTATCTTTGTTTCCTCCACGAATTTCAGGATTTCCTTTGAAGGCTCTCCGGTTTTGAGCTCTTCTTTTACTATGAGCCCGTTTGTTTTTTCCGATTCTATGATTTCATCCAACTCGGCCTTGGCTTGTTCCTGCAGCCGTTTGTACTCAGCCTCCAGTGATACCAGGGGGAGATTCCACCCCTTGTAGCCGAACGGATTATGAATCACGTGGATAACGTAGAGTTCGGCACCGTATTTTTCGGCCATTGATATCCCGTAATGGACAGCCCTCCGGCAGTATTGGGTCATCCTGCTCACCACAAGAATTCGTTTTATCTCATCCATCAGTTCCCTCCTCCTTTTTCAGCTTCAGTATTTTGCTCTCTTTTTTCTCCTGATCCATGTCGATTCCTGCATCCGCACAACACATCTTTCTGCGATTCCAAAGGGATTATGATTCCGAAACGCGTCAAATCTTGGCAGGAAGGCCGGTGGATATCATTCCTAAAAACACTGGATTAAAATGGCCCTCCCATGCCAAGCTTACCTTTCACTTTACCATATTGTCCCATCGGGGTCTACCATATGTGTCCCTCCCTGACCACCCTCAGAATTCGTCCCGAACCACTGGTTTTCACAGACGCAGAAAACTCTAACAGTGCATCCGGCCTCCAGTGGCTATGGAAGCTATGTCACTTGCCTGTTTTTATGTGCGAGAGGAATGGGGTTTTTTCCAAACCGAAGAGCACCTCGACTAGAGGAGGAAGGCATTTCCTTCAGGCGCAGATGCTCACTCGTCACCCGTATAATGTGGTCCGACAATGACCAGGTTGTTGGGGAGTATTAACTGCATGTGCTCCATCATGCTGCCGAAAAGGATTTCCTTCATCACCCCGTGACCGTGAGCGCCGACAATGATGAGGGCCTCATGGGAGATATCGTACAGAGCTTCCCGAAATGAGCCTTTTTCCATAAAGATCCACCTCACGCCGCCCGTTTGAACATGTGATAGAAGGTCGTGCTCATCGAGAATCCGTTCATAATAAGATTTTGGCTTGCTTTCAGCGTGGGTAAATAACTCCAGGGGAAGGCCGCTCAGACTTTGCAGCCGTATTCCGAGATGAAAGGCCTTGACTGCATTCTTTGAACCCCCGAAAAAGACGAGGATATGTTTCCATTCCTTAAAGAACGGGGTGGGGATAATGAGAGGAAAGCGGGCATTCTTGATGATGAGCCTCGCGCCGGGGCCTATATGCCCGAAGCTCAACTTGCTGGAAAGATCGCTGATGGTCCTCGGACAGGTCATAAAGCCATAGTCCACCGGGATATCAGGGAGCGTGGAAGCTGTGTAGGATTTTGCTTGCAGGAAACCGGCTTCACCATCCATAGACCGTATTATTTCCTTGGCATGCTTTTTCGCGCTCTCCTGGGATCTGAGAAAAGGTCTCCCAAGATCCACAGCCACAGCTTCTTCAGGAAAATACATAAGGAACTGCGAGTGCTCAGGAATATACACTCTGAGCTGAACACCATTTCTCCGGCAAAAATAAATGGATTGCAATAGTACTTCCCGCCCGAATGGACTATTCCGGAATATGTGAAGCAGCTCATTTTTCATTCAGATTTCCTCCTGATTTTCTTTTAAGGTATTCAGGAAAGATTTCAAAAGAATTACAGGAAGATTACAATTTGGAAAGCTTGTCGCTCCAACCGGCCGGTAGAGAACGGCTTGGCTGAAAAAGTGTTGTCCCTTCCCGGCACGGCCGGAAACACGACTTGCGGGACTCATCAGTCTCTTGAGCTGAAAACAGAGAGGAAATAACCTTCACCCCTCCTGCACGCAGAAGATTCTTCGTTCACTGAGAGACGATTTCTCCATCAGGACGAATCGGTGGGGGAGGCCTCGTCAGCTGAAGGTCCTCAGTTTAGTCTCGGAAACAAACCCCGAGCGGGCACAAAACGATCCGCCCAGGAGGGTAATAAACCTCCCGGGGTGACCGCAACAGGTGCTGCCGGCGGCCGGCAAGTACCGCCGAAAATCAGGCTCTCTATCTCTTTCTACCGGGCCATCACCCGCACATAGCCTTTTTGGCCGGTCCGATGGTCAAGGGCGAGGATCATGATCCCTTGCTTCGGTCCGAGCGTGCTTGTCAGGGCGTCGAGGTCCTGCACACTTGTGACGACACGCTTGTTTATCTGGAGGATGATGTCTCCAACTTCGAATCCCGCACGACCGAGAGGACCCTCAGGATCCACCCAGGTGATTGCCACCCCTTGCTGGGGTTTCAGGCCGTACTTTTCCATTTCTTCTTTTGTTACGGGGCGGACGGTGACGCCCAGACGCTCTTTCACAGACGCGGAGAAAAATTTCGTGGCTTCTTCCATGTTCCCGATTTTGACCGTTAATTCGATTTGCTTTCCATCGCGAAAGACGGTCATCTTTTTTTCCTCGCCAATAGGTGTTATGGCCACTTCATTGCGCAGCATGTCGGCATCTTTGACTTCCTTTCCGCCAAAGGTCAGTATGATATCGCCCCTTTTCAGCCCTGCCTTGTCCGCCGGGCCGTCTTTCACCACATCGGCAATCAAAACGCCATTGAGGCTCTGTGCACCAAAAGACTTTGCCAGGTCGGGAGTGAGGCTCTGGATGCTCACTCCGAGCCAGCCCCGCACAACCTTGCCGTGCGCGATGAGCTGCTTTGCGACCTGAATGGCCATGTTGCTCGGGATGGCAAACCCTAAACCTTCAGAGCCGCCGGATTGAGTCATGATTGCTGAATTAATTCCGATTACCTCTCCCTCCAGATTCAGCAAAGGACCGCCGCTGTTTCCCGGATTGATGGGGGCATCGGTTTGCAGAAAATCCTCATAGCTGCTCGGGTTCATGATATTGGCCCGGTGCTTGGCGCTGATGATGCCTTGGGTGACCGTTTGGCTGAGTCCGAGGGGCTGCCCTATGGCCACCACCCATTGACCCACCTTCACCTTGTCGGAATCTCCGAATGTGGCAACGGAAAGCGTCTCTGTGGCTGAAATCTCGATCACGGCAAGGTCTGTCTTGGGATCCGCTCCAACGAGTTTCGCGGGATAATGTCTTCCGTCGGCCAGGAGGACATCGATTTTACTGGCACCTCCGGCCACGTGGTTATTGGTCAGGATATGACCCTTTGCATCCATGATTATCCCGCTTCCCAGTCCTTTCAGCTCGCGTTTGAATTTCCGGGGTCCCCGCGGGATGCCGAAAAGCTGCCCGAAAGGGTTGTCAAACATGGGGTTTGTCACTTCTTGATATTCGGTCACCTCCACATGAACCACCGACGGGATAGCTTCCTCGGCAACCCGCTCAATGGCTGTCCTCCAGTCATCCGGCGTTTGGGGTTGTTTTGCCGTGGACACCTCGGCTGGTTCCGAGGTAGCCGGCGCCGCCTTGGCTTTCTTCTCGGCTTGGTCATCCTTCCCGCTGCAGGTGGTAAAGACGCCTGTGACGAGAAAGATCAAGAGAACGGCAAATGGTAAGATTCTGCTGCACTTTCCAGGTGACACGGTTCTGTGAGAGTATGTCGATCTTTTCATGGGTTTTCTCCTTCTTTTTGTCTTCCTTCCTGATCCATTTGCGGTTACAGCATATGGTGTGCGACTACTGTACGGCTGAAGTTTTTGATGTATAAAGAAATTGACGTGTCAATTGCGACTTCGCTCAAGTATTGCCTTATGTCCCCAAAAGATTGCATCCGGGTTCCCGAACGGCTCCGGTTCCGTTCTATTATTCCTTCTTAAGTTGCTCCAAAACGTGGGTGATATATTCATACAAAGCCTTTGCCTCTCCTTCCGGAATCTTCGTCGGAGAGAAGGTAGGCATGGCGCCCTTCGAACCGTCCGGCATCCTGGGATTGCGGATGAAGCCTAAAAAGGTCTCAAGATTCACCAGCTTCGGTGATCCTTTCAAGGGAAAATTCGGCTTGATCACATTCCCTCCGTGGGGGTGACAAGGGCTGCAATTCGCCAGGAAGATCTTTTGCCCGGCCTTGTACTGCTGGAGGGAGGGCGAAGAGCTGGTCCCATAGACCAGTTGCCCGCCGAAATATCCCAGGACAACCACTGCACAGAAGCACAGGAAGTACAGAGAAATGGCGGCCTTGGACTGAGCCCCGTACTTCCGTCCCAGAACAAGTGCGACAACCATCAGAACAGCAAGCAAGGGCGCCGTGACAAGCTTGACCTTGATTGGAAAGAGCAATGCACCATGGTAGAAGTGCTGCCAGTCCATGATGCCGAGCAGCATGGTGGGAAAAATCCAGATAAAGGCAAGAGTCATGCATTGCCGCGGAGTAAAACGCAGCTTGTCCCGGTGAAAAATCACGGCTACCAGGGCAAATATCAAGGTTCCGACCACTAATCCTATGGGCATATGAACTTCCGTTGGATGGATCGGGTGTGTGTATCCGAGCTTCTCCAGAAACCGATAAACGAAATCGAACATGATGGTTTCTCCTCAACTTCAGAACAGACCGCTTATCCTTACGCAACTCCAGGAACACGCAGGGCCAACCATAGGTTACAGCCTGAAGGACTTAGAACATGAGCCACGCCAGGAGGTATAGAGTGTTGTTGTCCGACGCATCCCTTCCTGCTCCGTCGTAATTCCCACTTGCTCCATTGAACTTGTTGTAGAAGGTATACTGCAAAGAAAATTTGTAATTATTCTTAAAAACAAAGTCCCCTTCCAGAATAAATCCCTTGCTTTCCGGGCGCCCGGTCCTGCTGCCATCCACTGGAACCGGAGCATAGAGCAGCCTGTCCCGATCTCCGGTTATGGAAAAATATCCCAGAGAACCGCCAATGATGCCTGCCTGCGCTTCATAGTAATAGTTCACATTCGCCTTGAAGGTCTTGAGGGTATCCGACGGGTTTGCCGCATGTCCTGCGGGGAAACCGGCGTCCCACTCCTGCCTTTCGTGGATCCACGTTCCTTGAAGAGAAAAGAGATGGCGTGTGCCTGTGTATTGGTACTGCACATCGAAGGCGTAATCTCTGAAGTGATTTGTGGGTCCGCTCCCGTCGCTCCCGGAATGAACATCGGCGTCGATTCCATAGGTACCCAGCTCTATTGCGTGGTTTTGCCATTGGTGGTGAACAGCCAGCCGCCAATACGGAACTGCGCCGTCCGTCACAGTATCCGGCGTTGTGCCGGCACCCAGCGGGCGCGCAATACCGTCGTTCGTGGTGCGGTAAAGGCTGAAAGCGCCGTAAATCAGGTTGTCCCAATAGAAGTAAGCCCCCACGCCTCCCACCTGCTGGTCAAGACCGCCGTCTACAAGTGCCCCTGCGGCAGGGGTCGGTGCAACGCTTGAGCTGCCATAGGGAAAACCCCATGTAGGAGTGCTGTTCCAGACGTCTTCCACCGTGGGACTGTTATTGACGGTGAAACCGTAAGATAAATCTTTCCCCGCTAGGGTTCTATCCCTTGCGTGACGGATATCCGTCAGATCGAGCGCAACATCATTGCCCGGGCCGTCGTAGGTGAGCTGCGAAAACGCCCCCAGATGGTCAAAAATCCGTCCGCCATAGAAGATCGAAGCCTGCTGGGGAATGTTGAACTTGTCTACCGCCGAGTCCGCCGCATCGTCGAAAGGGGCTACTCCATTTTTCAAGATTCCCCTGTTGTTTTCGAGTTCGGTATAGGAGGCCTGTATCATGGCTGCTATGGGCGGATGCCAGGGGACGGATGGGCTCCCAATACTCAAGGTGTAGCCATCCAGCTTGAAAATCCGGCCGAAATGTCGCAGCTCAGGGAAAACGGTATGGCAGACTGTGCAGGACAGCCCGGTCTGGCGGGCAAAGCTGGGCACCGCCCAGGCATTCGTCAAAGTCAATAATAGGAGAAGTGCTGCCATGAAGAGAATCAAGAGCACTGTTTTGATTCCTTTTGATCGATCCATACCCATCTCCTCCTCCCGTGCTCTAAAAATAATTTCCCTCCCGGTTACCGATGATCATCGTCCGGGCCCATTTTTTCCATTCCCTTCCCTGTCGCTCACATGTTCTTGAAGGAATGCCGCAGGTAAACGATGAGGGCTCTGATTTCCGACTCTCTCAGCTGAAAGGCGGGCATGGGCGGATGACCGTTACGAATGGTCTTGGTAATCTTCTTGTCCACGTCGCCTTGCCAAAACTTTGGGTTGGTGAAGTCGGTTGGTCGGTGACTCAACCCGGGTGCGGCGGGGCCGTCGCCCTGACCGTTCGCTCCGTGACAAATCCGGCATTTTTCCTCGAAAAGGCTTTTCCCTTCCGAGTATTCATCCCCTTGAGCGTACCGCATCCAAGCGGGCAGCAAGACGATGCCCATTCCCACAAGGATGGTCATCATGATGAGTGCTTTTTTCATAAATAATCCCTCCCTCAGAATGAATTTCTCTCAAACCCCAACAGGCTCCGATCACAGTCCCTATCAGGGTACCCCCGTATGGAAGGGCACCTCGCGGCGAATCATCATAACTTTTGCGTCCTCGCGCGCGAGCCTTTAGGACGGCATACTGGAGGGCCTGCTGAATTTTCCTCGGAAAAGGCTTTTGGCTTCCGTGTATTCATCGCCTTGGACATATCGCATCCACAAAGTGACCCCCACATTGCTCCTATTTGGACTCCAACATCCGAATAAGATGACCCTGAGGGATGGGCGACCATTCTACGACCACCTGTTGTCCCACCTGAAAATCCGACAACTGGCCTGGCATTCCCTTATTATTGAGGGATGCGTTCGGGGCCAAGGGGCCGCCGACAACAAAGGTCCGCCCGTTAGCAAACGGAACATCTATCACTACGGTATGATAACTGCTATCTATCACCGTAATTTTGCCGGTCATCTTGTAAAGGCTGTATATCTTGCTTTCTCCCATAGCAGGGACCGCCATCGCAAGAGCCACAAAAAATACGGCCCCCGCCGCCAAGACCCTCTTCAAAGACTTTTCCCCTTTCATTTTCTGCCTCCTTTCGTGGAAGAAAATTGCTTCTTTAGGACCTCAGGGTAATTGTGGACATGGTGCAGAGAATCCAAGGTCGGGACGGTACCAAAGCCTTTGTTTTGAACGGCATCAAACTGTCGATATATCTTGTCCGCCTGAGCATCTTGAACGAGATGTCAAACAGCTGGCAAGCAGCATGCGCGCTTCGTCGGAGCGGAATTGCAACCGGTGCCTCCTCCTCCATTGAGAACCACACCTCTAATTTTCGGGGCTGAGACCGGACCGAATTTCTCAGTGGATTTGCCTCCAAAATGTTGCCCCAAAGACTTCGTAGAAGAGGGCAATTATATACAAAAAGCCGCGTTTTCTTTTTTTTGTATATATTTATCTGAAATCCAGCATGAATGACATACATTGAAGAATGTATATCATTCGATGAACCATGGTATTTCACCACTACTGCATCCGAGAATCAGAGCCTTCTATGGGACTTCCAGGCACGCGGCAAGAACTCAAATCATGATCGCTGCTTCAGCATACATGCCTATGGTGATCGTTCGAAAGGGGGTCAAATTTGAATCGATGAGAAACGCGCGGCACGTTAGAAAGAGGCAACCTTTGGAGGACTGCCGCTTCCCGTGGATTCTTGCGCGAAAGAACAAGGCTCGATCTCAAAATCGCACACGAGGGGGGTATGGTCGGACAATTTTATCTGGGGGATCTGAAATCCGGTGATTTGTATCTCCGGGCTGTGGAAGATATAGTCCAGTTGCCTGCGGGGCGCACGACTGGGATGAGAGGGTTGGTCGTTGCTGTTGGCATTTTTCAGACCTGTGGCGGCCAGGAATAATTGCAGTTCCCGCGTTCCCCGCAAAGCATTAAAATCGCCGGCCACAATGATCGGTTTCCTGGCCTCTTTTACCATGTTGTGAAGATCCTGCAACTGGTACTGACGGTGCCGGAATTTGATGGATAAATGCACCAGAAAGATGCAGCACTCTGCCAGCTCCAGCTCGATTACGAGACGCTTGACGCCTTCCCTGAAATAGTGAAATCGCTGGGCCAGAATTTCCCGGTTCGTCAGGATAGCGTTTCCCTGCTTGTTCAACAGCGGCATTTTCCGGACTACCGAAGAGGCCGAATATTTGGACTTATAGATGTGATGGTGCTGCAGTTCCCAGGCGATAGCCTGCGCCTGATTGTTCTTATCCGATCGGAAGGAACCGCTATCCACCTCGATTAATCCTATGATATCCGGGTTTACCGATTTTATGAAAGCAACAATCTTTTCCAGGTTCCCGTTCGTATGTTTGAAATACCCGCTGTAGGGCACCGGAAGGTGGAATCGCTTTCCTATCCCCGCTGCATACCGTATGTTATATAAAAGGAATCGCATAGTGTTTTGATGTACTGTTTCAGATTCGTAAGAACTTGTCACTAAGATAATAAGACTTTTCGCGTGAAAGTAAAGTGCAAGTTAACCTGGTACCGGATGCGACGGGTTTGGATGTCGGACGACTTTCCCGGTCTTTTGGGAGCATTCCATGGGACATCCGGTTCCCCCAGCGTATCGGTCTTTGAGGACTGCGAAACGTCTTTTTGACGGCAATCAGGGTTCTTCCACACCCCCCCACGCACGCATATGAAATTTTACAGTGGATTTGGGGCACGTCTTCATTCTTGACACGCACGAGGAGGTTTTTCTATACTGCGTTCGAGTCGCGAGTTGGTGCTTTCCATTTGCCCCAGTGTTCGAGACATTTTTTGTGCTGACACACTTATTTGAACTTGAGGGAGGAGAATCCATGAACGCAGAAGAAAACGCCCAGCAAGGAACAGGTCCCCCGCAGCCACCTGAGGGGAAAAGCCCGAACGCCACACAAACAAAGGCCGATCCGGTCAAACGGATCATAGCGACTGTCATAGACGGTGTTGCCGCCACGATCGTGGGGTTTATTCCGTTCATTGGGGGAATTATCGGAGCCTTTTACATGCTCTTACGGGACGCTCTGCCCATTGAAGCCCTGGAGTACAAAAGCATCGGCAAGAAATTACTGAAATTGTCTGTGGTGAGAACCGAGGGTCCTTCATCAAAGGTCGACTATGCCACCTCAGCCAAAAGAAACTGGATGTTCGCCCTCGGCCCGGTCATGATGTTCCTCCTCTTCATTCCGGTTATTGGATGGGTACTCGATATCCTGATCGCGATCGCCTGTTTCGTCCTCGTTATCATCGAGTTCGTCAAAATTTTCTCTGATAAGCAAGGGCTCAGGCTGGGGGACAAAATGGCGGGAACAATGGTGGTCGAAGACTGACCTATCTGCCAGGTTATGCGTTTTACTTCGTGGCCAGCATGATCCGCGCATCTGCCACGATGCACTTTTCTGCCGAGCAGAGAACGGGGTTCAGATCAATGGATTCGATGAATCCTTGGATATCCATCACCAGGTCGGAAAAACCGAGGAGCGTACGGGTCAAGGCGGCCACGTCAATGGGCTTTGATCCCCGGTACCCTTCCAGGAGGGGACGGGCCTTCAGGTTGCTCATCATGGCAGGCACATCCCTTTCTGCCAGGGGGGCCATTCGCAGAATCGTGTCGCGGTAAATCTCCACTTCCGTGCCCCCCATCCCGAAGAGAATGACCGGCCCGAACTGATAGTCCACCTTTGCTCCCGCCATCAACTCTATGCCGGAGAGCATTTTTTCGACCAGCATGCCGGCAAAGCCTTCCATTTGGCTGAATCTCCGGAAGGCGTCTTTGAGCAATTCATCGTTGACGATGCCGGTAATCACTCCCCCCGCATCTGACTTGTGCAGGATGAGCGGTGAAACCACCTTGGCAACCACCGGAAAACCATTCTCCCGGACAAACTCAAGGGCTTCCTCCAGGCTGTGGGTCCAGGTGAACCGGGGAACGTCGATTCCATAGGAATGCAGGATCATCTTGGCCTCAGGCTCAAGGACCCACCCACTCTCCCGTGCCGCATCCAGTTTTTCTTTGATTCCCTTTTTCAGCACGGCTGACACCTCCTCAATGCCTCGGCCATGAGTACCGCCTCCTCGATGGAATGGGAGACCGGAACGCCGTTCAGTTCAAATCCCTCAATAAGCATTCCATACTTTTCAACGTTCGGGACATACGCGATCAAGACCTTGCCCTCTTTCTGATAGATGTTGCTCAGCCGGGCCCCGAGATCGGATGTAATTCCAGGGAGATAAGGGAGAAGGAGCATCAAAACGCAATCTATTTCGGGAATGGTGCTCAGGTGCCTGGCAGCGGAAACAAAGTCTTCATCGACTGCGCTGCCGGTCAAGTCAATGGGATTCCCGAGAGATGCGATGGTCTTGATGCTCTTGGAGAGATCTTCCCTGATGCTTTCCTGTTCCTGGGAGGTAAGTTCGGGGACACGAAGACCATGCGCCGAACAGAGATCCACCGCCATGGCGCCGTGCCCGCCGCTTCCGGTAATAATGCCTATTTTGCCTTCGATGGGCGTTTGATAGCAGCTCAGGGATTCACAAAAGGAGAGCAACTCAAGTTCATCTCTGGCCTCCACCACGCCCATCTGTGCGAGCACCTGGGAAAAGACCTCGTAGTCTCCGGCAAGGGACGCGGTATGGCTCGAGACCGCGCGGCTCCCACCCGGGCTCTTGCCGGACTTGATGACGATCACCGGCTTCGGACATCGGGCGGCAGCAAGGACAAATTTGCGGCCTTCTCCCCCGGCAAATCCTTCAACGTAGAAAGCGATCACCCTTGTCCCGGGATCTTTCTCCAGGTATTCCAGGAGATCAATTTCCCGGATCATGGCCTTATTCCCGATGCTGACGCCCAGAGAGAGCCCAATGCCTTCTTCCTTGAATTTGAGCATATGATCCACCAGGATGCCGCCGCTTTGGCTGACGACAGCCACGTTTCCCGGGTCAGGCCTTACCATACGCTCGCTGGGAAGAAAGAAAGAATCAACAATGGAGGGGACGTAGATACCGAGGCAATTGGGGCCGATAAAGGGAAAATCGGCTTTCCTTGCCGTGGCAACCAGGGCGTCCTGGAGGTCGTTGCGCCCGATTTCAGCAAAACCGCCGGATATGACAGCCGCGCCTCCAGTTCCGCACTCGATGCATTCAGAGATAATACCCGGAACAAGGTCTGCATGTACGGCAATCACGGCCAGATCCACTTCCTGGGGGATATCCGAAATTTTCTTGAAGACCGACTCCCCCTGCAGAAATCCTCCCTTCGGATTGACCGGAAAGACCTTCACCGGGTATCGCAGATGATTCTTTCTGAAGATGACGTTGGCCGGATGCTGGTCATTCTGTAACGATACGCCGATGACCGCCATACTCTTCGGCCGAAACAAGGGCAGAAAATCCATTTTTCACTCCTTTCTCACATCCTTCCGCGCCGGAGGATGGATATGAGGAGCCAGAAACCCATGATGGCCGCGATGACAAAGCCGGCGAGGCCGATGATGGGTATCTCGTGCCACGTCGGAGGGACACCCGAGAGGACCATCAGAGAAGAGCCGATGATCAGCGCGGCCAGGACAATGGCGAAGGCAATACGGTTACTCACCCGGTCGTGGGTGGAGAGTGCGGGCTCCAGCCCCCTGTGCTCGAATTCGATCTTTATCCTGCCCTGTCTTGCCTGCCTGAGGATCTCGCGCACCTCACCCGGGATGTCCCGGAGAAGATGCAGGAATTCTGAACCCGAATCAAAGATGTCCCCTGCGACCCGTTTTGGATTGAGCCTGTCTATTTGTATCCGCCTGATAAACGGGGCCGCCTGCTTGATGGCATCAAAATCAGGATCCAGCATCGTGCCGAGGCTTTCCTCGGTCGCGAACGCCTTCAGCATGAGGAAAAGGTCCGGAAGGATGCGCAGGCGATGTCTCGCGGTCATTTCGACGAGATTCTGCAACAGCTTGCCCATTTCCAGCTCTTTCAGCGGACGGTAGAAATACCTGTCTATGAATTGCGCCACATCCCTCTCCAGGCCGGACGAGTCTATGTTTTCATCGGGAACGGTGAGCGCCACGAGGGAACGAGCCGCCTTTGCCTCATCACGCCGCGCGATTCCCATGATCAGGTCGGCGAAGTCTTCCCGCGCCTGCCTCCCGATCCTGCCCATCATGCCGAAGTCCAGATAACATATGATATTATCGGGGAGTATGAATACATTGGCCGGGTGGGGATCTGCGTGAAAAAATCCATGAACAAAGATCTGCTTGAGGATCAGGTCGAATCCGCGGCGGGCAATCTTCCGCCTGTCAAGCCCTGCCTCTTCGAGCCTTTCCAATTCGGACGCCTTTATACCGTCTATATATTCCATGGTGAGTATGCGCCTGGTAGTTGCCTCCCGGTAGACCCGGGGCACATAGAGAGTGCGCTCGCTAAGGAACTGGGCGGCAAACCGTTCAGCATGGCCCGCTTCCAGGGTATAGTCGAGCTCCATTTCCAGGGTCCGGGCAAATTCCTCCACGACGCGCGTGGGCCGGTGAATTTCCATAGCCTTCAGGTGTTTTTCCATGAGGGTGGCAAGATGGAACATGATTTCCAGGTCAACTTCGATGATCTTCCTGATATCAGGTCGCTGGACCTTGACAATCACTTCTTCACCATTGACAAACCTTGCCCTGTGGACCTGCCCAATGGAGGCGGAAGCCAGTGGAGTTTCGCTGAAGTCCTGAAAATTACGCTCAAGAGGAGCGCCCAGCTCTTTCTCCACGGTCTCTTTCACCTGATCGAAACCGAAGGCAGGCACCTCATCCTGCAACTTTGCCAGTTGACGGACGAACTCCACGGGCAGCAGGTCGGGCCGGGTGGAAAGGATCTGGCCCATCTTGATGAACGTGGGTCCCAGTTCTTCCAGCGCCATCCTCACCCTTTCCGCTCGGGAAAGGGTCTCAATCTTTTCTCTGTGTTTACGGGAGATCATCTGCAGACCGACCTCCAGGTATTGCTCTATCTTGAGAGTATCGATCAGGTCTCCAAACCCATATTTGAAGAGGACGGTAAGGATCTGGCGATATCGCTGGATATGGCGGTAGGTCGTGCCGATCACGCCTATTTTGCGGATATCCATATGGGGTCTCCTTATAAATCCGCTCAACGTCGGCCATCTTTGATTTTGGAAGCCCCAGGAATCAGGGTCTGGGTATTTACTACCCCGGGGAGATGGATCACCGTGTCGTGAACGAACTGGCCGATAATCTCGGCATCTGAAGCGAGGAGTTCTCTTGTCAGCACGATTTTCACGAGCATGTCCACGTCACCATGGACCGAATGGACCTCCCGTACTTCATCCATCGCAAAGAGCCTCTCCATGACGTTGAATTCGTTTTTCGGCTTGACGCGCATCAGGATGAATGCCGTGATCTCCCTTTTCATTTCGGGGTATTCAGTTTCTTTCATGTTTGCCATTTTGGTTTGAAATTCCTCCATGTCTTTGGGAATAAGGCGGTCGACTCCCATGCCGTATTTCCTCGCCTGACCTCTTTCCCATTGATGATAGGAGATATAGGTATAGAGATCATCAATGGTGCGCCGGGAGAAGAAGCGTATAATACCTGCCTTTTCTATCAGCGCATGTAACGGGCTGTAAATGCGTATGTGCCAGTCGGCTGCGGCCTCTTGAAGGGAAATGCCGGTTTTTCCTTCCTTTTCAAGATAAGCGCGGTGGTCCGTGATCTGCTTCATAAGATAAGGGTATTGTCCCACCTCTGTCAAATCAATGGTCGCAGACAGACCGCTACTTTCCTGGAAATCGCTTCGTTCCCGGTAAAGGATATTATCGAAGGTGCCCCTCGAAGGCATGAGTTCCACAATGTGGGCGTCAACGCTCTTGAGTCCCAAAGCCTTTGCCGCGGAAATCCGATGATTGCCGTCCAGGACATAGTATTTATCCTTTATCTGATAAAGCTTGACCGGCGGGAGTGCTCCCCCTTCTTTCATGACGTGCTTGATGGCGTCGAGCCGATCTTTGGGGAGATGATCTTTGGGGCGGAATCTGCTGTCAAAATCCTGGTATCTCCCCACACTCCCCACAATCTGATCGAGCGGTACAGGACGGATTCCTCGTTTGACGGGCTCAAACGCCTCTTCTTTCTGTTGGTCCTTTTCAAAGCTCTTGACCTCATCCTTTCCCCGTCTCCGCTTCAGGGCTTTTTTGACTGTATCAAATAAACTGGTCACGTCCGACCTCGAAGAGATAATAACCGCAGGTATTGATAACCCTGGTGCTGTTCACCACGGTTTCGCGCAAAGAGATATCAGACGCATCAAAATGGATATGCCCGTGGACAAAAAAGCCCGGCGAATATTTATCGATGAGCCACCTGAAAATTTTAAATCCTCTATGGCACCGGTCTTCCTGATCGTGAATGTGCCTTGGAGGTGCGTGGGTGACCACCATATCGATGCCCCCCTTCAGCCAGATCCCCGGCCTGAGTTTCCAGACCATCATTCTCATCTGGCTTTCCGTATATTGATGGGGACCACCATTATACCAGTAAGAACCTTCCAGGCCCAGGATATTGATCCCTCTTAACCGAACCAGCCGCGCGTGAATATTGGTACAGTCCCCTGAAGGTCTCGACTGATGACGGATATCATGATTACCATGCACGTAGTAAAGGGGAACCCCAAATGCATCCGCAAGAAAAGCGAGATATTCGGGAGGGAGGTCCCCGCAGGAGATGATCAGTTCCACCCCTGTAAAGCGCCCTGGTTCAAAGCGGTCATAGAGGAGAGGCTCCACATAATCTGAGACGGACAAGATCTTCATGCAAGCACCGATTCTCAGCGGGGGACCGGTCCCAGAGTGACCTGTACAAAATCGTCGGGCCTGATCCATTTGCTGAATGCGGCCTGGATTTCCCGGGCCGAGATTTTCAGGTACCGTTTGGCGCCCCGCACCGGTTCATCCAGGGACAGCTTTTCCACTGCCAGTTCGAGAAGCGTTTCACCGATATCATGTATGCTCGACTCGGAGAGCGGAACCTGCCTGAGCAGCAATGTTTTCGCCCTTTTCATTTCTTCCGGCGTAATGGAATTGTTACGCATCTGTTCCAAATTGCGTACCACAAGCGTGCGGGCCCTGGACACATTCCCGGGGTCGCAACCATAGACTACACCGAACACCGATCGGGTCTTCCGCGCCTGGAGAAAGGCCTGGACCACGTAAACGAGGCCTTCCCTTTCCCGCAGATCCCGGTAAAGCCTAGTGGCATAGAAGCCCCCGGAGAGCACGTGAAGGCCGACATTCAACGGGTAGTAATCGGGATGTCCCCGTGTGATCCCGAGGGTTTCAACCAGGGTCACCCGATCCTGCACTCGGGTCTTGTCCGGTACCACCGCAGTCGAGGGCTTGTTCGGCGGAACAGCAGGCAGGTCCGTCTCTGGTTTTGGCCCTTCGGATTTCCAGGCACGGAAATATTTTTCAAAGGTCGCTTTTGCCTTTTCGGGGGTTACCTTTCCAATGACGACAATGGTCGTGAGGTCCGGGCGAAAGGTGCTCTTATAGTATGCCTTGACCTGCTGAAGGGTAAGAGGCTTGACGCTTCCCGGGGTCGCCTGCCGCTGTCTCGGATCGTTTTTCGGATAGAGTCTTGCCAAAAGAGCGCGTCTTGACAAATAAGACGGGCTCCGCAGTTTGCCCGCTATGTGTGCAGCAGTTTCCTCTCGGACTATTGTGAACGCGCGGAGAGGCAGACCCGGGTGAAGAAGGTTATCCGCAAGGAGTTCCACACCCCGCTCAAAATGGTCCGACAGGACGCGCAGGGAAAAACTGCTTCCCACCTTCAGGTCGGCGGCGATGTCATCCACTTCTTTTTGAAAACTCAGGCGATCATGCGTGGTGGTTCCGTATGAGAACAGGCCTTCCAGGACTTCCGTGATTCCCTCCTGCCCGGCGGGTTCCTGCAGTTCGGGAGTGTTCTTGATACGTCCATACACGCTCACCGTGTTGCTGATGGTCTCCGGCTGGATAATCAGGCGGAGTCCGTTGGACAACGTTGTTTCCGAGGGGTGAATTCCGGACACGGGAGCAGGAGGTAGCTGCACGGTTTTTCTCGCCCACTGGGGCAGTGAAACGGCTTTTATCTGTTCCGGGATGAACGACTCGGTTCCACGAAATCCCTTTGAAGGGACAGGCTTCCCGGATTCCTGTGGTGTCAGCACTCCTACAACGGCAGTCTGATTTGTCAGGTATTCACGCGCAACACGGTTCACATCCGAGGTCGTTACCACCCTGATCGCCTCAATATCGTCATCAGGTGAATTTCGCCCTTCCAGAGCAACGGCCGTGGCCCATTCGCCCGCAAGGCCTTTGATGGAGTTTTTCCGGAATTCAGCAGCTGCGATTTCTCTTCGCTTTGCGGCCTTCACCAGATCCTCGGGGATACCGTTTTTCAGATAGTCGTCAATGACTCCCTTGAGAAGGCCGACGACCTTTTCCCCCTTCTGACCTTTTGGGAAACCCCCAACGGCATAGCCGAGGCCCACGTCTTTGAAGGTCGTGTTGTTGAATTCTGAGAAAAGGACCTTGCCTTCGGCCGCGAGCCCATAAATCTTCCCACGCTGGCTGTCCAGGACATCTGCCAGGATCTGAGCCGCAGCAAAATCCCTGTTTTTGTATCCGGGCAGCCGGTAGGCAACAATTGCCATGGCGTACGGGAGATCGGATGCAAGCCGGATTTCAGTCGGTTTGAGCGGCTCAAGTCTTATCTTCGGACGCGACGGGAGGGGGCGGGAAGGGATATGGCCGAAGAGACGTTTGACCAGGTCAAGGACCCGTGCCGGCTCCACATCGCCTGCGATCACAAGGACCGCATTGTTGGGGACATACCAGGTATCATGGAATTCTTTGAGCATGGCGCTGGTGGTTTTGTCAAAAGAAGAGCGTGTTCCAAGGGCATCATGAGCATAAGGGGAGCCAGCAAACATGTGCGCCAGCAGGCGGGAATAGAAGACATACATGGGGCTGGACAGGTCCATTGCCACTTCCTGCTGGATGGCGCCCCTTTCTTTCGTCCAGAGCTCCTCACTATCCGAAACATTTGCCATACGTATGGCCTCGATTCTGAGGACAGTCTCCAACTCATCCGCCGGCACGGTGAAAAAATACTGGGTCATCGTCTGTTGGGTGAATGCATTGGACCTGCCGCCCATTGCCGCTGTCAGGCTGGCAAGCTGCCCGGCGGAGAGTTCCTTGCTGCCGCGAAACATCATGTGCTCCAGGGCATGCGCCATACCGGGAAATCCCGGAGGTGCTTCATTGGAGCCCGCCAGGTAGCTGAGGCGGATGGTCACCGTTGGCGCCAGGGCGTTCCTCAGGACCACAACCTCCAGCCCGTTTTGCATGGTGGTTCGAACTGCATCCCCGGAAGCGGCCCCTGCCGGGAGAGCGGTCCACAGGAGCAGAAAAAGAAACAGAAAGAAGACGATACTGCCGAAAAATGCTTTGATTTTATTGGTATTGATCAAAATGGTCTCCTGTCTTGAATCGCCGCAAAGAGGGTCTTTTTCAAAAAACAGGCGAAAACACGCGGCAGATGTCTTCAGAGAACTTCCGCATCCTGCTTTTTCGAGCTATTTCTCCCATGCTGACTTCCCGGCAATCCTCCAGAACGGCATTCATGATGCTCATGACCTGTTCCACGCTCTTGGAATCATAGAGGAAGGTGGCAATCTCGAAATTGAGTTGAAAACTCCGCATATCCATGTTTGCCGACCCTACCACAGCGAGTCGCTTGTCAATGGCAATCAGTTTTGCATGAAGCATACCCGGTTGATAACAATAGAAACGCACGCCGGCCCGCATGAGATCGATGCGGTAGGACTGTCCGGCGAGGTCCACCAGCGGATGATTGGATTTCTCCGGCATAATGAGACGCACGTCGCATCCCATTCTTGCCGCCAGTTCCAGGGCAGCTGAAAGAGCATCGTCGGGGACAAAGTAGGGGGTAATCACCCATATGCTCTCCTTCGCCCTGCTGAGCGCGGCGAGGACCCCTGAATAGAGCGGCCTCCCAGGTACGTCAGGCCCATCACCCACGACCTGAAGTATGGTCCCGTCGTCATGCAATTTCCGGGGAGCCGCCCATAGACGATCAGGGTCAGCGGGCTCACCTGTGCTGTAGGTCCAGTCCTGCCAGAAGATGCTCCGCACGTATTGGGCCCCTGTTCCTGCAATCATCATGGAGACATCCTTCCACCGATTCTTGTATGGATTTGGCCCCATGTATTCCCGGGCCAGGTTCATGCCGCCTACGAAGGCTTTTTCGCCGTCAACGATGGCTATTTTTCTGTGATTTCGAAGGTTCGCGGACCAGCGTCTTCGAAGCGGAAGCAAGGGCAGGAAAATTCCAACCTTACCGCCCGCATTCAAAAGAGGCTCAACGAAACGGCCCCGGGCGAACAGGGAACCAAGAGCGTCCAGCAGTAAACGAACCTCAAGGCCCTCCTTCGCCTTTTGTGCGAGGAGGTTCAGCAGGGCTTTCCCCACCTCATCCCGACCCAGGATGAAGGTGGCTATCTCAATGGTGCTTTGCGCGCCTTTCAGGAGTCGGACGAGTTCGTTAAACGCCTTGATACCATCATCGACAATGCTGATGGTATTATTCCGGTCAGGGGGAAAGGTGCCGGCCCGTACCAGGAGCTGAGCTATCCTCCGGTTATCGGCTGAAAGCGCGTCGAGAGTAGCAAAACCGGGATCAGACTTTTCATCCCGGGTTCCCCAATCCTTCTTCAAACTGACCTTTTTTATCCTCCGGCCTCCAATCAGGAAATAGAGCGGCACTCCCAGATAAGGAACAAGGCCGATGGCCAGGACCCAGGCGATCGTTGCACCGGGATGACGCCGTTCGAGCAAGATCCTCGGGATCAAGACGATGGCAAGGAGATACCCTGCGATTTCAAGGGAATGGGCAATGAGCCACTGGGAGATGTTCATGCCGAATATAGATACCATACGCCCCTTTGTGTTTTCAACCTTATTCCAGTTACGTTTATATTGAGAAATGGAGGACTATCGCCTTTTGGAATCGTCGTCGGATTGAGATGTGGCAGGAAGGCGAATGGTAAATGTGGAACCTTTTCCCAGTGCGCTCTCCACGGTGATTGAACCCCCGTGAGCCTTCACCACGGCCCGAACAAGGCTCAAACCCAGACCCAAGCCCCGTTGGTGGCGGCTCTGATCACCTCTATAGAGCCGTTTCCATATCCTCGCATTATCCGCCTCAGGGATGCCTATTCCTTGGTCCGCGATGGAGATGAACACAGCATTCTTGCCCTTTTCGGCGGTCATCTCTATTGGCCGTCCCTGTTCCGGGCTGTACTTGACGGCGTTGTCCAGGAGGTTTGCCAGA
This sequence comes from uncultured Desulfobacteraceae bacterium, assembly GCA_964581175.1. Lineage (GTDB taxonomy): Bacteria > Desulfobacterota > DSM-4660 > Desulfatiglandales > Desulfatiglandaceae > B46-G9. The sequence continues at coordinate 37,574 of CAZONI010000027.1, forward strand.
ACCTGGGACATCCGGGCAGCATCCGCCGAGATGATGAGGTCGTGCGGCGCTTGAACACGGATACTGATACCCTTGTCTTCGGCCACATACGCATAGAGGTCTGCAGCCGATGCCAGTAATTCCTGGACATTGAGCGTTTGACGGTTCAGCCTCATTGCACCGGTTTCCGCCTCTGAAATATCCATGAGGGTGTTGAGCATGGTAAGGATCTGGTCTGATTCCTCGATGCATCTGCCCAGCGTTTCCTTGCAGGCATCCGCATCCAGGTTCGACTGCATGGCTATTTCAGCTATGCCTCGCAGCCTGGTCATGGGGGTGCGGAGGTCGTGAGCCACATTATCCAGGGCGCCCTTCATTCCCAGGATCAGGGCTTCAATCTGCTCAAGCATTCCGTTGAAGAGCGTGACCAGTTCGTCCAGTTCATCGCCGGTACCCGGCCCGGGGACCCGCGCGGTCATGTCCCCTGTTTCGACTGAACGGACGGTGTGAATCAGCGCCCGGATCGGGCGGAGTGCCCTGAAGGAAAGGAAGGCTCCTCCGGCAAAACCGAAGAAGATCAGTGGAATAAGGACCGCCGTAAAGATCTCCCGAAACCGTTCGAGCAGCTTTTCTCTTTCCCCCAGAGTCTCTCCCACCTGCAGCCAGTGGTGGTCCGGCAGAAGGAAAGTCTCTATCTGAAGTGCATTCCCGTCATCAGTGGAGCGGAGTACGCTCCACCGCTGCCTTTTATCCGGGGGAGATGTTTCAAGCGCCTTGATATCGAATCCGGCCCATTGATACCCGAGCCTCAAAAACAGGGTCCTGTTTTCCGCATCCGCAAACCGGATAAAGAAAGGTCTCTTTTGCTGGAATTTCTTGATGGAGTTGATCTCCTTTTCCAGAGCGGGAATCCCGCCTTTCTCATATAACGCCACCAGTTCTTTGAGTTTCAGATGAATGATCTCTCGATCGTGTTTCTCCATGGTGGAGGAAAGAAGGAGGTATGCAATCGTGAAAAGCAGGAGGGAAACAAGAATCAAAATGATGGAATACCAGGCCGTTAACCTGAAGCCGATGGTCTTCGGAATCTTATGAAGATCTTTTAAGAACATATCCGACGCCGCGTATGGTGTGTATCAGCTTTTCCTCGAAGTCCTTGTCAATCTTGTTTCTCAAGCGGCATAGAAGAACGTCCACCACATTTGTCTGGGGATCGAAATGGTAATCCCAGATATGTTCCAGGATCATGGTCCTCGTGAGGATCCTTCCCTGGTTCCTCATGAGGTACTCAAGGAGTGCAAACTCCCGGGGTTGCAGTTCAATATTCACATCACCCCTTTTTACGTCTCGCGTTACTATGTTCAGGTTCAGGTCGCCCGTTTGCAGGAGGACCGGATCCTCTGTTGTGCTGCTCCTTCTGATGGCGGCCTGGATCCGGGCCAGAAGTTCCGCGAATGCAAATGGTTTGGTCAGATAATCGTCGCTGCCGGTCATCAGTCCCTTGACCTTGTCTTCAACAGAGCGCTTGGCACTGAGAATGATAACGGGCACTCTGGTATCCTTTTTTCTGAGCTCGCGGATCAGGCTCAGGCCGTCCAACCGGGGCAGCATGATGTCGACGATGATCGCGTCGTAGTTCTCTCCCAGCGCAAGATCGAGACCTTCCATGCCGTCAACCGCATGATCAGTCACGAATCCGGATTCCTTCAATCCCTTGGCCACGAAGGAGGCAATTTCCAGATCATCTTCTACCAGGAGAATTTTCATGGTCGGCCTCTTCTTATCTTACCCGGATCTGCACGTACCCGGTTCTTCCGCTCCGATGGTCCAGAGCGAGAAGGGTGAGTCTCTGATGCGGTCTCACGCGTCTGACCAGATTCATAAGCCCTTCAATACCCTGAACAGAGCGCCCTTCTATTTCCAGAATCAGATCTCCCACCTCAAATCCTTGCTCGCCAAAGGGGCCGGCTGGATCCACCCAGGTAATAATGACCCCTTTTTGTGTGTCCAAACCGAATTTTCTGGCGACCTTCGGCTTTAAGGGCGCTGCGTCAATCCCCAGATGCGCTTTAAGAGACGCCGCCTCCCTATGGATCGCCTGCTCAAGATTGCCGATCCTGACCGGGATCTCCCGTGTTTCATCATTCCTGATGATCGTGATCCTTACCTGTTCCCCAATGGGGCTGATTGCAACTTCGCTCCTGAGGGCGCTCCCATCGGAGATTTCTTTCCCCCTGTAGCCGGTGATAACATCTCCTCGTCTTACCCCTGCCTTTTCAGCGGGACCTCCCTTTACCACATCAGCCACGAGGGCTCCCCTGGACGAACGCAAACCAAAGGACGTTGCAAGTTCCGGCGTGAGGTCCTGGGTGCTGACCCCCAGCCAGCCGCGAGCCACTTTCCCGTTTGTCATGAGGCTCTTGGCCACATAGAGGGCCATGTTGCTCGGAATGGCAAATCCAATTCCCTCAAATCCGCCCGACTGAGAAACGATGGCCGCGTTTATGCCGATCACTTCACCATTCAGGTTGAGCAGCGGTCCTCCGCTGTTTCCCGGGTTAATGGCGGCATCGGTCTGGAGAAAATCCTGATAACTGCTTGGATCGGTAATGCCCGTTCTATGCTTGGCACTGATGATGCCTTGCGTGACGGTCTGATCCAGGCCCCTCGGATGACCGATGGCGACTACCCAGTCGCCTACCTCCATCTTGTCGGAGTCTCCAAAAGTGACGTGCGGGAGAGGCGACGAAGAGGAGATTTTTATCACGGCAAGGTCGGTTTTGGGATCCGCGCCAATCAACTTGGCATCATACCTCTTTCCGTCTGCCAGGAGCACGCTGATTTCCTCTGCTCCGGCAACTACGTGATTATTTGTAAGAATATGGCCGTTCGGGTCCATGAGCATGCCGGTGCCAAGACCCTTCAGCTCCCGTTTGAACTTACGGGGCATACCGGGCACGTCAAAGAAGAAACGGAAAAAAGGGCTGTTATCAAAGGGCAGGAATGGATTCGCTATTTCCTCGCGCTGGGTCACCTCTATATGGACAACGGCAGGGATGTTGTGTTTCGCGATTTGTCGAATCGCGCTTGTCAGGTCTATGGATCCGACTGGAGCTGCCGCCTGGACCCACGTGGAAAAGAGAACAACAGAGAACACGGCGGTTAGGGCCCAGAGGTAAAGTACACCCCTGAAACGGCCATCAGTTTTGTTCTTCATGACAAAGAGCCTCCTCACGTTGAAAAAGGATACCATATTTTCCCGGGCGAGAGAAATAGAACAATGTGCAGTTTCACAGCAACCAGAAGCGGCCGGCTAAAAAACCTCGTGCAGTGTGCCCCGTCGCCAGCGGGAACACATTCCCGCATTCCGGCTTTTGATCTGTTTCAAGGATAGTGTTTGATTATTTCCGGCAGATTTCAAGAAGGTTACAATTTTGAAAGGATATGGTATCACTCGAAAAAATAACTGCAGAGCCCCCCGGAAAGAACGGTCGGTAATTTACCCTTCCAGCACTTTTCGAACGGCTTCCAAAAGGCTCTCTACTTTGAAGGGTTTCTCCACAAACTCCTTGGAGCCCGACACAGTGCGATCATTTTCCGAAACTTCCTGCAAGCAGCCGCTCGCAACGATAATATTCATGTCCGGATTGAGCTGCAACAGTTCATCCATACATTGACGTCCTCCCATCCCGGGCATGTTCACATCCAGAATAACAAGATCGATTTCATCGCCTCTGTTTCGACAAACCTTCAGGGCCTGTTCTCCGTTATCTGCCAGAACGACTGAATATCCGAAGTGTTCCAGGATGTCCCTGGTCGTTTTTCGAACCATTTCTTCGTCGTCCACCACCAATATGGTTTGTGTTCCCCGTGGTAATTCGTCTTCTGTTTGACGCGCTGGTTGCTCTTCGGGTTCCCCACTCTCCAGGACCGGCAGGTAAATCTTGAATGTGGTGCCGTTGCCGGGGGCGCTGGAGCACGTAATATAGCCCTTGTGCGCTTTCAGAATCCCGTATACCATGGCCAAGCCAAGACCCGTTCCCTTGCCGGTCTCCTTTGTGGTGAAGAATGGCTCAAAGATGTGATCGAGCAGCTTTCCATCTATTCCACACCCGGTATCGGATACCGTCAAAAGGACATATGTTCCCTTTCTTGCTCCCGGATGTGTCTTGCAGTACTCTTCATCCAGGAACACGTTCCTTGTTTCAAAGACGAGCTTCCCTCCTTCCGACATAGCGTCCCTGGCATTCACGCTTAGATTCATGATGACTTGTTCGAATTCTCCCGGATCACAGTTTACAAGGCCGAGGTCTTTTGAGAGATGTAATTCAATGGCAATCATCTTCGGCAATGTCCTTTCAAGGACCCTGCAGGCCTGAATGATGGCATGGTTCAGATTGAGCGGCTTCGGCTTGCTTGCCGTCTTTCTGGCATACACAAGAAGCCGTTTGGTAAGAGCACCTCCTCTCCTGGCCATGTTCTCAATGGCTTCTATTTTTTCGTATTCATCATCGCTCAGGTTTTTGTCCAGCAGCAGAATCTGAGCATAGCCCAAAATTCCCTGCAGGAGGTTATTGAAGTCATGGGCTATCCCCCCTGCAAGGGTGCCTACCGCCTCCATCTTCTGGGCGTGTCGAAGCAGTGCCTCAAGCTTTCTTCGTCCGGTCATGTCAAGAAAAAAGGAAATAATCAGGGTTTCTCCTCTCAGGGGAATGACCTTGGAGAACATGAGCGCATTGATGACAGTACCATCCTTGGCCCTGAAATCCATCTCCATTCCATCGACTCTCCCTGACGCCTGTATTTCCTTGAGAAATCGATGCCGTTCTTCTTCAGAATAAAATCCCAGTTCGGTGGTCGTTTTTCCGATGATTTCTTCCCTGGAAAAATTGGTGAGTTCGCAGAATTTCCGGTTTACCTCTCGGAGCCTTCCTGTCTCTACGTCAGTCAAGGCAATGCCCTGGGGGGAGAGATCAAAAATGGTCCGGAACATGGATTCACTCTCCTCCAGGGCCGCTCGCATCCTCTTGCGTTCACTGATATCCCTCAAGACTCCCTGGACACCTATGGGATTTGCTGCACCGTCATAGAGAAAAGCCAGCTTCAATTCTCCCCAGAAGGTAGAACCGTCTTTTCGTACATATTCATATTCCATGAGGGGGACATTGACATCTCTTGCATCTCTTGCCAGGGCTGCAAATTTCCGGAAATCTCTTTTTCCTTTTTCGTATGAATCGGGAGCCATATAGCTCGTCAAGTCATTGTTCAGGGCTTCGTCCACGGAAATCCCGAATAGCGATGTCACTGAGGGACTTACAAAAGTTATTTTGAAATCCATATCCTGGACGAAAATGAGATCCCGAATGTTCTCGGCCAAGAATCGATATTTTTCCTCTGCTTGCACCTGTTCAGAATGATCTTGCATATCCCTCGCAATTTCTCCTTTCGGACGGGCACCTGACAGCCAGCGCTTCGCAGCGATTGGTGGACCGCCATATGCCAAAAAAATGGCAGCGCCTCTCAGGGGCATTGGAAGGAGCTGCCGGAGAGGCATCCTTGCAAATCTCACAGATATTCCAGCTAATTATATGAATTGACGCCAAAATTAGGGATCTATTTCCCATATCAAGAAACAGGTTTTTGCAAGGAGCATGCCGTACACAAGGTGTGCTTCGACACCCGATTTCATCTGCGGATACATGACCATGCCCCTACTCCCGATCTTTGCGTTGCCTGCGTTGGTAGGAATATTCGAGTAGCCCATCAAAGGCGAGTGTCAGCATGAACAGAAACATGAGGATGTATTTTACA
>CAZONI010000028.1:0-42751 GCA_964581175.1 uncultured Desulfobacteraceae bacterium
CGGCTGGCAGAAATGTTATTACCACTTAACGGGAAATAATGAAATGAAAATCTTTCTCCGTCTCGGACAGGAACGCCGTCCAGACTTTCTCCTGCTTTGCTCCCAAGAGCAAAATTATCCTATAATTATATCATATTTTGTGCTAAAAGACACTTCCGTTTTCAAGAGAGTTCATAAAAGGAGTGCACGATGCTTCAAGTCGATATCCCCGGATTCGGTTCAGTCACGCTGGAACACCTGGTCTCGGACTTCACCGGGACCCTCTCCGTCGGCGGAAAACTCTTGCCGGGAGTGGAAGAGAGGCTCAATCAACTGGCTGAGTCTCTGGACCTCCGGATCCTCACCGCGGACACCTTCGGCGTTGCCAGGGAGGAGTTGAAGAGCGTCGACTGCACGATCCACATCCTCTCCGGCGCCTCGCACGACCGTCAAAAGGAACGGTATGTTACGGAGCTTGGAGGCGAAACAACAGTGGCGCTCGGCAACGGCAACAATGACCGGCTTATGCTCAAGGCCGCAAAGGTGGGGATTGCGGTCACTGAGGGAGAGGGGTGTGCCGTGGATGCCGTCATGGCAGCCAATATCCAGATAAACCGTGCCGTTGACGCCCTTGACCTCCTGCTTCATCCTAAACGCCTGAAGGCAACCCTGAGATTCTAATTCACGCGGCGCACACCTATCAGAGATTCCTCTCTTTGAGGTGCAATTGTCTGGTGGCTTGCGTTTTGAGGCTTGTTTTGAGCGGCATGTGGGCTATCATCCGGCGCTTGCGGAGCCGGGACGGGACTCATGACCCACAGCTGAAAGAGCCATGGAATCCGGCCAGCGCCTCGGGTTCAACGGCGGTCACGGTCTCCACCTGCACCTTGTCTCCGGCCTTCACGGCCATAGTCTGAGACGGCTGGACTCCCTCGGGCAGAGGCACGTTCTGCATCGAGACGCAACCGGAGACCAACAGGCTCATGGGGGCCACCGCTGCCACGACGGATCGGAGGATAGGCGCCCTCCAAATGCCGGCAAAATCATTCCGCGTTTTCATCTAACTGCTCCTTTCAACCGTTCCCAGTCGATTCGGCAAACGATGGCTGAAGAAGGAGGCCCTATTCTCATTGTGTCTCCTCTCTGCGGCCCGCATGGAATGCCGGGATGCCTGGTACATGAAAGTTCTTATGGCTGCCTCGCGGCCTGGTTGAAAACTTCCGTCACACGGATACTCCAGATAAGGAATCCCCAATTTCGTCAGGACCGGACGGATGATTGCCGTGGTGGTGTTGCCCGGCATGCAGGTAAAGGGATAGACGTTGACCACCCCATCGTATCCGGCCTTAGCGAATTCCAGAATGCCGGACACACTGAGGCAGGTCTCGGTGGGCACGTCAAAGGCATAAATGTCATCTTCCTTGAGGATGGTTTCAAGGTGGGAAATTTTATGATCCTTAGCCACATCAACGAGCTGCAGGGTCCTTTTATAGACCTGTCTTTGCCGGAATTGCTGATAAGCGAGATCAACGCCAAAACTTATCATCTTCCTCAGACAGGTCTTCATGCCCCGCCGGTTCAGTTGCTTGAGACTGAGACGAAAGTTTTTCCACGCCTCTCTCAGTCCTTCGTAACTGACGTAGTTCACCCATTCGGTAAGGGATGAGTTGACCACTTCGGCACCGTGCCGTTCCAGGTTCCGAACCAGATTTTCATTAGCCGAAGCATGCATCCGCACAAAGATTTCCCCCACGATTCCGATCCGTGGTTTTCTGGGCATGCCGGGTTTCATGAGGCTCTTTGCCTCCTTGATGATTCCGGAGAGGCTTTTCAAAACCATTATATAAGGTTTCCTTCCGGCCATTTCTTCAAAAGCGGTCGCCAGGTGCTCCACCGCCTTTTCCATGAGTGCATCCATCATTCCGGCTTCCTTCTCATAAGGCCTGACACGCCACAGAAGCCTCTCCAATACATCGGCTACCACCAGCGAAAAATAGCCCACCTTGCGCAGCTCCGTGGCCCGCTCCCGGTCCAGCATGCCGTCCAGGGAATAGCCGTCTGCCGTGGTGAGGGAAATGATCTTCAACCCTCTCAACTCGGGGAAGGTGTCAAGGACAATCCGCTGGTAGTTGTTGTATAGTCCGAAACGGCAGGGTCCGTCCGATTTGGGCAGGAAATAGACGTAATTACCCGCCCTGAACTCCCTCCCAAGCCTTTTCTTTTCCTCTGCCATGAAATGCAGGATGTCCCCGAGGGTGATCTGGCATGGATAGCACTCCTTTCCGGATGTGTTGGCCCTACCGAGTTCCATACCCTCGCCCGTGGGCAGTGCCCCGGCATTAAGGTCAAATCCCCTCAAGGTGGCAGCAAAGAGGTGGGCCCCGACCCGGTTCATCTCCGGGATGAGGATCACTTTCTTTTGCACCTGGAATTTGCATTCCCCCTCACTTGACCAACTCAGACTTGTGATTTTTTCTGATGTGGATTTCATTAGTGATATCTCCCTTTGAGAGGTTATTATAGGTAGACGGTCTTCTATGCCGCGTTGAGCCGATCTGCCCATTTCCTTTCTTCCGTGGAAGCCGGTTCCTCATTTCTCATGGTGTTCTCGATCACATTTCTGTAGGCCTCGAGTCTCGTCATCATGCCTGCGGTTGCGCTGTGTTCGTCCAACTCAAGGATCAGATAAGGCTTCTTCCCCATAATGACTCGGTAGAAGTGTTCGATGAACGAATCGGCGCCGCATCCGAAGTTGGTCAGGTGAAGACCGAAAGCGTTGGGCAGATTTTTCACTATGTTGGCCGTTTTCAGGATCTGTGCTCCCAATCCCCAGTACATTTGACGAAATGTGGTCAGGTCCTGTGAGGAGACATCGAGGAAATCCATGGGAATACCTCTGATTCCGATTTTCGCCAGATGTTGTCCAAGCCTCAGATTCAGCCGCTCGTCGTACAGGTTGTACGGCCTGCCGGTCACCACGACGAGCGGTCCATCTTTCCCATGGTCATTGAGGATGGTTTCCCCTGTTCGGTATAATTCCCGGGCGAATGCCTCCTGTCTCTCCAGGCCGATAAAGAGGGCCTGCTTCACCTGTCTCCCGGTCACTTTGAGAGAACCGAGCTTCCCCTTTATCTGCTCGAAAATTTCAATTGCCAGGGTCTTGGGATCGTACTTCAAGTGGATGACCGGAGACAGGATTCTCGAACTCTCAAGCCCGATGGCTGCACGAACCGTGTAGGAGTTGGCCTGAACCATGGGACAGTAGTAACCTTTTTCTCCCGCATTGGGCGTCGGCATATCAATCAACGTGGGCAGGAAGAGATATTGCGTCCTGCCCGCCAGAACCTTTACGTGACCGTGGGATACCTTGACGGGATAACAACTTTCAGCCTGAACGGCCTCGATGCCCAACCTGGAGATCTCCTGGTTGGTAGGCGGGGTGAGGACGATCCGACACCCGAGTGCATCGAAAAAATGCGCCCACAGTATTGCCCCGTGAATTCCATAGAGGGCCCGCTGGACCCCCACCGTCGGGCGACCCTCAACCTCCATGACGGGATGCTCCGGCAGCGCCTCATAAAACCCTTCCATGTACTTTTCCCAGAGCCTTTCGCGCACCTGGAACAGGTTCTCTCCTTCGCTTTTCCACACTTTGGCAAGTTCATACCGGCCGCACTCTCCTCCCCACACGCTCCGACGGCCTCCGAAATCATATATTTTCAGCTTACACTCGTTGTGGCACTGGCGGTCGGCATGGCAGGTCTTTTCGGTGCAGTTCATCCGGTCCTCGATTGCGCTCTTGAGACCCCTGAATTGGCTCTTCTTTCGCTCCGAAAGCATTTTATGCCGCAAGCGAATGGCGGCTCCATACGCGCCCAGCACCTCCCGGTGACACGGAACAAGGATTTCCCTGGCGAGAACCTGCTCAAATGCGGCCACGATCCCCCTGTTCAGGGAAGGCCCGCCCAGGAACATGATCCTCTCGCCGATCTTCCGTTTCCCCACCACTCGGTTCAGGTAGTTGTGCACCACGGCGTAGCATAGGCCGGCGATAAGGTCCTCTCCGGCCACACCTTTCTGGTGGTAGGAAACGAGATCCGATTCCATGAATACCGTACATCGCTCAGCCAGCTTGACAGGTCTGCGCGAAGAGAGAGCGATCGCCTCAAACTCTCCCACAATATTGACCCCGTATTTACTGGCAAGCTCGTGGAGAAAACTGCCGGTCCCTGCGGCACAGACCTTGTTCATGTCGAAATCCAGAGGATTCCCGTTCTCCAGAGATATATACTTCGAGTCCTGACCTCCAATCTCGAATATGGTATCCACGGCCGGGTCGATCTCGACGGCCCCGGCGGCGTGTGCGGTGATTTCGTCGATGATCAGGTCCGCGTTCAAAAAGTCACCCACAACGTAGCGTCCTGATCCGGTGGTAGACACACCAATTATCTCCACGCCCTCACCCATCGCACTCCGGAGGCTCTTCAGGAGACCCTGCGTAACTTCGATCGGTTTCCCCCGAGTAGGAAGGTAACGCTTGTGGATGATCTCCCGCCTTTCGTTGACGAGGGCATATTTCGTGGTGGTGGATCCGATGTCCATGCCCAGGTAGGCACGTGACCTCCCGGGCGCGGCGATCACGGGAATCTCATTCGATTCATTGAAGCGGGTCTTTTTCAGGAGGAGTCTCGGTGCCGTGGGAACAAAAATCCTTCGCTCTTTTTTCTCGCTCTCCCAGAGGGAGATATCTACGCTCTTTCCGGAATCCAGGGCCTGAAGAGCAACCCCGATAGCTCCCAGCGAGGTACTGTGATCCGGAACGATGAGATCGGGATAGTACTCCCTGAAGGCCTTGACCTGGAGAGCATTCAAGGAAAGGCCTCCCGCGAAAAGGATGGGTCCCTCCAGGACACGGTTGGACACCATGGTGCTGATATAGTTCCGGGCATTCCCCACGTGGAGTCCGTAGATGATGTCTTCCAGGGATTCACCTTTGTTCTGCAAATGAATCATGTCCGATTTGGTAAACACCGTGCAGCGGCAGGCGACATTCGCAGGCCTCCGGCTCTTGCTTCCGAGGGAGATGAAGGCGTCCAGGATCCTGTCGATGCTGCAGTGGGACTCCGGCTTCTCACTCTTGTACAAGGCCGTGGCCAAGCGCTCCGCCTGCTGATCAATAAAGGATCCGGTTCCGGAAGCACAGGGACCGTTGCCCTTGAAGTATGCAAGGTCCCAGGTCCCGTTTTCGCGTCTGATCTGCATCAACGCCGTATCCTGCCCCCCCATGCTGATAATGGACCGCACATCCGGTTGAATGTGCACGGCGCCTAATACCTGGCTGATGGTCTCATATTCATAGGGACTCCCGAATCTCTCGCTCAGCACCTTGCCGTGATTCCCGGTGAAGGCCACTGATCGGATGTTCTCCTTTCCGAACCTTTTCAGGACGTCCAGCATGACCGTTTTCACCGTCTCCTCCACGCTGCCCAGATGTCGTCTATACGGGGATTCATAGACAATTTTTTTCCCTTCGCTCATGACCACGCAGTTGATACTGATAGATCCTGAGTCAATACCCACAACCAACTGATCTTTTGTCATCTTTTTCCTGCCTTCCTCCATGAATTGCCCTCCTGTGTTCACCGATGACGGTCCTTCGGCACACCGTTCTCTGTCCAACATAGAGGCTTCATGGAACTTCAATACCTCTATGTCGTTACCTCATAGAACCTGCTGTTCAGACATCCAGGTTATCAAAAGAGTCTCTGGGAGCAGCAGAACCGATTTCGGACAGTGTTGATTGTGTGTCAATTTAGAACCGATACGATATCCCAATAAGAAAATGGTTGGTTGCTAACCGGGTTTGAATGGTGTCCTTCGAACCAGCAAGTCCATACAATACGTCGGTGTTTTCCAGATCGGCACTGAAGTTTGTGTAGCGATACTCTCCAAATAAGGCCAAGTGTTTCTGAAATTGCCATGCAATGCCTGCCCGTAGATCTACCCCTATATCCAGGGAAGTACCGGAAACAGTTTCTGAGAGAGCCGGTCGGAAATCTGCCCTTTTGGTATCGATTTCTCTCCTAACAACTCCCAGGCTGGAAAAGGTTATTGAAACGTTTGCATCTGCGTCCTGGGTGACAGCCCCCCCGCCGTAGATATCAATAAATCCCTCGGCCCGTGCCTGCGCCGAGCCTACGGCCAGGAAACAAACCACTGAAAAAATTACTAGGAGAAATTGTTTCTTCGGCATCGTTCTCACCTCCATTCCAGATTGGCTCCGGATCAGGTTTTGATCCTTAAAGATAGCAAGGGGTATACCAACCACGCCGACGATCCATGACCCACGCTCTTACCCGCATCTCCGGGAGAGCTGAGACACTCCGTTGGCATCGTGTATCTTATTGTGATTAAAAGGAATCGACGCAGCTCTGAGGTAAAAGGGCATGCCCCCCGGGTCCCTCTGCAAGGGATTCTTCGGGATGCCGCGAGCATGCTTGTTTTGGGAGGGAGGATGCAAATGGAGTTGCTATCACGTGTTCTTCCTGAATAAAAAACACGTATTTTCAATTAATTGGCTCAGTGCAACGATAATTGAGGGCGCAACAAAGGTTGCAGGGTTCGAAAAGCTCAGGGGTTCATCTTCTTAAGGCGTTTGTTTAGAGCCTGGCGGCTGATGCCCAGAGTCAGGGCTGCGATCGACTGGTTGTCACATGCCCTTTTCATGGCCTCCTCCACCAGCAGGTCTTCGATCTGTTTGAGCGTGGGCAGGGATTCGGAGAAAATGATGCAGGCTTGGTCTTTATCCGCCTGGTCAGGGGACGTTTCCGCAAGCGTTGAAGACTTTTGAAAGATGTGGGACTTGAACGCCTCCATGGAGAGCTTCCCCGACTGGTGACGGCTCAGGGCATCGTAGACCATTGACTCAAGTTCCCGCACGTTTCCGGGATAATGATAGCCGGCAAGCAGGGTGATCAACTCCCCCGGGGGGGTCGGCGTTTTCTTGCCGAGGTTCCGGGCAGCCTTGTCCAGGAGATGGTCCACGAGCAGGGGCAAGTCCTCGATGCGCTCGCGTAACGGGGGAATGTGGAGTTGGTGATCACAAAGGCGGTAGTAAAGGTCCTTCCGAAAACTGCCCGAGGCTTGTAAGGCCTCGAGGTTCTGGTTCGTGGCCACGATAATCCGGGCATCGGATCGTTTGGCCACGTCGGAACCCAGGGGCAGGTATTCTGCTTCCTGAAGAAGCCTGAGCAGCTTGACCTGAGAAGGGATACTCAAATCCCCGATTTCGTCCAGGAAAAGTGTGCCTTCGAACGCCTGCTCCACCAGGCCGCTTCGTGCCTGATCAGCGCCCGTAAAGGCGCCTCGTTTGTGGCCGAAGAGACTGTCCGAAAAGATGTTGTCGTCAAACCCCGCCACGTTGACCGCTACGAACTTTCCCGAACGGTTGCTGAGGGTGTGGACGGCCCTTGCAAACAGCTCCTTGCCCACACCGGTCTCTCCGCTGATCAGCACCGGCCTGGGGCTCGTGGCAATCGCCTCGGCATACTGAAAAATGGACCGGATGTTCAGGCTGTTCGTGATAATCTCTGAAAACGCCTCAGGATGTTTCAGTGTTCCGGAGAGAAAACTCGCCTTGATGGACCGGTTTTCCCGCTGCAGTTCGCGAAGCTCTACCGCCCTTCGTACACTACCGACGAGACGGCTTCTTTCCACCGGCTTGACCATGTAATCGAATGCCCCCAGCTTCATGCACTTCACGGCCGTTTCCACGTCATTCGCACCGGTAATAACGATGACAGGGATGTCCGGAAAATCGCCGATGATTTGGGGTAACAGCTCTTCCCCTGAAATGTGGGGCATCCTCAGGTCGAGGAGCATTACCTCGATCTCCCTGCTGGACAAACAGGACATGACCTCCCGGCTGTCCTGGCATCGGATGATATGGTTCATATTGGCGGAGCGAAGCGCCATCTCGAAGCTGGCAAGTGCCTGCACCTCATCATCCACCAGCATCACCGGAAGCTGCGGGTAAACAGACTCACTCATGGTATAGTCCCTCCCGGGGAAGGTTGACGGTCGATCGGCAGCCGGATTTCCGCTGTGGTCCCCCTGGCTGCCTCTGAATGAAAGCATAAGGTGCCGCCGAGTTCTTCTACGATCTTTAAAGAGATGGACAGGCCCAGTCCTACCCCTCCCTGGTCCTGTCTGGTTGTGAAAAAGGGGTCCGTGATGTGGGCAAGTGCCTCCTCCGGTATCCCCGAGCCCTCGTCACGAACCAGGATGACGACCTCCCCTTTGGCCGGGTCAAAAGAAGATGAGACAAAAACTCCACGTTCCTTGTCATCGATGGCCTGGCAGGCGTTCTGGATCAGATTGATCATAACCTGCTCGAGCCGCTGGAAATTGCCCATGATCGCTGGCAGGTCATTACCGTATTCTATGACGAATCGGTTTGTGGACTTATTGATCATGTTTGCGAGAAGGGAAATCGCCGATGAAAGGACAGCTTTCACGTCCAGTGACTGTCTCATATCACCGGATTCCTCCCTGACGTAGTTCTTCAGATCCTCGACGATCCGCTTGATCCTTTTTGATCCGTCCAGGATCCCGGAAAACAGTGCCGGCACCTTGCCCCGGATCTCGGTATACCTCATGCCTCCCAGGAGAAAGTCACCGTTTTGCTCATAGTATTCCTTGAGGATCGGCATGGCATGGTCCCATGCCTCTTTCAGAATGGGTGCATTCAGCATGATGAAGTTGTTGGGATTGTTCACCTCATGGGCGACTCCAGAGACAAGCGTCCCGAGGGCCACCATCTTGCTCGCCTGCATCAGCTTCTGTTCCTGGACCCTGGCCTGTTCTTCAGCATCCTTCCTTTCCGTAATGTCCCGCGCGATCCCGCGGAAACCCATAGGTTCCCCATCCGAATCGCGCATCAGGGAAACCGAAATCTCAAGAAATCGGCGGTCCCCGTTCTTCTGAATGGTTTCCCACCCCAGTGCCCTCGAGGGCGTCCCGGTCCTGAATACCTCATTGAAGGTGTCATAAACCGTTTCAGCGGTCTTTTCACTCATATAGTTCCGGTCATTCATCCCCATGAGTTCTTCTCTCGGGTAACCCAGAATCCTGCACAGAGCATCGTTGAAAAATGTCAGGTTGCCCCTGAGATCAACCTCATAGTAACCGTCTTCTATGCTTTGCAAAATCGTCCGATATTTTTCTTCGTTTTCGCTGAGGGCCTTTTCCGCTTCTCTCCGTTCGGTGATTTCCTGTTTGTAGTCCTCGAGGGTACCCTTCATTTCTCTCTGTTGCGCCTCAATGGTGGTAAAAGCCTTTGAAAAACGGCGGGAAAGGAAAAGCGACTGGGAGAAGATGAATATGAAGAAACCAAAGGGGATAAGGTATCCTGTTACTATTACCCGCTCGGCGTACATCACATCATTGATTGCTGCCAGAGAAAGGATGACAAATCCCAAAAGCAGGGCAGATGTCCCCTCTCGGCCGTGTCGCCAACAGTCTATAAGGAAATAGAAACAGTAAACGGCTGTCCCGAGCATAAAGATCTGACCGAGAGGAAGGGTATTGGTGAAAATCCTCGCATCAGTAAAAATCACGAGACTCGAAAGACTCAGGCAGCCGGCGGTTATGAGAACAAGAAATCGCTTTGAAAAGTCACGGAACAGAGATCGCATGTAGAGGCAGAAGGCAGGGATCGCAAGGTAAAAAGAGAGATATTCGAGGCGTGTCATGAGCGCCCAGTTTGCGTTTGGGAAAAACAGTGAAAAAGGTCTTTCACCGGTATCGAGCAGACGCAGGCCGATCAGAAGGCAGAAAACACTGAAGTAGAGGGAGGAGCGATCTTTTCTCTTGAAATCAACCAGCCCGAGGTTGTACATGGCGATGATAAGGATGCCTCCTAAGAGAAACAGGTTCAGTCCGATTCTCTTCTCTCTCAACCACCTGAGCTCTTCCCTATCACCCAGCTTCACCGCCTCCCAAATCCCGCCTCTCCTGTGGTGAAAATTCGAGACAAGGAAAATTAACTCCAGTTCCTTCTTTGCGGATTCCAGGTTCACGATTTGGGGGAGGTATTGTGGGACGGTTGTTTCAGCACTCTTCCCGGCAATCCCTGCTGAGGACACCTTTTTCCCGTTCACATAGACGACGAACGCCGTACCCATCTCAAGTATTTTCAGAGCCAGGCCGCTCCGTTGGTTCCCCAAGAGAACCTTTACCCGGCAGGTCGCATACCCAACGCCGGGAAACCTGCGCTCGCCATGGATGCGCCGGTTCCAGTATCCGGGCACCTTCATAAATCCGTTCATGCGGGGAATCTTCCCCGCAGAGAAATCTGATGGAAGGAGGTGTTGTTCCCAGTAAAATTCGAAGCTGCCCGCAAGGTCGACGGGCCCATCCTTTTTGAAATCCCATTTTCGCAAATCCATGACGCCATTTATCGCCTCAGGGATTTTTTTGGTGGAGGACCGGCATCCGCACATGATGACGGCGAGGGAGAGAACGATGAAGAACAGGGGAAAACATGACATTCTCAGCCTTATCAAAAGGTTGTGACTCTCCTTGTTGCACGCATGGCTCACGAGAATTGAGACCTCCCGGCGGATAACGTTCCTGCGACCAATCCGGAACAAAGCCCTCAAGTGACGGCTACGGATTGACCGCCTGCCGAAACGTAATGCACGTGTTTCTGCCGCTCAGGACAATGGAAACCTCACCGCACGAGGTTCGGAAGACCAGGAAAATCAACGACTTCATTAAAGGCCAAAACATTTCGAGAGTCAAGAAAAAGCTTACGGGGAAACGCGAAGATGTGGCGGCAGGCTGTCATCATCGGGGCTGCAGAATACCGGAGACCGGGGACCGTTCGCCACCGCCGCCCCGCAAATGGAGTGATGAGAACTCCGCAATCAGGCTCTGAAAATCATAAAACCACCCAGCAGTCCGAGAAGAACAAACATGACCTTCCGGTACTGGACATCGTCGATCCTGCCGTAAAAGAGGGCGCCCACAAAGGTACCGAACAGGAGCGCGGGAAATGAGACACCGAAGTATTTGAGGACGACCGGTGTGATAAAACCGTTTATGATGTAGAAGAGAACCACAATCATATCCGCAACAAAGAACATTCCCTGGAGCGATGCCTTCATCCGGTCCTTGGGCCAGTCCTGCAGGGACGCATACACAATGACGGCGGGTCCTGAAGCACTGAAAGCCCCTCCGAGACAACCCCCGAGAAAGCCGAATACATATGCCCATCTTTCGCGGGTCCCTCCTGGTAGCCTCCGGGATATCAGGCTGTACAGAGAATAGGCGAGAAGCAGACTTCCCAGGACTAGCTCAACCATGCTCTTGTCAACTTGTTTGAGAAACTGGACCCCCAGAGGAATGCCCGGCACCGTTCCGATCAGGAAGGGGGTGATCTCCTTCCATGAGAGATGATTCCAGAGCTGAATCAGGAGAATGGTGGTCATAGCCAATCCTGCCAGCGCGGTCAAAGGTATCACCGTTTTGATATCCAGGAACGCTGCGAGGAGGGGAATGGCCAGGAGAATTGATCCGAATCCCGATAGCCCCTGCGTGAAACCGGCAAAAAAAATCACCGCACAGATCAGCAGATACGTTTCCATCAGGCTGAATCACCCGGCCACTGGTTCAGGATGGAATAAAATCGACGCGTTGACGCTTCGGTCAAAGTACACCCTCTTTTCGATTCAGAATCACCGTCACAAACATCATTGCCGGACAATGGCTGGTGCGGGCCTGTCACACTCCCAGCTTGTGCTTTTGACGTGATCTTATAGCGTGCATTTTGCCAAAAGTGAAGTGCAATGATTTCAGGATCGTCAGCAGATTGGCGCATTTGTGCATTCCTCCGTCACGCCGGGCCTGGAGCACGAAAGAGAAAATGGCAAAATCCGGGGCAAGCGAAGCCGGAGACCCTTCTGCAAGGACCATTTTGATGCCCGGGGTGGCTGGCATAATTGTTGCTTCCATCGTGTAGCATTGTGTTCCGACAGAGTGCATCTTTTCGGTTTTTCCAAAAAAGCCGAACAGGAAATGGCATTCCTTGTAAATCCCGGGACCCGAAGGAAGGAGAAATTAAATGGTAGAGACAGCAGAAAAGATGGACCAGGCGGTGAATGCGGCCGAAGACAAAGAAGGAAAATATCTGACCTTCAGCCTGGCCGGGGAAGAATACGGCATCGGCATCCTCAAGATTAAAGAGATTATCGGGATGATGCCCATTACCCCTGTACCCCAGACGCCTGAGTTTTTCAAAGGAGTAGTCAATCTTCGGGGAAAGGTGATTCCGGTTATAGATCTCAGGCTCAAATTCGGCATGGAGGCCGCGGACTTCACCGAACGTACCTGTATTATCGTGGTGGAAATTGACGCCGCATCCGGTACCGTGATGACCGGCACCGTGGTTGATTCCGTTTCCGAAGTGCTCAATATAAGGGGAGAAGATATCGAAGACACGCCCGCCTTCGGCACCAATCTCAATACCGATTATATCCTGGGCATGGCAAAAACTGAAGGCGGCGTCAAGATTCTACTCGACATCGACCGGGTCCTCAGTGATGAAGAAATAGCTGTGCTCGAAACAAGCAAATAGCAGTGAACTCCAGCGTCTATCTTACCGAAAACAGAAGCATCCAGCCACCCATGACCGCCAATAGCGGTCACGCCGGCCGTATCAACCAGGACTTCAATTGGGCCGCTATAGGAGCCTCTGAATAAGCAGCACAACCAATAGCGCCGCCAAC
Organism: uncultured Desulfobacteraceae bacterium; assembly: GCA_964581175.1. GTDB lineage: Bacteria > Desulfobacterota > DSM-4660 > Desulfatiglandales > Desulfatiglandaceae > B46-G9. The sequence continues at coordinate 12,768 of CAZONI010000028.1, forward strand.
ACATATGCGGCGTACGCGTTCACCCGACCCGAGTGCATCCGTCCAAACCGGTTCGCAAGGTATCGGCCTCCGAGGATGACAGGCCTTCCAAATAGGCGGTCCAGGAGATGAGGCTCTTTCTGCTCCTTTTTTATGGCACTCAGAAAATGCCGGTGGATGGTCTCCCGGGCATTATGAACCGGCATGGGTCTGAAAATGCCGCTGAATATGACCCGCACGGGATTTGAAAATCCGGTTGCACTGTAGGTCATCTCAGGGAGAAGTCTTCTGACCCCTCCACTCCAAGCGGGCCGCCGTTCAAGGCGTCTACGCCTGGTAAAAAGGCGTACGCTGAGAAATCCGCCTCCCAGAAGCAGGATCAGGACCACCACGGTGTATGACGGCGACATGGCAAAGACAACCGGGCTACGCTTCCCGCCCCGGTGCATAATCACCAGCCCGCGCCCCGGGAGCACACTCCTTCCGACCTGGGCTCCCAGATTGTGAAAGTCGGAGACAAAAGCCTTCGGAAACCGGACATTTCCTTTGCCCACGGTAAAAAATGGGGGCACAAGCTGATCCATCGCACTCCCGTGCACATAGGGCCTGGCCACCTGATCCATCACGGGAATCACATAGGGAGGAAGAATACCGAGCAGGCAGCACGAGACGGCCAGGATGCCCATGGGAATGGTCATGGATTGCCGCGCCTCGTGTACCGTCTCGGCGGCTTTGCTCCTCGCCTTCCCCAGAAAATTCATGGCAAAGGCCTTGGCAAAACAGGTGACGGCCAGAGCTGCGGTCAGAGCCAGGCCCGCACCACAGAGGGCAAACACAATTTTCACCGCCCGAGAGGAGAGTACGGCACACTGGAGCAAGGCCTGAAGGGTCAGCCACTCACTGACAAAGCCGTTGAACGGGGGCAGGGCCGCGATGGAGAGGGCGCCGACCAGAAAAAAAAGAGCCGTCCATGGCATTCGTCTGATGAGACCGCCCATCCTGTCCATGTCCCGGCTGCCTGTCCTGTAGTCAACCGTGCCCGCGCCCAGGAAGAGGAGAGACTTATACACGGAATGGTTCGTCATGTGGTACAGGGCCGCAATAAAGGCAATTCCTGCGAGCTCCGAATGACCGGTCGAGAAAAACACGAGGCCTGCTCCAAAACCAGCTGTCGTGATGCCCGTATTTTCTACCGAACTGTGTGCCAGCATCTTTTTCATATCATTTTCCGGTGTAGCATAAAGGATGCCGGCCAGTGCGGAAAGGGTGCCGATGATCAGAACGATAAGGCCTTTATTTGTATCTGTAATCGGGAGGATGTCACAGTTTATTCTCAGCATCCCGTACAGGCCGAGGTTCGAAGCAGTCACGAACAGTGCTGAGATGTTCGCGGGCGCAGCAGGATAGGCCCGGTGGACCCAGTTGTTTACGGGCACTAGACCGGCCTTTACTCCGAATCCGAAAAAGGAAAGGAGGAACACGGCCCAGCAGGCCGTCGCGCCCAGACTGCCCCCTCCCGACCTGAGCGCGGCGAAAGTCATACCGCTCGTCGCACCGGCAATAACCAGAAAGGCCAGCAGGGCCGCGAGGGTGCCCGCCTCGCTCATTAACAGCGTGATCAGCCCTGCCCTGGTATTCTTCTCCTGCTCGTGCTGAAAATTCACCAGAAAGTAACACAGCACGGACATGGCCTCCCATCCGATAAAAAACAAAAAGATATCTCCCGCAACAAGCGTCAGCACGATTGAAGCGAAAAGGAGGTGGTAGAACACGGAAAAGGTTCTCAGACTGTATCTGTCCAGGTATCTTTTGAGGAACCCGGCAGAGAAAATGGACACCGGGAGAAAGACCAGACCGGTTATACAGAGGAACAGGGAAGACAGCCGGTCGATCTCGATAGTCAGTCTTCCGAATGGGACTATGGTCCAGAGATGTGCCGCAAAGGGCCGGCCGGAGATAAGAACGGCACCGCCCATCCACAGCAGGATGCTTGATGCCGCGACGGCGAAGATAGAGAGGAACAAAGGGTTTTTCCTGTCCGATGTTATCGCTCCAGCGAATACGCCGACAGCACACAACAAGAAGAAAAGCAGCAAGAGATTCCCTGTTTGCGTCATGTTACTGCCTCTCCTTTCCGGCAGCCTCAATCTGCTTGCCCGCGGCCAGGAGAAGGGCGTGCACAATCGCAAGGGGCGGCGGCGGACAGCCCGGCACCCTGATGTCAACGGGAATGGTCCTGCCTATCCCCCCTCTGCAGGCAAAGCCGGTTTCAAACAGGCCTCCGGACAGGGCACAGGTTCCGACGGCAATGACCTTTTTCGGCAAGGGCATGGCCTCGTGGGTTTTTCTGAGGGGGTCGACCATGTGCTCTGTGAGAGGACCGGCAACGAGTAATATATCTGCGGTCCGTGGTGTCGGGGTGATGAAAAAACCCAGCCTGTGAATGTTATAGTACGGACTCGTGATCTGTCTGATTTCACTCATGCAGGCTCCGCACGCCCCTGCATCCAGCGTCCTGATATGAAGAGATCTGGAGAATGACCTGTCCAGACGGCAGCCTTCCTTCGTGAACTCAGACCATTCGAAACCCTCTTCCCAGGCGTTAGAGACGGAATCCTGCCGTTTGCACCTGAAGCAATGGATGCAGTGTTCCTGGTCTACCAGAACTTCATCCTTAATGCTGCGCAGTGCGCCTGTGGGACAGAGACGGGCTACGGCCCGGGAATTTTCCTCACCCGGAAACCGTGTGCCTGCAGGCCGTCCCGGCGAAACTCCAGGGGCTGTTTCCTGTGTGCGGGGATACGCTGTCGTCTTTACCCCTGTTCGTATTCCTTTCCAAACCCATTTGGTCATAATGATAACACCTCCTACCGGTCACACTCGGCATTGGAAAGCCCGAAGGTCGCCATGATGATCGGAAAATCCTGAAACGCAAAATCCTCTGCGGCAAGATGAAAACCGTGCCAGTTGACAAAAGAAGGCGTCATGATCCGGTACCGTTCGACCGTCCCTTTTGCATCAAGGTGCACCCAGTGAAACGCGGCTCCCATTGGGGCTTCCACCCAGCCAAGTGCTACCCCTGCCTTCATCTCGATCCTCTTCCTCACCGGCCCCGAAGGCAGAGAAGACGATCCCTGGCGAATAAGATTGACGGACTGTTCGGCCTCGCTGAAAAGCACCCTGAGCCGGGCATAGCCGTCCCCTTCCTCCTCGCGCGGGACCTGGAACTTCAAACGTTCTCCATAACCCGCGTACGGTTGTACTTCACGAAGATCGCGCGATACGCCCGATGCCCGGGCAACCGGACCCACAAGGCCATACGAAACAGCCTTTTCTTTTGACACGGTTCCCACCTCTTCCAGACGATCCAGAAAAGAACTCGTGAACCGCAGCATCTGATGAAGGTCTTTCAATCTGCCAAGCAATTCCCAGAGTGTTTCACTTATTGTGGTGCAGCGGGTGTCCGAGAGGTCGCAAGAGAGGCCGCCAGGGATATTCAGACCGAAAAGGTACCGGTGTCCCGTGAGCCGGCAGGTAAGCCTCAACAGTTCTTCTTCAAGGATATGTGCCTGTGCGGCCGCGACGGCAAGGGCGGTCGAAGAACAGATACCTGCGATAGCAGCCACATGGTGCCGAAGCCGTTCCAGTTCCGCGAGCAGCACACGCAGGGCCCTTGCCCTTGGCAGGACGTCGATTCCTGCGATTTCCTCCACTGCCTGGCAGAAGGCCAGGGAATGGGCAAACGCGGATGTCCCGGAAAATCGTTCCGCCAGAAGGACTACCCTTTCAGCGAGCTGTCCCTCGGCGATCTTTTCCACGCCCCGATACTTGTAGAAAAACCGCGGAATGGTGCGGATGACATCTTCTCCCACGGTCTCCAGGAGGAAATGAGCGGATTCGGCATGGTCCGAATAGACAGGCCCGACGGGCATCATAAAAGATCCTGAGGCCTCCAGAATTCGCTTGGGCTGCCACTCGGGGACCGCTTCTTTGAAAGGATATGGTTTTCCCGCATCAAAGGACGCCCGCATCGGGTTCACCCCTTCGGGCCATTCTTCATGCAGGACAAAATCTCCAAGTCGCGGGTGTCCCGCAAACAAGAGTCCGAACAGATCCTCGATTTCACGTTCTTGCCAATCTGCGGCGTGTATGTGTCGGCTGATACTGGGGACCGTTGTACTGAGGAGACGAAACCGAACCGTCACATGCACCTGTCCTGCCCCGAGCGGTCCATAAAAAATATAGCGAATGATCCAATCAGGGTCTCTTTCCTCGGCCACAAGGGTGGCCAAACTGTATCCCAGCTCGGAAAACAGCCAACCGCAGAGTTCCGGCAGGAGCTCAGGTTCCGACGTGAGGTTGACGGTCAATTTTTCGCGATCAACCTTCACCCCTATGCGTTCCTGCCATCGTACCGCCGCGACGTCCTCTATCTCGTTGAACTGCAGAATATTATTTAATGGAAGCCCCATGTTCTTACCTCCCGATAGAAAATGCAGCAAACTGCAGAAGAGTATGAATCGGCTGAGGAAAAGAGATCCCGAGTGCCACGATGGGAATGACTGCCAGGGCCAGGGTCGCCTTGCAGCTCAGAGGGAGCACGAAGCGGACAGGTGGTCCTGATGCCGCGCCGAATACCATCTGGTTTATGTGGGACATGATTCCGCAAAAGGCAATGGCGATGAAGAGGGTAAGTCCTCCGATCACCAGATAATGACCCGCTGAAAGCCCCGCCTTGAGAATGGAAAATTCACTGAGGAAAACGGCAAACGGAGGTGCACCCGCGATAGCCAGACCTCCCAGCATGAGCGAGATTCCCGCTGCAGGCGATATGCGAATCAGCCCACGCACAGAGGATATGTCGCGCGTGCCGGTCACCAGGAGCGCAGAGCCTGCCGCAAAGAAGCAAAAAGACTTGGTGACTGCATGGGCCAGAATCTGGGAGACTGCGCCCAGGTGAGCGGCTCCGCTGCCCAGACCTGCCGCCACAAGAATGATTCCCATGTGTTCAATGGTGGAAAAGGCAAAAAGTCTTTTGTAGTCTTTGACCTGGATCAGGAGAAAGGCTGCGACCCCGGCCGAGAGCAGACCGAAGGTGATGAACCACGATGATGCCGAGTTGCCAGGGATCTCCTGGAGGAATGGGAAAAGCCGAATGATCACATAGAGGGCTGTGGTGGTTTCTATACCTGAGAGGAGTGCGCAGACCGGAGAGGGCGCCTGACTGTGCGCATCCGGCAGCCAGGTGTGGAGAGGTACCAGGCCTGCCTTTGTCCCGAATCCAATGAGAATAAAAAGAAAAGCGGTCTTGAGAAAGACAGGCCGGATCTTCGGAGCGACCTCCAAAAGCCCCTGCCACGTGAAGTTCTCTGCCCCGGCGACCCGAAGCCCCCAGTACAGGATCAGTACCCCGACAAGGGCCACCGCAGCACCCATGCAGGTAAGCACCACATATTTCCACGCAGCCTCCAGGGCCCCAGGGGTGTTCTCAAAACCGACTAAAAAGACAGAGAAAAGCGTGGTCAGTTCCACGGCAATCCAGACGACGGCGATGTGTGCGAGGAGCGGAACGGCCAGCATGGAGAACAGGAACAGGTTATACAGTGCGTAATATTGTTGTGCTCCTTTGGGACTCTGTTCGCCGTTTGTCTTCCTCATGTACCCCAAAGAAAAGAGAGAAGCGGTGAACCCTACGAAAGAGACCAGAACGAGGATCAGGGCGCTCAGGCTGTCACAGGAAAGCCAGCCTCCGAGCGTCGTGAAGCTAACCCGCGCAGGAAGAACGGGATGGAAGGCCACGACTGACGACATGATAAAGACGGCAAGGGTTCCGATGATGGTGACCCAGGAGCTGATCCCGCGCTTCTTTAAAGGAATCATACAAATGGGAGTTGCGATAAGAGGTATCAACAGGATGATGAGAAGTTCCATATTCAGCTATTCCTCCTTCAGACTGGTCATTTTGCCCACCAGTGTGCTTCCTACGCGTTTTTGGATACTCCGCGTCAGGAGTCCTACGACCAAGGCGATGATCAGCACGTCAAACGCCGCAGCCAGTTCAGCCATGAGCGGGAGGTTTGGCGCGATGCAGACTCCCGCCAGGAACGCTCCGTTTTCCATGGTCAGGATGCCCAGCAGCTGCGGCAATGCCTCTCTCCTTACGGTGATGGCGTACCCGCCGATCAGGAGCCCGGCCACACCGATGGGGAGGTTAACTTTCAGAAAGGCGCCGGCGCCTATATCCAGGAGGGGACGGACCATGAAATAACTGCCTATGACGAGTCCTGCCGCGATGAGGAGAGACGTGGGGATATTCAGAACCTGTGTGATCTCCCGGCGTGCGTGGATTTCATGGCTGAGCATGTGGTAGAGGAGCCACGGGATCATGAACGCCTTGGTGAAAATGGTGATGCCGGCCACCACAAACAGGTGTACGGATGTGTACTCATATCCCAGAATACAGGCAGACCCTGCCAGGAGAAGAGACTGAATGACGAACAGCCGCAGGCTGCCGATTACCTGACGCATCCCGACGATGCCGAATACCGTGAGGACAAAAAGAGCACCCGCAAGAGCGTTGAGCTGGACCATTTCTTCCTCCTACATCCCGGCGAGTTGGATAACAACCGCGACCACCGAGGTTACAAACGCCGCCCCCATGAACTCACTGATACGGAACAACCTCAGCTTCGAAAGAGATGATTCAATGACCACCAAAATGATCACAAAAACAAGCATCTTTAGTAAAATAAGCGGGATCGCGAGCAAAAGGCCCCAAGAGGAACCAGTGTCGGCCAGTCCCCAGGGGCAGACAAGCACATTGAGAAAGATGCATAAAAGGACAAAAAACTTCATGCACCCGCCCCACTTCATGAGCGCGGCACCGCGCCCTGAATATTCCAGCCCTTTCGACTCGTCGATCATGGCCAGTTCAAAGTGTCCCGAAGGATTGTCGACGGGGATGCGCCCGTTTTCCGCAATGATGAGCATCAGGAACGCAAGCAGGACAAGTATATGGGCGGGAGCAAAGAAGTTGGCAACCGGGGTAATCCATGCCTGCTGCACAATGTAGGGAATAGTTGAACCTGCCACAAAGGACACCGTGAAAAAGACGATCATGAACACCGGTTCGGCAAGAAAGCCGACCATCCGTGTCCGGCTGGCTCCCATGGGCCCGTAAGGATTACCCGTGTCTATGGCCGCAAGCACGGCAAAGAACCCTCCCAGGGCGAGTATTGAACCACCTGCCAGCATGTCGCCCATGAAGGCGAAAAAAAGCGGGTAATCCGTGAGCACCGGAATAAGCAGGGCAACAAAGATCGGCGCCACAAAGACGATATACGGGGTGAACCGAAAGATCCAAGAACTCTCTTCTGATATCACTTCATCCTTATGGAAGAGCTTCCGGATATCCCGGTAAACTTGAAAAATACTCGGTCCCTTCTTTGACTGGACCCGCTCCTTGAGGCGGTCGATAATGCCCTTGATGAGCGGCGAAAAGATCATGACCACCAGGACCTGGATAATGTTGTATGCAATTCTCTGCGTCATTTATCCTCACCTCCGAAATGGTATCTGCATCAGGCCGGACAGATGTGTCCAAACGATGACGGGACTGCTGTTGCCCGGAGATTGGGGAACAAATCCTGGGAAAGAATAGGCTGCTGTCTTGTGCCCGTGTTGGGACATAAAAAAACTCCCGCCATGGCTTCTGGCGGGAGTTTTGAAAGATATGAACTGACAACCCCCCCGCCGGCGTCTGTTTCGGCAGGAGTCATCAGCACTGAAGTGCGGTTAAAGGGTGAACTCCATCACCTCTCATTACTTGGTACTCTGCAAGAGTACATATTGAAACATCGGTGTCAAGCTTTTTTCCACATCCACAAATCCACCGGCTTATTTCTTCTCCCTGTGTGAGCGCGAGTACTTGGGGAGAAACAAACAGGTTGACAACCAGGGGGCGTTGCCCTACGTTTTTTATAGTACAGCGATGAAGTCCGCTGCTTGAACCGCCCCTTGGAATGGGCTGATGACTTCTATTCCAAACATGATATGGGGTAGGAGTCCGAACATACCTACCCCGCCTGAAATGCCAGGTGGCGCCTCATACCGATACCCTGCAGGCCGCGGACCTTTCCCCATGGAAAACGCCTTTCGGAAAAAAGTCCTTGATTTTGTTTCAGTACGGCGCCACAAAACGGGCGGCTTCGGTGCGGCCCCTACCCTTCCGCCGAGCATAGAGGATACGTACCTTTCTCTCCGCATACTCCGGTTTCTCCGGCCCCATTTGAGAAATGAAGTGAATTCTCTCATTCACCATCCAAGTCTGGCGCATTATCTCGTCGGCCCCCAGGAGAGGGAGGAATGGCATGCAAGGACATGGTATTATTATGTATATTGCTGCCGCATAGTGGGAGCGGCACTGAACCGGGAGGCGATACAAAGGTTTCTTGTCCATCGATCGGAAGGCTCCATTTCCCTGGCAGACCGCTTCTATTGTACCAGGATGCTGAAGGCACTCCCTGACATTTCCCTTGCGATTCCCGCCTTGTCCCTCAAAGAGCAATTCCCGTTTCATTGGAGGACCGCGAAGGAACTCTTGATGGTTCTTCACCTGGCGGAAGGGGATCATGAAAAGCCTCAAACCGGCAGGAAGGGTATTCTCTCATGGGCCCAGGCTTGCCAGAACCCGGACGGCGGTTTCGGGTTTCTTCCCGGCACAACCTCCTACATGGAAAATGTGCATGCCTGTCTGCGGGTCCTGGCTTTGCTCAAATCGGCCCCTTCGGACCCCGCAGGCGCCAGGCGGTTCATTCTGAGGGCCTGGACGAGAAGCGGAGGATTCGCCAGAAAGAGCGGAGGGGCACCTTTTCTGGAGGCCACCTGGCACGCGACGGGAAGTCTCTCAATCCTGGGGAATGGCCAGTGAATCTCCTCCCGCAGAGCTGGAGGCATCATGAGACCTCTGAGGGGGTTCAGGGAGCAGCACGCTCCTCCAGACTGTGGAGGCTTGAATCAATACTAATGGACAGAGTTGGAGGGTATCAAGGCTTCGTGAGTCTGTTGGACAAGACCAGGAGGTCCTCTTCCTTCATATTATCTGTTTCAATCTCGTTGAAAGGGATGGCATGCTCTCTGCCCGACCGCACCGCCGGCATCAGGCGGGACGTGCCTGCCTTGAGGTAGGAGGCCACATTGTAGGCCATGCGCTGGGCGAGGGTGATGTCCTGGTTGTTCGGGGCCGCGCCCCGGACATCCCGGGAAAAGGCCTCACAGACCACCTTTCGCTCTATTTCCACACCGGTATCCAGGAGTTCCTTGAAAAGGTATTGAGCGGCATTCTCTTCGTCCCCTTTTGCCTTCCGTTCTTCTCGTTTATACCCCTCCGCCACCACGATAACGCATTCACTCCTCCGGTTCAGGGCTTCTACGACCTGTCGGGGATCAAGCTCGGTATTGGGCAGGACGGCCAGGTGCGCCCGCGCGCCCAGGCAGGAATGGAGCGCATGGAAACCGCTGCTGGCGCCCATCATCTCAACGATGTAGGTCCTCTTGTGAGTCCTGGCATCCGCCATGTAGCAGCGGATCTTTTCCGAACCGATTTCGATGCCGGTATGCTGGCCGATACATTCCGTCCCGGCGATATCGCTATCTATGGTGACCGGTACAAAAAAAGCCTGAACAGAGGTAGGCAGCAGTTCGCAGAGGGCCTTAAGGCCTCTGAACGTCCCATCTCCGCCTATGGCAATCAGGGCCTTGACTTTCTTCCTTTTAATCGTCTCAGCCGCCTTCTTCTGTTTGTCTTTTTTAATAAAATCCCTGTAGCGCTCGCTTCTAAGCTGTGCGCCCCGGGACTCGGAAAGGGACGCCGCATGAAAAACCCCCGGGATGTGGTCCAGCCGTCTGTATAACTCCGGATCATACACCAGCCGGAGAAAATCATCCTCTCCGCCCGACACGAGAGATTTGAATCCTTCAGTGGTCCCGTAGACCTCCCTCCCTATTTTTTCGAGATGATAGGTAATAAAGGCGGTGACCGGATTGTATCCCGGGGCACATCCGCCATCCTGTATGAGCAGCACATCGATGGTTTCGAACATCCTGCGCTTTTCAAACTCCGTTTTCTTGATATGCGCCGTGATGCGCTGTCCCACTTTGACCCTCGCCCGGAGTTCATCCGGATCAACCGGCTTTGTCAGGTAATCATCGGCGCCCTCTCTCATGCACTGGATTTTATCCTCTTTTCCCTCACGGGCGCTTATCATGATCACGTAAATGTCCGCAAGTACGGAATCGGGGTCCCTCTTGAGATACCGACAGAGTTCAAGTCCGTCCGTGTTCGGCATAACCAGGTCTGAGAGAATGATGTCGGGTCCCCACTCTTCAATAATACCGATCGCTTCTGCTCCGTCAGCGGCTTCCTTGAGCTGCAAATCAGAGTTCGCCTTCAAAATCCGGGAGAAGAGCCTTCTTGTTGATTCGTCGTCATCCACAATAAGGACCCTGTATTTTTCTTTCATACCTCTTCCTCCAAAACCCTCGGGTTTTCCCACCTGTGCCCATTCATACACGCACTTCGGGCACGAGTGAGTTTCCGGTACTTTATAGGCTGATTTTATCCAGAGAGCAAGCATTCTCATGCAAAAACCTCGCCGCATTGCTGCGCCGAACGAGCATCTCCCACCAGGGCGAGCGGCATCATGTGGCTCCCTGTGGCGGCTCGGCGCTTCGAGCATCTCTGAAGAGCGTGGGAGCGGAAAGGGGCTGTTCAGGAAATAAAAACATCGTGAAATTATGAACTTAACACAATACATGGCAGTATAAGGGAAAAAGTTGAAAAGCCTTTCCAAATGCGAAGAATTTTAGATTGATAAGCCTTGACGCCATACCTTTTTTGTGGTACGCAGAACACTATTTTCCAGAGTAACGCTCGGGGCAAATTCAGATCCATTACCAGGACACCCGGGTAGCTTCGTCAGGGCCATGCCCTGAATTTCCATATCTCATTGAAGGAGGTTAGAAGAATGGCGTACAACGCGGTAGAAATGAAAGACTGGCAGATTTCCGAGGCTGCTGAAAAAAACATGCCCATGCCTGATGAATGGCGAGAAAAACTCGGCCTTGAAAAGGACGAGATCCTGCCCATGGGCAGACTGGCAAAGCTCGATTTCCTGAAAATCATCAACAGGCTCAAAGACAAACCGGACGGAAAATACATTGAGGTAACAGCTATCACCCCCACGCCCCTCGGAGAGGGGAAAAGCACCACTTCCTGCGGTCTGATGGAAGGAATGGGGAAAATCGGTCTGAATGTGGGCGGATGCCTGCGCCAGCCCTCCGGCGGTCCCACCATGAACATCAAGGGAACCGCGGCCGGAGGCGGCAATTCCATTCTCATCCCCATGACGGAATTCTCTCTGGGATTGACCGGGGATATCAATGACATCATGAACGCCCACAACCTCGCCATGGTGGCCCTCACCGCCAGGATGCAGCATGAACGCAATTACAATGACGAGCAACTCAAGAGACTGACGGGAATGCCGCGCCTCGACATCGATCCCACCCGCGTTGAAATGGGATGGATTATGGACCTCTGCGCCCAATCGTTGCGGAGTATCGTAATAGGATTGGGGGGACGATACGACGGCTTCACCATGCAGTCCAAGTTCGGGATCGCGGTTTCATCCGAACTCATGGCCATTCTCTCGGTAGTAAGGGACCTTGCGGACCTGAGAAAGCGCCTGGACGAAATCACGGTAGCCTTTGACAAGAGCGGGAAGGCCGTGACGACAGGTGACCTGGAAGCAGGCGGCGCCATGACGGCCTGGATGAGAAACACCATTAATCCCACCCTCATGTGCACGGCCGAATACCAGCCGTGCATGGTCCACGCCGGGCCGTTCGCCAACATCGCCGTCGGCCAGAGTTCTATTATCGCCGACCGGATCGGCCTCAAGATGTTCGATTACCATGTGACCGAGAGCGGTTTCGGCGCTGACATCGGATTTGAGAAATTCTGGAATGTCAAGTGCCGCTTCAGCGGTCTCAAGCCCCACGTGTCCGTGCTCACCTCCACGATCCGCGCACTCAAAATGCATGGCGGCGGACCGAAAGTCGTAGCAGGATTGGCGCTGGATGAGGCATACACGAAAGAAAACCTGGCGCTCCTGGAAAAAGGCGTGGCCAACATGGTGCACCACATCGGCACGATCCGGAAAGCCGGAATCAACCCGGTGGTATGCATCAACTGCTTCCACACGGACACCAAGGATGAAATCGCTATGGTTCGGAAGTACGCCGAGAAAGCGGGGGCCCGCTGCGCGGTGTCCACCCATTGGGCGGACGGCGGTGACGGGGCCGTTGAGTTCGCAGAAGCGGTTAAGGAAGCCTGCGATGAGAAAAATGAATTCAAGTTCCTCTACCCGCTTAAAATGAAGCTGCGTGATCGCGTAGATACGATCGCCAGGGAAGTCTACGGCGCAGACGGCGTTGCCTGGAGCCCGGAGGCGGAAGCCAAGGCCAGGATGCTGGAAGGGGATTCCAAGTATGATGAATTCGCAACCATGATGGTCAAGACCCATCTGAGCCTGACCCATGATCCGGCCGTCAAGGGCGTGCCCAAGGGCTGGACCCTTCCCATCCGTGACGTGCTGATCTACTCCGGCGCCAAGTTCCTCTGCCCATGCGCGGGAACCATCAGCCTCATGCCGGGAACCAGCTCCAATCCGGCCTTCCGCCGTGTGGATGTTGATGTGAACACCGGAAAAGTGAGCGGCCTTTTCTAAGCCGAGACGGAGAAAGCAAGACAGAAAGAGGGCTGAAAAATCAGCCCTCTTTTTTGGTTCGAAAAAGGTAAGAACCTTTGATCTCGTCGGATTCTCTTCGTGCCTTATGGGACTGGAAACAAAGGCAAAGGAGCGGCCCAAGGAGAAAGGTTACATACTTGAAGTGCGGGTTATGCTTTTGACGCCTGTTGTTCCAGGGCAGTGAGAAAAAAAGAGCCGTCGGCCGGGCGTATAACCTGTAACCCGAATTGGTGAATTGTTTTTACGAGAGACCGTCCGAAAAGAAAATCCGTCTCGTTCGGGGCAATACTCATCTTTTCACAGACAAACGGCCGCAGATGATAATCAAATTTCAGTACCTCCAGGATCTGCTCCAAAGCGGCATCTGCTCTTGATTCGATCTCCCCGGCCAGGGAACCGAGAGTTTCATACGCACACCTTTTTTCATGCTCCCGCATGAGGCCAAGCAGGACTCCGTCTTCGATAAAGTCTTCCCTGCGGGCCTTTGGACCGGCGTAGGCTTTCATGAATTCGGACGAATCCCAGCACTCCAGAGCGGCGCACTGGACCGGCCTGTGATCGTAGATGGTGCACGCTCTTTCCCTGCCGTCGTAAAAGATACAGGCGCCGTCCCGGTCTCTGACTTTTATGATCTCCTCGCCGGCAGGACGTATCTCCCTGAGTATGTTATCCCGCAACATTTCGCCGGGACGGATGGTGAAGAGATCTTCATTCTTGATATGGCCGTTGAGGACCAGCGGAATATCATCCGCCTGGAGGCTGGGGGTTGACTGCATGCAGCACTCGCCGCACCGGATGCAGGAATTTCGCTCTTTCGACATTTTATCCAATGGCCATCCACAAATGGGTTTGGGGAAGTTTCCAAGCCAGAAACGAGATATTTTTTACAAGGTCAAGAAAATCAAGGGATCACTTGTGCGGCGTACTATACTAGTACGCCGCACAAGTGATCCTGCAGATTGACGCAGAGATTGTGAAAAATAGCCGTTTATGGATGGAAACTATCGGGCAATCATCGCCCTCATCCGATCAGATGCGTTCTGGGCATGATCGGCGATATTGCCGACAATCTCCACCAGGCGAACAAGGTGAAAGACGTGGATGGGTTTGTCTTTCATGGTTTCAAAAATTTCCCGTTTCAATTCCCGTTCCCGGATATCCGCCTCTTTCTCATGTTGACGGATATCCCGAATGAGACTCTTCATCCTTGTGCGCTCTTCTTCTTCCCCTGTCCGGAAAAAAACGGTTGCCATTGCTACGAGGTCGGACAGTTTTTCAATGGGCGGGAGCACCTTTTCCACCAACTCTTCCAAATCGTTTGCCACTTCTTCCCGGATACCGGCAGGCCGGAAGGACAGCCAGAACAATGCCTCCTCAACTTCATCCAGCACTTTATCCTGCTCTCTGATATAGTCAAACAGCTCGAATTTGTCCACCTGCATCAGGATCCCCTTCGGCAGGTGGTTTCTGATGTTTCGCTTTATAGCGTCCGCCTCGCTTTCCAGTCTGGCAACGGTATCGGTAAGTCTCTCGAATTCGTCCCATTCCTCGTGCAGATGACAGATGGCCGCACGTTTGAAAAGCTCGGCACATTCCTTTACCTTATCCGCGTGCGTCTGCAGGTTCTCAAAAGGTGATCTATAAAATAGCGAAGCAAGTGAAAGGCGCATATGATTCCCCTCCCTTTATTGCGAATGGGATTATACCAAAAAGAAAACAAAAAGTTTATACAAAAGCATCGCCAATACAACCGTAAAGGGCAAGGTCACAATCCAGGAAAGCGCAATATTTTTCAGGACACGCAGATCGAGGGTGCCCATGCCCCGCATGATCCCGACTCCAACTACCGATCCCACCAGCACATGTGTTGTAGAGATAGGAAGACCCATCCGCGAACACACCAGGATCGTCGTGGCCGCGCCGAACTGCGCACAAAAGCCCCGCATCGGAGTGAGTTCCGTGATGTTTTTGCCGATGGTCTCAATAACACGCGTACCGAAAAGCAAGAGCCCTCCCCCAACCGCCATGCCTCCTCCCAGGAGCATCCAGAAGGGAACGCTCACCTTCAGGGCAACGGCCTTTGTCTCCACCACTGAAAATATCGCCGCAAGGGGACCGACTGCATTGGCCACGTCGTTGGCGCCGTGGGCAAATGCCACGTAACAGGCCGTCAACACCTGGAGCTGTGCAAAAAGCCTGTCCAGGGGAGTAAATGCTTCCTGACCCGGTCGCAATTTGCATTCCGGGCGCGCCTGCCGGCGTACCCACCACAGACCCAGGGCCCCTGCTCCCGCGGAAAGCGGGATGGCGAGCAGTATGGTCTGGAGGAATCCGATGTTAAGATGCAGGTTTTGCAGGCCTTTGAAAATGAACGAGAGGATGAGAACAAGAAAAACCACGAAGACCATAAAGGGGGCATACCGTTGGGATGCGGCAAGGGGGTCCTCTGCAGACATCATCTTTTTTTCTATAAAGTAGTACATGCCGCCCGCAATGAACCCGCCGACCGCAGGAGATGTGACCCAGCTGAGTACAATAATAGTGATCTTGCTCCAGGTGACCTCTCCGGCGCCGACGCTCAGGACTCCGAACCCGACTACCGCGCCTACGATTGCCTGGGAGGTAGATACGGGCAGGGCAAAATAGGTGGCAATGTTCACCCAGATTCCCGCGGCGAGCAGGGAGGCGAACATGCCGATCATCAGTATGTTCGGATTGTGTGCAAACAGGGACGGGTCGATAATTCCTTTGCTGATGGTCCCCGTCACATAGCCCCCCGCGAGCACCGCCCCCAAGGCGTTGGCCACAATGGAAATAACGACCGCCTCTTTGAGAGTAATCGCACAGGAACCGACGGACGTTCCCATGGCATTGGCGAGATCATTGGACCCGATATTTGCGGCCATGTAGAGACCCACAAGGGCCGCAATCACGAGAATCACTGCATCCATAAACTGTCGCTTTCCGCTTCAGGATCAGAGAAGGAACTCAGGAATTGTCCAAAACATTTTCACCCCGTATAATAGATTTTCCTGCGAAGCGCCACAAAAAAAGGGCTGTTCCTTGAAAAACAGAATGGCCCTTTTTTGCTTGTTCAGGCTGTACGCCGTTAGACTGTTAGAAGGCTACCAGCCTAGAGTTTATCTACCCAACTTTTAAGATGAGTGCCCCGCCGGTGTCTCCGGCCGCGCATCCGGTCCAGAGCATATAACCGCCGCCCTTCATGGCCGTCTCTTCAATTCCTTCGATGATGAGCCGGCCCGCCGTGGGTCCCTGGGGATGCCCGTAGATCATGGAGCAGCCATAGTTGTTGAACCCTTGATCTCCTGTGCTCATGGGATCGACGCCCATTTGCCGCCCGAAGTGGAGATCGTTGACCACAAAGGGATTGTGAGTTTTGATGACCTTGATGTCGCTGATTTTCAGGCCGGCACTCTCGAGGGCCGACTTGGATGCCGGCACCGGAGCCGCAGCCATGTACCCTGGTTTCACGCGCGAAAAGCCATAGCTTATGACTTGAATGACGAGGGAAGGATCGTCACTCAATTCCTTTGCCTTTTCCTCTGTCGTCACGATCACCGAACAGTTTCCATCTGCGGGAAACGTCTGGGCGCCGAAACTGAGCACACCCCCGGGGATGACCGGCCTGAGTCCCGCGAGGCCCTCTGCCGTGCAGGAAGTCACTCCTTCGTCCTCCTCCACCAGTTTGGTCTTCTTCCTTGAAACCGTCACTTCCGCCGGGAACATGTATTTCTTCTGGAATTCCCGGTCATTGGCAAGGGCATCCAGGTACTGCTCGTAACGCCGCAAGGTCAGTTCATCGCATTGTTCCTTTGTAAACCCGCCTTCCTTGGCCACGTTTTCCGCGGTCTCGATCATCCGCAATCCCACATTTGGGTCAGAGTTGAAATTATCCATCAGCCAGTTCTCGGATATCACTTCTCCGCCCGGTCCCATGGGGTTCGGCCAGATAGTGTGCGGGCCGTTTGAACACCTGTCCGTCATCAGGGTACAGCAGTTCTTGTACAATCCCGTCTCCACGCCCATTGCCGCATTGTAAATGGAAGTGGTTGAAGTGGTGCACGCCTGGCTCATGGTGACCCCGGGAATATCACCGGCTCCCATGATGGCCGTCGCCCAGGTGCTTGCATAGAATTGATGGATCTGGCTGATGGTGATTCCCAGAATGAGATAATCGAACATTTTCGGATCCCAGTCTTTTTCGGCCAGCCATCGCTTCGCGGTGTTTCCGGCCAGGACGATGGAGTTTTCATTCGCCATGCTCCCCTGCCAGCGGGAAAACGGGGTCGAATAGTAGCCTTTGTATGGTATGAACGCCTTTGTCAACATTTCACCTTCCTCCTTTATGGTTCAATTTCTGTCAAAAGTGCTGTTCTTCTTCCGTTTCAGTCGCTCCATTTCCCGTACTTGCCCCGGAGAATACGGTGCAGGATTTTCCCGGATGCCGTTCGGGGCATCTCGCTATCTTCGATAAAATCGACGCTTTTAGGCCGCTTATATCCGGCCAGTTTTCCCCGTGTGAATTCCATAAGTTCTCTGGCCAGATCCTCACTCGGTTCATAGCCGTTATGCAAAACCACGATGGCCTTGACTGCTTCTCCCCACTTTTCATCCGGGATCCCGACGACCGCGATATCCTTCACTGCCTCGTGGGCCCCGACAACGCCCTCAACCTCGGACGGATACACGTTCTCTCCGCCCGTAATGATCATGTTGGCCTTTCGATCCACCAGAACATAGTACCCGTCTTCATCCCGCCTGACCATGTCGCCGGCGGAAGACCAACCTCCGTCGAACGCCTCTTTCGTCTTTCCGGGCTCCTTCAAATACTCTTTGAACAGCATGGGGGTCCGGTAGAAGAGTTCTCCCACTTCGCCGTCCGGGACTTCATTCCGGTTCTCATCCAGGATCCTTATGCGATCCGTGCCGAAAATCTCCTTGCCGATGGAGCCGAGTTTCTTGAACTGGTCTTCCGGTCTCAGAAGGGTAACCAGGCCGCCTTCGGTGCTGCCGTAGGCCTCCCACAATTCGGCATTCTTGAAATAATCCATGATCGCCAGTTTCAGGTCTTTCCTGGCGGGGGCAGAGGAAATGAGGAGCTGCCGCGCGGACGAGACATCGATGCTTTTCCTTACCTCATCAGGAAGCGCGAGCAGCATGATATAATGGGTGGGGACAAGGGAAGTGTACGTGATCTTGTACTCTTCTATGGTCCTCAACAGATCTTCAGGATCGAAACTGATCATGTTGTACACGAAGACAGGGGCGGTGACCAGGGTATAGGGAAACGAATAGAAAATGGAATTTACATGGCACATGGGCATCACCAGCATCACCTTATCGCTTGGCAGAACACCCACGTTCATATTGCTCAGGTAATACTGCGCCATGTAGCTTTCATGGGTCCTGACCACTCCCTTCGGCCTTCCGGTCGTCCCGGACGTGTACATGACGGTCCAGGTGTCGGCGCCGTCCACCAATAGGTCCGGCTCCTCCGGGGAGGACCCGGAGAGCAGCTCTTCATACCCGATGTATCCCTCGGGCGCCGGGCCGTCTCCCAGATAGATATACCCGTTTTCGGGAACAGGGAGCCTGTTCCTGATGCTGTCTATCAGTTCCACGAAGGGGGCCTCGACAATAAATGCCTTGCATTCCGAGTGATTCACAATAAACTCCATTTCGGGGCCGGCCAGCCGGAACATAATGGGAACCGCAATCTGCCCGCCTTTTCCGCAACTGGCGTACATGTCCATCCACTCGCCACGGTTGTAGGCGATCACGGCAAAGGTATCCTTGGGTCCGACTCCCATCCCGGCAAGACCGTTTGCCAGCCGGCAGGACCTTTCATTCCATTCCTTGAAATTGTACTCTTTCGTCTTATCCTGCCAGCCCAGCTTGTCCGGGTAATTGAGGGCATTCATTTTGAGCACCGTTCCCATGTGCATCCACTTGCTTATCGTCATATCCCAAGCCTCCTCTCGATTCTACGTACTGACAATCCCGAACTTTTCTCTATTGGACCGTGTGACTGTCTGCCCGGCTATGCTGCTGTTTCCATGGCAAAAAGGGCCGCCCCCACCGCTCCTGTCAACTGCGGGTGTTTTGGGATCAAGACATCCTTCTGCGTAATTTCCCGGATCATTTCCACGATGTACGGATTGTGCTCCACAACACCGCCGGTCATGACTATCCGGTCGGTGAACGAGTCCATTTCCATGACTCGTTTGATGACCGAGTAGAAGAGTCCCTTAATAATGTCGGCCACTTCTGCACCCTGCCTGATTTTTTCCAGGACCTCGGTTCCGGAAAACACCGTGCAGTAGCTCCCCAGTTCCACCATATGCTCTGACGCTCTCGCCAGGAAGTCCATTTCCTCCAGCGGGATGTCCAGCCTGAAAGACATTTCTTCCAGGAAGGCACCGGTGCCCGCCGCGCACTTTCGGTTCATCTTGAAACTCAGGCGCCTGCCCTGATCATCCAGCTTGATGATCTTGTTGTCCTGCCCGCCGATGTCAATAACGGTAGCCGCAATGGGGAAATAGTGGTAGGCGCCCCGGGCATGACACCCGATCTCTGTCTTGGAGTCGTTCCTGAAAGAGACATTCTTCCTACCGTATCCGGTAGAAATGCAGGCTGAAATGAGGCTTGGAGAGACTTTGGCCATGTGCAGCGCTTCCTTCAGGCACAGCTCGGAGGTCCTCAGAAAATCGGTCCCCGATTTCCTGATTGAGTATCCCAGGAGAGTCTTCTCCCCGTCCAGGACAGCGACCTTTGTCCGGGACGCCCCCACATCCGCCCCTACAAAAACGCCTTTGCTCATCGCTCATCCAGCTGTTCTATAAAAGCCTCGATATTGGTCTTCGCCTGCTCTTCCGAGTAGCATCTCAAATCGTTCAGATCTCCGTTTATGGTCAACGCAGGTATCTCCAGTTTTTTGCTCAGTCTTTCGGGCATCCCGTACCGATTATTGGAGTTGTTCGGGCAGGTCTTCGCGTCGTGAAAGAGGATTCCGTCAAAGCGAAATTTTTCCTGACACTCCTTTATATACTGTTCTTTATAGGGCTCATCCCTCACGATGAAAAGCTCGGTATAAGCCCGTCCCATGCTCTCGAAGGGTTTTTCCGGATCGAGCTGATCGAATATCCAGCTGTTGCAATAGGTCGACGCCACCACGCAGGTCTTCAAAGAGGCGAATTGTTCGGACAACGCGCGAAGCTTTCCCCAGATCGGCATTCCCTCCCAGTAGATCCTATGCCTTTCTCCATCCACGGCCGCTATACCCGACTCTATCCTTCCCTGCAATTCAGCCAGGAGGAGTTCGTAGTAATCCACTGCGTCCTTGGTCCCGCGCGCCACAACCGCAGGCGCCATGTGGATGGTTGCGTCAAAAAAGGTCCACGGCGACGGTACGGCTGCTGCCGCCTCGAGGCATTCCCGCCACAGCTCGGACGTACGCCTGGACAGCCCGACCGCCTCTTTGAAACGATCCATGTCGAATTTCTCACCGCTCACCTCTTCCAGGGCGGGAACAAGCTCCTCCGTCTGTTTCGCGATGTCCTGGATCTGATACTCGCGAATCGGCCCGATATCCCTGTGCGTGTGGATTCCAATGAGCGGCACTTCCAATTCCCTGGCATACCAGGCAAACCAGTCCTGCACGTCCCTGCACTGGTTTGTGTTGAATACCAGAACGTCGGGTCGTGGGACGGATGCTATGTTGTAGGCACGGGTAAGAGGGGTCGTTCCGTGCAGATAGGCGCCCACGTCGCTGGTGAGATACGAGCATATATCAGGTGAGTAACCGATGGCAGTCGCATACGGGATCACCTCCGTTGCCGTCCTGGTTGCCCCCAGGAGAGCCCCGTGGTTCTCCGGAAAATAGACCAGGAAACCCATCCCCCTCAAGAGCTCCGCAGGACCGACGCTCGTACACCACGCGATCTTCTTTTTCCCGGTTTTCGCGGCCTCATCCATCTCATGGAAATGGTCGGCCATGATCTTCTTCAGGGTTTTTCCAGCCGCGATTTCCTTCCTTGCAGTCTTTTTTTCCTCGGGCATGTGTTTCCCCATCTTCAACCCGGCGGTATCCGGGTCCCTATTCCATCACGTTGGCGACCATCTCGGTGATGTCCATCACCTTGATCTTACCGCGTTCGTCCTTTGGAATAGCCTTTGCCCCCTTCTTCAGATTATCCTTGCACGCGGCGCATCCTGAAACAATGATCTCCGCGCCGACGGCCAGGGCGTCCCGCACCCTTTCGGCGGCCATGTCGGTCGCCATCTCGGGGTTGTTGGCCTGGACACCCCCGCCTCCTCCGCAGCAGCGGGCCTGGAGCCTGTTCCTGGCCATCTCCACAAAATTAAGCCCGGGGACGGCTTTCAGAATGTTCCTGGGCTCATCGAAGACCTCCATCGCCCTTCCGAGATCGCAGGGATCATGGTAGGTCACCTTCTTCCCCAGGTCACCGTTGAACCTGATCCTCCTCTCCCTGATGAGCTTCTCCAGATAATGCACCGAATGGTAGACCTCAAGGCCCAGATCTCCCAGTTTCGGATAAATATTCTTGAATGTCTTGTAGCAGCCTGCACAGGGCGTCACCATTTCCTTGGCCCCGGTTGCCTTTATCTTCTCAATGATACGCCCGGCATGGTCTTCAAACTCTCCTGATCCCATCAGAAAAAGCGGGAAGCCGCAGCAGCTCTCCTCCATACCCAGTACGGTGTAGTCCACACCCGCTGCATCGAGGGGTTTGAGGAGGCTCGGCACCATCTTCATATCCAGATAACTTGGGACGCATCCCATGAAAAGGAGTGTTTCGGCCTGTTTCTTCAACTCCCCTTTCTGTGCTTTTTCCCTTAATGCGGGCGGATAGATCTGGACCCGTTCCTCCTTTGCGCTCGCAAAGACATTTCCGGTCTTCATGATATTGTCCCGCACCCCCAGCACCGCCGGAGTAGCAAACCCTTCTTTGTAGAGTTCCTTCCGCACCGCCTCCACGATCTCGTCCACCTTGATCTGGGCCGGGCAGAAATAGGTGCAGGCCTGGCAGGTGGTACAACTGTAAAAGGCCTCGGCCAGTTCTGCTGAAGGCTCTATGCTCCCGTTCATGAAATAGAAAGCCAGTGCATTCCTTCCACGCGCGTTCCTGCCTTCCCGCTGGGTAACGCTGAAGGTCGGACACCCCAGCCGGCAGAAGCCGCAATGGATGCAGGCCAGGACCTCGTCGTCAATGTCCTTCCCGAAACTCCGCACCCCTTCCGGGTGTTCGAGGAGGGGCTTAAAGGCGAAAAAGTCGTAGATATCCGCTTTTCCGGCGGATTCATCCAGGGCCATCTTCCCGGGGTTCAGGATGTTATCCGGATCCAGGGCCTTCTTTATCTTGCGCATGACATCCAGGGCCGGTCCGAGCTGCCGCTCAATATGGGGCGCCCGGGTAAGACCGGTGCCGTGTTCCGCACTCAGGGTCCCCTTCATCTCCAGCGCAGTATCCACCAGTTCCTCGACGGCCTGTCTGAGCCGCTCCCATTGGTCCCGGTCCCGCACATCGGCCACGAATGTGGTATGAACGTTTCCGTCACCCACGTGCCCGAACGTTGCTATGATGACATCGTACTTTTCGGCAATTGCCTGGGCCCTGCGTATGGTCTCCGGGATCCTGGTCGAGGGGACGCCGAGGTCTTCGGCGATGGGAACCAACCTGTTTCCCGGCTTGATCCGGGAAAGAGTCGGGACCAGGCGCCCTCTCGCATGCATCATCTCCGCCCTTCGCGCCGGATCATCGGACCACTCAAATTCCTCTGCCTTGTATTTCTGACATATTTCCCTGATCCTCTGCATGTCCCGAACAACTACATCCCTGACGCCGTCGGCCTCCATGATAAGCAAGGCCTCTATCTTGCTCACATCCTTTCCCAAGGCATCTTCCACCACCTTGAGGCTGAATTTATCCATGATCTCACACCCGGCAAGCTTGATCCCGGAGGTGGTTACCTGGGTCACGGCATCCCCTGCCGCGTTGAGGTCGTGGAATACGGCGAGAGCCATGGCGGCATATTCCGGCTTGGGCTCCAGCTTGACCATCACCTCGGTGATGATCCCCAAGGTCCCCTCGGAGGAACAGAAAAGGTGCGTCAGGTCATAGCCGAGAGACGTCTTGGGTGCTCCGGTCCCGGTGTCAATAATGGTCCCGTCGGCGAGGACCACCTTGAGTCCTTTGATATAATCCCGTGTTGTCCCATATTTTACCGCGCGGTGTCCGCTCGCGTTGGTTGACACCATTCCTCCTATGGTTGCCATGGCCTCACTGCCCGGGTTCGGAGGAAACATGAGGTTGTCTTTTGCCAGCACGGCATTCAGCGGCATACATACCACGCCCGGTTCAAGGCGGGCATAGAAGTTCTCCTTGTTGATTTCCAGGATGTTGTTCATGAGATGGAGGTCGAGGAGCAACCCTCCTTTTACCGGCAGCACGGCTCCTGTGACGCTGGTCCCGGTGCCGCGCGCCGTCACCGGGACCTTCTCCCGATGCGCCAGTTTCATGATGGCCGAAACCTGCTCGGTGGTCCTTGGAAAAATGACGGCGTCCGGAATACCCTGGTGAACAGACATGTCTCTGGAGTAGCACAGACATTCCACCCGCTCGTCAAAAACATTTTGTGATCCTACGATTTCCCTTATTTCGGATATGATATCCATTGGTTGATCTCCTTCGTATCGCATCCTGGACACCTGCCCGGAAAAGAGGAAAAACTCTTCCCGATTACACGCAGGAAAATGCCCAAGGAGTGGCTACTATTTAGCTATAAAGTAACTATTTTATATACCCTCTGCCTGAAAATTGTCAAGTCAAAAGGCTGATAAGTCCATTTCCGTTTTTTCCAGCGATCGAATTTCATCACGGATGCGCGCCGCCTCTTCAAACTCGAGTTTCTCGGCCGCGCTTTTCATCCGGGACGTCAACTCTTCAATCAGCGTTTCAACATTTTCCGGAGTCAGGTATTCCCCTCCGGATTCGCCAACAGCAGGAACGCTCACATAGTCGGCTTCGTAAATGGAACCCAGAATGTCGTCGATCTTTTTCCTGATGGTCTCCGGAGTGATATTGTTCGCCTTGTTGTATTCCTTCTGGATCTCACGCCGCCGGTTGCTTTCATCAATGGCCCGGTGCATGGATGGAGTGATCTGATCCGCATACAGGATGACCTTTCCGCGCACATTTCTCGCCGCCCGACCGCATGTCTGGATGAGTGATCTCTCCGAGCGCAGAAATCCCTCCTTGTCGGCGTCAAGAATAGCCACAAGGGAAACCTCGGGCAGATCCAGACCCTCACGCAGGAGGTTGATCCCAACCAGCACATCGAAGGTCCCCAGGCGCAGGTCCCGGATGATCTCCATCCGCTCGATAGTCTTCACGTCTGAATGGAGATACCGGACATTCAGACCTAAATCGGCATAATATTCAGTGAGACTCTCGGCCATATTCTTCGTCAGGGTGGTCACCAGGGTCCTTTCGCCTTCCCCGATCCGATCCCGGATCAGGCCGATCAGATCATCCACCTGATTTGATGCAGGCCGGACCTCAATTTCCGGGTCGATGAGCCCGGTAGGCCTGATGATCTGCTCGGTAATCTGCTGGGCCATTTCCAGTTCGTACGGACCCGGGGTTGCCGACACGTAGATCGTCTGCTCTACCCTGCGTTCGAACTCCTCGAAAGTCAGCGGACGATTGTCCAGGGCCGATGGGAGACGAAAACCGTGCTGCACCAGAGTCTCTTTCCGGGAACGATCTCCACGGTACATGCCGTTCAATTGCGGAATCGTGATATGGCTCTCATCGATCATCACGAGAAAATCTTTCGGGAAGTAATCCAGCAGGGTGGGGGGCGGTTCCCCGGCATTTCTTCCGGTCAAATGCCGGGAGTAGTTTTCAATCCCGTGACAGTAGCCCATCTCGATCATCATCTCCAGGTCGAACCGGGTGCGTTCTTCTATGCGCTGGCCCTCCAGGAACAGGTTGTTTTCCCGAAAGAACCTGATTCGTTCCTCCAGTTCCTCCCGGATCTGCCTGATCGCCCTCTCACGGATTTCATCGCTCGTTACATAGTGGCTGGCGGGATAGACGGTCGCCCGGTTCAGGTTGCCGAGAACTCTGGCGGTCAGTGGATCTATCTCCTGTATGGTCTCCACGGTGTCACCGAAAAAGCAAATCCGCAAAGCACGGTCCTCTTCGTGCACCGGGTAGATGTCCAGGACATCGCCCCGTGCACGGAACCGGCCCCGGTAAAAATCGTAGTCGCCTCTTTCGTAGTGAATCTCCACCAGCTTCCGGATGGCGTCTTCACGGGAGAGGTCGCCGCCTTTTTCCACGTAAAGGAGCATGTTGTGATACGCCTCAGGCGATCCCAGGCCGTAAATGCAGGAAACACTGGCCACGATGACCACATCGTCACGATCGAGGACAGACCGGGTGGCACTGTGCCGCATCTTGTCGATCTGCTCGTTTATGTGTGCGTCTTTCTGGATATAAGTATCTGTCTGGGGGATATAGGCTTCAGGCTGGTAGTAATCGTAGTAGCTGACAAAATACTCGACGGCATTGTCCGGAAAGAGACCTTTCAATTCCCCGTAGAGCTGGGCCGCCAGGGTCTTGTTCGGCGCGATGATCAGCGTGGGCTTCTGCACCCGGGCAATGACCTGCGCCATGGTAAAGGTTTTTCCGGAACCGGTGACACCCAGGAGCACCTGGTGAGAAAGTCTTTTCAGGACACCTTCTGAAAGGGTTTCAATCGCGTTGGGCTGATCGCCGCAGGGGGTCAGATCGGTTTTGAGGTCAAACATCCCATCTCCAGGAGGTTCCCTGGGGGCCATCTTCAAGGACGATTCCCTGCTCTTTCAGGCGATCGCGGATGACATCGGCCCGGGCCCAGTCCCTTTTCACCCTCGCTTCCGATCTTTCATCCACCATCTTCTGAATTTCATTACGGTCTATCTCTCCGGCCGCGTCCGAAACCTGTTCGAAGAAGAGATCCGGTTCGGTCCGGAGGAGGCCCAGGATATCACCCGCTGCGCACAACTGGTTTCGTTCACTGGCGAGGTTCGCCCGCACGGTCTGATCGAGATCGCCTTCCAGTCCTTCCATGCTCTTGTTGAGGTTCTTTACCTTTTCAAAAAGGACGCCGACCGCTCCCGCCGTGTTGAGGTCATCATCCATTGCCCCAATGAACTCGGCGAAAAACGGTTCCCGCGGCTCCGCCGAAAGGAAGTCTTCCTGGCTCTTCCGGAAGTCATCATCCTTTTCGAATGGTCCAAGCAGCTCTTCCAGTTTCTTCAGAGTCCTGTAGACCCTCACCAATCCTGTCTGGAGTCCACTTACCGTATCCCCGGAGAAATCTATGGGACTCCGGTAGTGCTTGGACAGGAGGAAAAGCCGCAAGACCTCGGGGTGATACTTTGCCAGGGCGTCACGAATGGTAATAAAATTTCCCAGGGATTTCGACATCTTTTCGGATTCCACCGTCACGAATCCGTTGTGAACCCAGTACCTTGCAAACTGCCCGCCGTTCGCGGAGATGGACTGGGCGCGCTCGTTCTCATGATGGGGGAACAGCAGGTCTTTTCCTCCGCCGTGGATATCAAAAGTCGGCCCAAGAAAATAGTTGCTCATCACGGAACACTCGAGGTGCCACCCGGGACGTCCCTTTCCCCAGGGACCGGGCCACCATGGTTCACCCGGTTTCGCCTCTTTCCAGAGCACGAAATCCATGGGGTGACGTTTTTTTTCATCTACGGCAATTCGGCTTCCGGCCTGCATGTCTTCCAGCTTTCGTCCTGAAAGATCACCGTAGCCCGCAAATTTCTCCACGGAGAAAAACACGTCGTTCCCCGCCACATAGGCGACTCCCTTCTCGATCAATGTTGAAACCATCTCGATCATGCCGTCAATGTGCTCCGTGGCCTTCGGCTCCTTATCCGCGTTCAGCACCCCGATCTTTTCCATGTCGTCATAAAAGGCGGCAATGTACTCTTCGGCAATGTCCCCGGTAGACCTTCCCGTCTCATTGGCCTTCTTGATGATCTTGTCGTCTACATCCGTGAAATTCCTGACGTAGGTCACCCGGAAGCCCCTGGCACGGAGGTAGCGCACCAGGACGTCAAAAACAATGGCCGACCTGGCATGCCCGATATGACAGACATCATAG
This sequence comes from uncultured Desulfobacteraceae bacterium, assembly GCA_964581175.1. Taxonomy (GTDB): domain Bacteria; phylum Desulfobacterota; class DSM-4660; order Desulfatiglandales; family Desulfatiglandaceae; genus B46-G9. The sequence continues at coordinate 39,776 of CAZONI010000028.1, forward strand.
ACCGTGACCCCGCACACGTACAGCCCTACCTCTTTGTCTTGCAGGGGATGAAATTCTTCCTTCTTTTTCACGGCGGTATTGTACAGTCTCAGTCCCAACAGCGATCCCCTTTCCCTAATCTCCAACCAGGCTCACGACGGCAAAAGCCTCCATGCCTTCTTCTTTCCCGCAGAACCCCATCCCCTCGGTGGTCGTTGCCTTGATATTCACCTGCTCCGGATCAGCCTCAAGCTTCTCGGCGATTCTCTCCCGCATCGCAGTGAAGTAGGACGCCAGCCGCGGCTTCTGGGCAACGACGGTTGCGTCAATATTGTTCACCTTGAAGCCTTTCCCCTGCATCTTTTCACGCACCCGGCCGAGCAGCACCATACTGTCTGCTCCCTTGTATGCCGGGTCGGTATCGGGAAACAGCATGCCGATATCCCCGAGACCCAGGGCCCCCAGTAGGGCATCCATGACGGCGTGAATGAGGACGTCGGCGTCAGAATGTCCTGCCAGCCCCCGGGGATTCCGGATCTCCACACCACCCAGGACCAGCTTGCGACCCTCCACCAGGCCGTGGGCATCGTACCCGAATCCGATACGAAACATAAATTCCAGCTCCCTGCTCTCTCATTAATCCGGCATAGCGACAAAGGCAGCCGCTTATTTCCACATGCAGTCTGTCGAAATGACAAATTTCAAAGCTCACATGTCAAATAAATGTCAAAATCCCGCTGCCAAACCAAGAAATACGAAAAATCTTATTTCTCACGCCTCCTAATCAACCCGGAGAAATCTTCGGAAATACGCACTCCTCCCCCTCCCTTTGACATTTCGGCATTTGGCATTCATTTGTCATTTGGATTTTGTCATTTGACATTTTTCGGTTCCAGCAGGCCCTGGATAGATCAGGGATTTCCCGCAGCGCTCAGAAGGTCACGCCTCATGAACAGGATCTCTAATGACAACCGCTGCAGTTTGTACTGGAGCACGAAGAGCACCCGGATGATCCCGTGGAAGGCGTGAAATTATCGCCGCTCTTGAATCCGCATACGGACATGATGCGCTCTACATTCCCGCCCTTGCACTCAGGGCACGTGACGTTCTCATCGCTTGAGAAGACAATCGTCTCAAACTCTTTGTTGCAACTACGACACTTGAATTCATAAATGGGCATAATAGCCCCCTTTCTCTTTTTTTCACTGCTCAGATTACCAGGCTTCACTCCGGCTGCCGCGGCCCCTGCCCCAGGCCTTCCACAATGCCTGCGGCCAGCAGCGGGAACATTATTTCGTGGTGACCTACCAGCGAATATCCTTTTCCACCCTCCCTGGTGGGCCTGTCCACCACGTTCGTCATGGGTCGATAGTGCCTGATGAAATCCATGTTAACCGTTGTGAAATGCTTGACTTTAAATCCCAGATTCCGAACCAGGGACAGGGCTTTCAGGAACACCTCCGGCAGGATAACGGCGGAGCCCAGATTCAGGAAAACGCCTTCCTCAAGGGTAGACACCATGCGCGCGAAGATGCGAAAGTCCATGTGAGAACTTTTCCCGATAGCGGCTCCGTCCGCGTCGGGGTGAAAATGAATGATATCCGTTCCCATGGCCACATGCACTGTTACCGGGACTTCCGCCTCATGCGCCCTTGCGAGAATGCTCAATGATGAATAGGGAAAATGCTCCCTCACCAGCATGGCGCCGACCGACCGGCCGAGACCCCATCCTCGATTCGCCCCCTCTGCTATGGCCTTGTTGAGATATCTTCCGGTTTCTTCCGCCACACCGAATCGGCCATCGCCCAGTTCAGCGGCCACATCCTCCGAGGTATGGCCGGCCATGGCCAGTTCCGCATCATGAATAATGCCGGCGCCATTCATTGCTATCCCGCTTATGATTCCCCGGTCCATCAGATCAAGTACCACGGGATTCAGACCGACCTTTATCACATGGGCACCCATGGCAAGAAGAACCGTCTTTTCCAGTCTAACAGCCTCAATAATCCTCTGGACAATCTCTTTCAACTCCCTGGCAGCCAGGATGTTGGGAAGAGATTCCAGCCATCGGGAAAATGAGTTTCCTTCGAGCCACGGCCGCGCAAAATCGTCCATCTTTACCTTGCTCGATCGATCTTTCAGCGGATAGGAAACAAGCCTATCCAGTGATATCGGTTCTATTGGCGGCATAATGCGTTCAGCTTAAGAATTCAGTGCCCTCGGAAGCCAGTCATGAACCCGGCAAACTGAGCCGTTATCAGGAATGTTGCTGAAACAAAATATAATCCACAAGCTGGCACAGGATATGACCCGCCAGGATGTGAGCTTCCTGTACCCTGGCTGTCGCATCGCTCTTCACCACAAGGGAAATATCCGCGAGGGAAGCCAGCTCCCCCCCGTCTTTCCCGGTAAAGGCAACGGTGTAAAGTCCCTGAGTCTTTGCATCGCGGACCGCGCGAAGCACGTTTTCAGACTTACCGCTGGTGCTGATGGCGAGCAGCACGTCTCCTTCAAGACCAAGGGCCTTCACCTGTTTGGAGAAAACATCATCAAAGGTATAATCATTGGCAATGCTGGTTATCGTCGAAGTGTCCGTGGTCAATGCCAGGGCCGGAAGCGGGGGTCTCTCCAGGAGATACCGGTTCACAAACTCAGACGCAATATGCTGCGCGTCGGCAGCGCTGCCTCCGTTCCCACAGATCAACAGCTTCCTATCATTAATAAACGTCGCTGCGATCTTTTCAGCAACATCCATGAGGGACTCACTGTGTGACCTGATGAATTCATCCTTTACCCGCAGACTCTCCTCAAGGGCTTTTTCAATGATATCCTTCAAAATATATCCTTTTACCCCCCTGATCATTGACATTCAAGCATTGCCATGTACCCTTGTCTTTGAAAATTAAAGCTTTTGCAGCTATTTGTCAACTTGCTGCTTTTTTCCGCTCTTTCCTCACAAAAATCCATCTAAAAGCGGTTTCAGGTGAATTTTTCATT
>CAZONI010000029.1:0-15967 GCA_964581175.1 uncultured Desulfobacteraceae bacterium
CTCAATTCTCCGGTGATCAGATCCCTTGAAAAAACAGGCGTGCCCACGGGGTCTTGCATCGAGGCCCGGAGTCTGCGCTCAAGAGACGGGTCTCCCTGGGCCGTCAGGCCGTGCCACTTGTACCCCTGCGATAAATCCTCACGGATCACGCTCAGACCGAAATCCTGGAACGCCCACTGGGCGTGGCACGCGCTGCATCGAACCCGTTCGTGTTCAGAGATGCTGTGCGCCCCCGGTTTTTTTGAAAAAGGCGGTATTGTGCGGGTTCCTTTTCCACCGGCGAAGGTCAAGGCGGCCACATCGGGGTCAGGCCTTTTTCCTCGAAATCCTCCATGACATGTGGTACAGGTGCGTATGGGGGCCTCCAACTCATAGCTGTAGACCTTCCCGTCTCCCATGATATCTCCTGCCTGATGGCAGTCGATGCACCACAGCCCTCTTTCAGCGTGGACATCTTTTGCCAGGTGATGATAATGCATGCCGTACATTCGCGGAACCGGTTTTCCATCGACCACGGGGGAATCGTACGTAGCGCTGTAATCGTGCTCGAATAGGCCTTCGTAATCGGCACCTGCATAATTGTGATTATGGCAGTGGAGGCACTGTTTGTCTGTTATGCGGGTCGTAAACGAATGGGCCGCCGGATATCCTCCCTTCTTCCTGGGAATAGCCCGGTCGTTCCCGCGGTAAAGGCCGTCATCAGCGTACAGGACGTGACATGCCGCACAACCGCCGGCCCGGTAAAGGCCCCGGCCATGACTTCCCTCACCCTGGATATGACACCTGAGACATCGGCGTCTCAGGAAATCGTCAACAAGCAGGGCCGGCGTATCCGGGTAGGTGCCCTTGTCCGGTTCGGGCAACGGCCGCAGCGCATCTCCCAGGCCGTAAATGGCCGGCGCCGCAGTCTTCTGCGCTCCCCACAGGTAGCGGGTCTGGTTGACGATACCGGCGAGCGTTGAATGAAGAGACGTGGAAACCTTTTCTATTTCCTCACTATGGCAATTTCCGCAAAAGGTCTTTACCCGGGAAGGCATTGATGGATTCCTGATAATGAATTTGTGCGCTCTGAGCCCGGAGGTCTTTCTGTCCTCGGGCTTGACATGGCACGAAATGCAAGAGAGTCCGGAATGGTTCTTGCTTATGGTCCGGATGCCCCGGTGACATTCGAGACAATTGCTGTAGTCGTCCTGTTTCTGCTTTGATCCACCATGCGCTGCGGGGACCACAATGAAGAGAACGAGCAACAGGAAAATAGACGGGATACTTTTCATCATCTCTTGCATGGAAGATCTTGTTGACTCCTGAAAACCTTCAGGCTGTGGGCAAAGTCTTTGTAGATGGGATCATCGTAGCGGTCATGACACCCGAGGCACCCATCCACAGAGAGGATATGTTTTATTTCAGGGCGATTGAATGGTCTCACTCCATTCTCGGGGAGGTTTTCGCCGTCTTTCCGTGCCTGGTTCACCAGCCCATCCAGTGGAAAAGAAATGGCGAGGTCGGAGGCCGCGGAATCATACGTGGGCCTGAATGCCCATGCGTTGCCTCTCTTCCAGAGAATGCCCTCCCCCAGGCCGAGCGTTTTGGGATCGCCATGGCAGTCCGCGCATGTTCTGGCGAGCAGCGTTGTGGTATGGGGATCAAACGCTGAAACCGTGAAGATCATCCTCGAACCATTTTCCTTCAGGCCATGTTGTGTGACGGACCGCGGCAGGAATACCTGGCAGGGAGAAATGGGAAAAATCGTTGAGCCATTGCGAACGCCGAGAGCCGGTTTGAGGAATCGCATAAACGAACGGGCCTCCCGCCACCTTCCTTTTCTCGGGGTTCCGGTGAGCCAGTCTTTCTGCATTTCATCGCGGCTATACGTGATGTGACACCCGTAGCATTGAGGCATCCAGGGACTGTGGCACGATTGACAGGAGAGCCGCTCGTGTCCGGGAAAGGAGTGATAGGCTTTTTTCCCGGAATCGACGGGCAGCTCCAGGGACTTGCCGTCGTTCTTGCGGAAAAAAGCGGGTTTCCCTCCCACAAGCTGAAGATTGTACAGGAGCGTGCCCTTCTTGGTGAGACCCATGAGGGTTTCCGGGCCGTGCGGAATATGTCCGTTCGAGGAGAGGAGGACGGATGCAGCGGATTCGGGATCTTTGTTTTTCTCGAACTTCGGTTCATGGCACGCCCCGCAGGTTATGTCCACCTGGGCGTCCATCTGATCATACTCATTCCCGTCCCCCATGACTCCGGTACTCGTGTGACAGTCGATGCACGACATATTTCCCTTTTTGAAATGCACGTCCGATCCCACCTGCAGGAAGAACCGCCTCCCGGAGAGGCGCCTGGAATTGAGCCGCGCCCCTTCATAGGGAGTCCCGTACCCGCCCGACTCATAGCGGCCCATGTAAGAAAGACCAATTCGTGCGGATCGGTTGTGGCACTTGAGACAATTGGCGGAGGGAATATGCACGGTAATGAGGGGGTGGGTGCCGGTATTTTCACCGATCTTTTTGGGCGAATCCGAATCAGGCACATGGCAGTCACTGCATCCGCCGCCCCGCAGCCCTATTTCACCTGCATGATCTCCCCGCTTTTTCCACAGATGGCATCCGCCGCACATTTTCCGGTAATGGTCGATGGCAGCGTTGGTGGGTGGAGTGGGGCCGAGAAGTTCCGGTACGCTTGTCCTGAAGACCTGAAGCGGCGTCCAGTGCGTCCGTATCGAACGCAGGATTCCGCGGTTCGTCGCCATGACACTCCGTTTAACCCGCGAAGCGATCTTCGGATGGCACGAGGGTGCACCGCAGGTCTTGTCCACGATGCTCAAATCTCCCGGATTCCTGACCATGCCCACATGCGCCCTTCTCTTATCCAGGGAGTAGGGGTTTCCCAGATGACAGGAAGCACAGCCGAAGGCCTCCAGTGCATGGGATTTACCTGGATCATTCATTTTGTAATGACAGGCCATGCACCTGTCCCGATACTTGAGGCCGGGATGCCTTTGAGGGTATTCTCTGAAAATGAGCAACAGGGAGACTGCAAGAAGAATACAAAAAGGAACAAGCGATTTCATGGATCTTCACGTTGTACCGGAGATATTTGATAAGTTAAACTGCAAAAATCGTAAATGGTTACGTGAGGATATTAAGAATTTCCTTGAGTTCTCGCTCCACATCGGAGAGGACGGATTTCATTGAGCCGGCCGACACCCCCTTTTGCTTCAGCTGCCTTTTTGCGCCCTCGATTGTCATCTTTTCTTCGTAGAGAAGACGTTTGATCTCCATGATCGTCTCAAGGTCTTTTCTCTGATACGTGCGCTGGTTGGAATCGGCTCTGAGCGGCCTGATTTGTGGGAATTCGGTCTCCCAATACCTCAATACGTACGGTTCGACTCCGATTATCCGGCTCACTTCTCCAATGCGGAAGAAACGTTTATCTTCAGGTATCCGGTTCACGTCCTAGCCCTCTCGGAGTCTTCCTCCTGTGTCACGACGAATCCGCTCAATAATTGCCCCGTGTACTTCGTTCGTCCTAGCGCCGTCCAAGGTACCCTCTGCGGACCGGTAACACACCCTGAATCCCAAGGCCTTTTCCTTCGGATCCATCTTTTTGCCTTCATAGTAATCAAAAATCCGGACGGATTCTACAAGGTTTTTCCCTTCTTCTTTTATCAGCTGCACTATTCTGCCGCTCTCCACATTTCGGCTGATCACCATGGAAATATCCCTGTACACAGCAGGATATCTGGCAAAGGCCTGAAATCTCCTTTTTCGTGGTATAGCGCCCATGAGGGTCTGGATATCGAGATCGAACAGGAAGGCAGTTTCGTTTTCCAAATCGAAAGCCCTCATGACCTCCCGGGATACCCGACCCACATGACCAAGAAGCACTCCGGATGCGAGGACCCCGGAAGAAAGGCCGGGATCGTAGGGAGGGGATTGCCCGCCCTTCTCAAATGAAAGGTCTCCCAAGCCGAGATTTTCCAGCAGGCCTTCAAGAGCGCCTTTAGCATCGTAGTAGTCGATTTCCCGTTCGTCACAGTACCAGGCCTTCTGCTTGTAAAGTCCTGTCATGACGCCGGCAAGCCATATTTTTTCATGGGGCTGTGGCCCTTTCCCATCGTGCAGGAATATTTTTCCCCACTCGAAGAGTTTCAGCGCCCTCTCTCCATGTGAAATGTTCGTTTTCAAAGTGGTCAGAAGCCCGGGCACCAGGGACGTACGCAGGACCGATTGATCGCTCGAAAGGGGATTCATGATTCTCACAACCTGGCTGTCACGATATCCTCCCGGAGATCCCGCGGATTGAAGAGCTTCGGGCGACACAAAGCTGTAGGTGATCACTTCCGTAAATCCAAATGAACACACAAGGGATCTCACCCGGTCACGCAGGGCCAGCTCGGGCTCGTCTTTCTCATGACTCAACCGCACCGTTGGTGACGAAACAGGAATATTGTCGTATCCGTGCAGCCGGGCAATCTCTTCGATCAGATCGACCTCGCGTCGGATATCTATGCGAAACGACGGCGGAATGACATGGATCTTCCCATCCGCCCCGTTTTTTACCTCCATATCCAGAGACCGAAAACAGCGGGTCATCGTGTCCCCGGAGAGGTCGGTTCCGAGCAGGGCGTTTGCCTTTTCCGGCCGGAACGATATCTCCGACGCCGCATAGGGCCGCGGGTAATTATCCAGAATTCCCGATGCAACCGTCCCGTCACCCAGTTGCTGCATAAGGCCGAGGCTCCTTTTGAGCGCCAGGGTGACTCCTTCAATATCGATGCCCCGTTCAAACCGGTAAGACGCCTCAGTTGAAAGCCCCAAACGCCTGGCTCCCCGGCGAACGGTGACCGGATCAAAGAACGCGCTCTCTACCAGTACGCTGCCGGTTCCGGCGAAGATTTCAGAATTCAGCCCCCCCATGACCCCGGCAACAGCCACCATTCTCTCTGCATCGCAGATCATCAGGGTCTCCGCGTTGAGTTCGCGAACCTGCCCGTCAAGGGTTGTAAACCGGTCACCGTCGGACGCCCTCTTGACCACAATCCGGTTTTCCCGGAGCCGATGGTAATCAAATGCATGAAGCGGCTGGCCCATCTCAAGCATCACATAATTTGATACATCGACGATATTGTTGATACCCCTGACTCCCGACTGGAAAAGCCGGTATCTCATCCAGAATGGGGAAGGACGGAGTTCTATGCCCTGAACGATTCCCGCCGCGTACCGGGGGCATCCCTCAGGGTCCTTTATAGTCACGCTTGAAAGGGTTTCTATCACCGGTCCGTTCTCGTTCACCTGTATCGCCGGCAGCCTGAGTTGCGATCCGGTGATGGCCGCTATTTCTCGCGCAATTCCGATGACACAGGCGCAGTCGGCGCGGTTGGGGGTAATCCCGATATCGAGGATCCAGTCCGGAAGAGACAAGACACGGGCTATTTCCGTTCCAGGGGAGACTTCTTCTGCCAACAGCATGATTCCCGAATGGTCATCGGTCAGACCCATCTCGTCTTCGGCCAGCAGCATCCCGTGTGAGGCCTGTCCCCGGATTTCACTGTCCTTTACGGTCCCGATGGGGAGGCGCGCGCCCGGGAGTGCCAGCGGCGCCATTGCCCCGACCCGGACATTCTGAGCGCCGCATACCACCTGAGATTTCTCGGAGCCGGTGTCCACAAGGCAGAGGAACAGACGATCGGCATCGGGGTGCGGATCCACCTGAACGATCCTCGCGGCAACAACCCGCTCCAATCCGTCACCCACCGATTCGAAACCCTCAACCTCCAGCCCCGCCATGGTTAGGGCATTACACAGGACAGGAGGGCTGACGGCAATATCCACATACTCCTTTAACCAGTTCAGACTGACTTTCATTTTTCTTCTCGTGAGGCGGAATAGTTAGTTTCCATCCATAAATGGCTATTTTTCACAATCTCATCGTCAATCTGCGGGATCACTTGTGCGACGTACTAACGTACATCTCCGCGTAATCCCTTGATTTTCTTGATCTTGCAAAAAATATCTCATTTTTGGATTGGAAACTCACTAGTGGCCAGCTTCTATTTGTTGATGGGCACTAGTCAGAATTGCCTGAGAAACCGCAGGTCATTCTTGAAGAAAAGCTGGATGTCATCAATCCCGTACTTGAGCATGGCAATCCTTTCTATTCCCATTCCAAAAGCGAATCCTGAGTAAACCTCAGGGTCATAGTCAACAAAACCATATACTTCGGGATCAACCATTCCGGAGCCGAGGATCTCCAGCCATCCTGTTTGGCTGCAAGTCCGGCACCCCTTTCCTCCGCAAATCACGCACGCGATATCAACCTCCGCACTGGGTTCTGTAAAAGGGAAGAAACTGGGCCTGAAACGCAGTGTCGTCTTTTTGCCGAACATCTCCCGCACAAACGCGGTCAAGGTGCCTTTCAACTGGCCGAACGTCACCTCCCTGTCCACAAGCAGCCCCTCCACCTGGTGAAACATGGGCGTGTGTGATACGTCCGAATCCCGCCGGTACACCTTCCCCGGCGCAATGACACTGACCGGAGGTTTTTTTGACTCCATGATACGAACCTGCATAGGAGACGTATGCGTTCTGAGAACCACGTTCTCTGAGATGTAGAAGGTATCCTGCATGTCCCGGGCAGGATGATCTTTGGGAATGTTCAAGGCCTCGAAGTTGTAGTAATCAAGTTCAACGTTCGGCCCTTTCACGACTCGAAATCCCATCTTTTCAAAAATGTGGCAAACCTCCCTGAGTGTCTGACCGATGGGATGAAGATGCCCGTAGGCAGGTTCTCTGCCCGGCAGGGTCACGTCAAACAAGGATGCCTCTTCGGAGGAGGCCGCTTTCGTCTCCTCCAATACTCGCTGAAACCTGTCGGAGAGCCTCTGCTTGATCTCGTTGGCCAGCTTGCCTACGAAAGGTCTTTCGGCGGGATCGAGATCGCCAAGCCCCTTCATGATAGTGGTCAGCAGACCCTTTTTCCCAAGGTAGGATATCCTGAATTGTTCAAGCGATTCATTGTCGCGAATCTTTTCGAGTTCAGCAATCGCCTCTTTTTCTATTTGGAGCAGTTTCTCTCTCATGGTGATTCTGCCGCTTCTGCCAGGCCTTCCCGCGCCGCCAAGTGATTATGGGGAGGAAACAGTCAGGATTGAACGATATTGGCGAGTTCGGAAAAGGCGGACGGGTCCTTCACCGCCAGGTCAGCCAGGACCTTCCGGTCCAATTCGACGCCGGCCTTCCGAAGACCACTCATCAGCTTGCTGTATGAAAGACCGTTTTCACGGGCCGCAGCGTTAATGCGAACTATCCACAGCCGGCGGAATTCCCTCTTTTTGTTCCTTCGATCCCGATAGGCGTACATGCCTGCTCTGTCTACCGAAACGCTGGCCGTTCTGAACACCTTACTGTGGCCGCCCCTATACCCCTTCGCAGCCTTTAAAATCTTATTTCGCCTTCTTCTGGCCTTGAAGCCTCTCTTTACTCTCGGCATTTTCTCTTCTCCGCATCAAAATACAGTTTTAATAAAGTCCAAAGCTTAATGGTAAGGCAGCAACTTGGAAACCTGTTTGAGGTTGGCACTGTCTACCAGCGTCGATTTCCTCAAGTTGCGTTTTCTCTTAGTACTCTTCTTTGTCAGGATATGACTCGAATATGCCTTATGGCGTACAACCTTGCCGGAACCCGTTATCTTGAACCGTTTGGCAGCTCCGCGGTTTGTCTTCATTTTCGGCATGAATACTTCCTCCCTTCCTTATCCGGTCGAACCGGAAACAAGCAAATATCAAAACGTCAAGGAACTTCCTTCGGCAAAAAAGGACGATTCCATGTATAGCGAGCAAACGGCAGAAGGTTTTCGGTTCTCATTCCGCTGCTTCAGATGAGCCATCAGGCTACTTCGGCACGACCACCATGCTTACGCTGTTTCTGCCTTCCTGTTTCGGAGGCTGCTCGATCGTTCCTTCATCCTGAATCTCCTCAGCGATCTTCTGGAGAAGCTCCACACCCATTTCCATGTGGGCCAGCTCACGCCCCCGGAAATAAACCGACACCTTTACCCGGCTTTTCTTCTCCAAAAATTTTCTGAGGTTCTTGATCTTAAAGTCCAGGTCATGCTCGCCCGTATGAGGACGGAGCTTGATTTCCTTCACCTGAGAGGTCCGGCCCTTTTTCCGGGTCTCCTGGTCCCGCTTGCTTGCCTGGTACTTGAATTTTCCGTAGTCCATGATCCGGCAGACAGGTGGATCGGAATCAGGGGCCACTTCCACCAGATCAAACCCTTCCTCTCTTGCCACACGCAACGCTTGCTGCACCGGCAAGATACCGAGTTGGCTCCCATCAACAGAGATAAGCCGTACCAATCTTGCCCGGATATTCTCGTTGATGTTGACGCGATCAAATTTGCCGCCTATGGTCCTACCTCCTTTGTTTTACGTCCTCACCGATTTTCCGCGCAAATTCATCCGCGGTCATGAAAGGGAGATTCTCCCCACTCCTCAAACGAGGGGTCATCCCCTCCCTTTCACTTTCCCTATCACCTATAATAAGCATATACGGAATTTTTTCCAACTGGGCTTCACGCACCTTCAGTCCCAGTTTCTCGTTTCTCAAATCCGCATTCACCCTGATGCCGGCGTTCCTGAGAGAACCAAGCAATTTCTCGGCAAAGGGCGTATTGCGGTCTGTAACGGTCAGGATGATCGCCTGGACCGGTGCAAGCCAGACCGGGAAGGCCCCCGCGTAATGCTCGATCAACATGCCGATAAACCGTTCAATAGCCCCCAGGATGACCCGGTGAATCATGGCGGGTCTGTGCTTTTCACCGTCCTTGCCGATATAGACGAGGTCGAACCTTTCCGGCAAGGTAAAATCGCATTGAATAGTTGCACACTGCCATTTGCGCCCAAGAGCATCATTGAGTTTCACGTCGATCTTGGGCCCATAAAAAGCACCGTCGCCTTCGTTTATCTCATAGGCCAGATTGCTTTCATCCATGGCTTCCATCAGGGCCTTTGTGGCGATTTCCCAATCCTGGTCGGACCCGATGGATTTTTGCGGCCGGGTGCTTATTTCCAGCTCATAGTCGAAGTGAAATACCCCCATCATGTCATGGACAAAATTGAGAACTCCCTTGATTTCATCGTTCAACTGCTCAGGCGCGCAGAGAATATGCGCATCATCCTGGGTAAACTCCCGCACCCGAAGCAGCCCGTGCAGGACGCCTGAACGCTCATGCCGGTGCACGATGCCCAATTCAAAATATCTCTTGGGGAGATCCCGATAGCTCCTTATCTTTGACCCGTAGATGAGCATATGAGAGAGGCAGTTCATGGGCTTGATGCCATACGATTGCTCATCAATCGTGGTGAAATACATATTTTCCCGGTAATTTTCAAAGTGCCCGGATTTTTTCCACAGGTCCGTCTTGAGTATCTGGGGCCCTTTCACCATTTCATAGCCCCGCTTGAGATGCTCGTTGATTTCGAATTCTTCCAGCAAATGCCGGAGCATCATACCCTTCGGGTGCCAAACGATCATGCCGGCGCCGATCTCTTCGTGGGTACTGAACAGGTCCAGCTGCGGCCCCAGCCTGGCGTGATTTCTCTTTCTTGCCTCCTCGAGTCTTCGGAGATGCTCTTTTAGTGTCTTTCGGTCGGCAAAGGCCACCCCATAAATCCGGCTCAACATGGGCCTTTTTTCGTCGCCCCGCCAGTATGCGCCGGCTATTTTTGTGAGATGAAAGGCCTTGATTTTACCGGTAGCCGGAATATGAGGACCCCTGCACAGATCCGTAAAAGTCCCCTGCGTATAGAGAGACACCTTCTCTTGACCCAGATCGCGGATCAATTCGACTTTATAGTCCTCTCCCTCTTTCTCAAAATGATGAATGGCCTCTATCGACGTCATTTCCCTTCGTTCGAACGGCAGGTTCGCTTTGACAATTTCCTGCATTCTCTTCTCTATTGCGGGAAGGTCATCGTCTCTGAAAGGCCGTTCATAATCGAAATCATAATAGAATCCGTCCTCGATAGCCGGGCCTATGGTCACCTTCACTCCCGGAAAGAGTTCCCGCACTGCCATGGCCATCACGTGGGAGGTGCTGTGCCGCAATATCTCGAGGCCTTCGTCGGATTCAAGGTAAATCGGTTCGATTTCAGCACCTTCCGGTACTTCAGCCGACAGGTCCAGCGCTACGCCGTTGATCTTCACGGCAACGATCCGCTCCATGGATTTCACCTGCGCCTGTTCAAGGGCATCGCGGGCAGTGGCTGCCTGGGACTCAATCCTTTTCGGCGCTGATCCTGACTGGTGAACCGTTATCATGTTCTCGTACTCATGCTCCAACAGAAAGCAAAGAAGGCATCCGAAGTAAACAAGTCTCCTCTTCAGATGCCTTGTTGACCGAACAGAAACCTCAAAATCCCTTCTAATCCGTGCTCCAGATTCACACTCCGATTTTCCCTGCGGGTTGGCCCGCATTATTCAGGGCTGCGAATGAACCATGATCAATAGGTATTGAAATTACTTGTTTTATAAACAATAACATAATGAAATGCAAGCGAAAAAACCCACTATCCATAAGCGAAGGGGTCACGGCACCTCTCCGTAACCCCTTGGATTGACTTCGGTGGTAGGCACGGTGAGATTTGAACTCACGACTTCTACCGTGTCAGGGTAGCGCTCTCCCCCTGAGCTACGTGCCTCCGAGGCTGAAATTAATACCAATACCCGTGCCACTTGTCAAGTGCTATTCCCTATTGGTCATCAGAAGCCGGTTCGCCCATCACCGTGAACCAGTAGTACATATAATGGAGACCTGATGTGATGGTAAAAAAACCGGTGAGCCAAAACAACGGCGTATTGAAACGGTATAATTGTGGAAGATAATCTCTCGAAAGCACCACGAAAATTGTTCCCAGTTGCAGACAGGTGGTAGTCTTGCTCAGAAGAGAAGGACGTATGGCTATATCCATTCGGTTGAGAAAAAGGATAAGAACTCCAAGCAGGATGAGAACATCCCGGCTTATGGCCATTACGGTCAACCAGGGGGGAACAAAATGTCGTACAGAGAGCACCACGAAAGCCGCCACCAGGAGGATTTTGTCGGCCAAGGGGTCAAGGTAGGATCCCAGCCTGCTCTTTTGGTTGAACAGGCGGGCAATGAGTCCATCAGCGCCGTCACTCACTCCGGCAATGATAAACACAACCAGCGCAGCGGCAAAATCTTCGCGGATAAGATAGATTATGAAAATGGGGGCAAGTATGATCCGCAGGCTGGTTATCAGATTCGGTAATGTCATTTTCTCTATCTATTGGGACACCAGCAAGACGATTGCCGTTTCCGTTGCACTCTGGAGGACCAGTTTCAGGGGCAGTTTTTCTTGACTCAGGAGCCGATGCAGCAACTGGTCCCTGCTGCCGGCAAAATCCACATCCACACTGAGCACGCCCTGGCTCATACGGCTCTGCTGAACGGATTTCACCCCAGGCACATCTTCTTTCAGGAAATTCTGCAGGTCCTTAAAATCCCTGTAACTCCGCATCCCTTTCAACGTCACCTGGATGTGCTGGGTCTCACCGGCTGTTTCAGTCCTCAGGGAGAGAATGGACGGAATCAACCTGTCGGTCAGCTTGTTTGCCACCCTTTCAAGGAGATTGCCGCCTCCCTCGCCTGGTTCTGCATTCAGGTCCTTCAGGCCCGTTTCGGTTCCCTCTCCCAGGACTAGATTGTCCTTTACTGAAAGAACACGCAACTGGAGCGTTGCGCTCGTATCATCCTGCAGGACACTCTGCCCCGTAACGACAAAGTCGGCCGACAACATCTTTCCCCATTTCAGGGCACTCGAATTCGCGAGTTCTCCCGATTTCAATTCCGGTGACAGGGGCCGATCTCCGATACCAAATGTATGATCTATCGGCATGAAACCACGCTCCTGAAAAATCCTGTAAAGAACAACCTCTGTCTGGTTCATAATGGAGAAAGATTCTGGACCTTTCCACCAGTATCGCGACTTGGCTCCCTGGACTTCGGAGACCATGAAAAGGATCCTGCCCTGAGGCGCCTGCTCAAGGGCCAACCCGCTGGATCTTAATTTCTCATCAACGACCTTCGTGTTCACTTTTACCCTTATGAGGACCTGATATTCTTCACCTGTCATGTTTTCCGCCAGGATATGAAAGTTTTCTATCCCTTCACGGAAGGTGGGGAAAATTTCGCCGACCAACCGTTCGAAATTATTTATCATCTCCGCCTCTCCAAGGCGAAGGATCAGGTACTCTTCCATGGCCTTTCCCATGGCATCTGAAATAGCTTCCGATTTGCCGGCTGCGATGTTCCCCTGCACTATCTTGCCCACTCCCATCGCGAGAATCTCGTCCTGGACTTTTTCGTTCTCAAAAGCCGCGCAAGGATTGGAAAGCGATAAGCAAATCAACCCAACCCAACAGAGAATAAAAAGGAAGTATCTTGATCGTCTCAATCGTTATTACCTCGTGCCTCTACTCATGAAGATCAGGGTCCAGCCAAACTTTAGATCACTTCATTAAAAGATCCCCAATTCTTCCCTGAGTTTTCGGAGAATCAGCACCGCATCTGCACCGGAAACAGGGCCCTCGGGATTGAAGATCCCCGTACCGGGTTCCATGATAGATGTCTCTTTTGTGCAGAGCATCACAGCATTGAAGAATGGATCTTCATTCCCAATATCCGAAAACGGCGATGCCTTCCCGATGAACCTCTTTTTCAAGGTTGGATCCTGCCGGATAATCGCCATAATGTCCCCCATAATCATGGCATATCCTGCGCGGGTTTCCGGCTGTTCGGGTCCAAAGGAGCCGTCGGGAAAGCACCCCAGCCCGTTTACGTTCAACTGGAGGGCAATCTCAATATCGGGTCTCAACGGGTGTGCCTTCACATCGGGAGGGACCGCGGCAAGCCCCGTCTTTCTCTGAACGCCGGCTGCCGAAGGCAAGTCGTTTCCATTTCGAACCATGTCCTCGTAGACTTTGTCCAGTTTCAGTTCTTCCACCAGGAGTGCCGCAGTATCGGCCCTCGTTATGACGTTCTTTACTGCAATGCTTTTTCCGACGGAAGATTCCGGCATCGCCCTTATGATTTTCTTTACTCCTCTCAATTCCCTCCTGGCCTGCCAGGCAAGCCGGGAATGGAGATCCTTCACCTTGTTGAACGCCTTTTCCGCCCCATAAAACCTGTACGCCTGTTTGTAGGCAGCACCCAGATAATACCAGGCTTCCGGCCAGTCTGCTTCGCTTCTCACGGCATCTTCGAAGGAGGATCTCACTCTAGCCAGCCAGCCCTCCCCCTTTTGCATGCTGTACAGGCGCATCTCCCCCACGGACACCGTTGCTCTATCCTCCCCGGTCTTCGCGTATTTCTTCGCCAGGTCCATGGACTGAAAAGCCTGGGGAAAATCTCCTCTCATACCTGCGATAAGGCCAAGGCCACAATGGGCCCGGGAGAATGAATTGTCCAGTTGGAGAGCCGCTTGAAATTCGCGATCCGCGTCTTCCACGTGACCGCGGGCAAGAAATTGAAAGCCGTTGGATGCATGATGTCCCGGCGTATCGAGGACGCTCTGCAAGGTCATATGTTCCTGGGCACACCCTGCAAGAAAGAGCAAAACGCTTACCGTCACAAAGAAACCGTTATGCAGCCAATTTTTCCCCCTATACATAATCAACCCTCCGCCAACTGGAAGGAAGACTCTTCCCGCTGGAGCTTCACATTCCTTTTCGCTCATTCCAAAACAATAATGACCCCTGCCTCCTCCAGGAAGCTCAGGTTCGCAGGAGATCCTATAATTTTCCCGGCATCGGAATTCGAAATGACAATATCAGAAGAGTTTGGGCCGCTTGATCGGACCGCCTTCACCCGCAGCGGCTTTCCGCCGATCCTCACATCCCGCAGGGCGTCACTGAGTTTTTTCACATATCCTGCTACTCCCTGCTTGAGCGCGTATTTTCGGTTTACGGTGGCAGGACCGTACACTTCATTCCCATCTTCATCCAGGATACGGGGTACCAGGGCCGGCTTCACGTTCAATCCCCGACAGTCGATGACCAGTCCGGTAAATGGTTTCTTATCGGCGGTGCCGGGTGAAGCAGTTATTTTGTTCGGAAGCCCGCCCTTGATATGCTGAATTTCACGAACACTCGCCGGCAGAAGCACATCCGCAAGCGATCCTCTGATGCACATAGTAATACTCCTGCTCACCCTGCTGTCAGGCAGGAAGCATGTTTCAAGCTCTTCCGAATGGTAGAGCAGGTTCTTCATTGTCTGGTCGAAAGAGCCGTCTTTCAGCGCCATGTCTTTCACCAGGTGTTTGGAGTCAATACGAAGTGTCTTGAGGATCTCAAGCATATTTTTCCTCGCAACCGAGGTGGCCTGTTGTACGGCGACAGCGCGCGCTTGCGCCGGACTTGAGGCTTCAAGAGGAGGAGCAGCGACTCCAATGGCCTCGACGACACCGTTAGACCAATCTATTCTGCCATTCCCGAATCTCTCTACGTAGATCTCCGCTCTCGAGGGAGACGGTATCAACAAAAGTCCCAGAAAGAAAATCAACGCTCCGAACCGGAGCCTCTTTTTCATGCATTGTCCTCCCAGCATATCTATTCAACGAGGAATCCCTGTGACGCGTTAAGATTTTCTTTTACCATTGTCTTCCTCGGAAGACAAGATCCGAGGTTCCCCATCTGATCCATTATCAAAGCATCATTCCCGCCGTTGGCGGGATTGTCTTCGCTCTCTCCCCCTTGTCGGGTGCTCGCTCCATAACACCTCAACGCAGAAACTCGGTTATTCTGTGTGCGAATTCCTCGACCTCCTGCGGTTCCAGCCAGGCATATGCGGGGTCTGCCCGAAACCAGGTCAGTTGTCTCTTGGCGTACCGCCGGGTATCTCTCTGGATTCTCTCTGTCATCTCTCCTAAGGAATATTTCCCTTCCAAATATTCGACCGCCTGCCGGTAACCAATTGCCTGCATGGATTTCAGCCGGGGGACGTATCCTTTCTGGAGCAGCCTTTCTGTCTCCTCTACGAGCCCGGCGTCTATCATCGTCAGTGTTCTTCTGTTGATGCGACGGTAGAGGTCCTCTCTCGCCCTGTCGAGACAAAACTGCAGGGCATTGAACGCGTGGTCTGAAAAGCCATGTTCGCGGCTCAACGCGGAGGGAAGTTTTTTCGTCAGGGAGAAGAGTTCAAGTGCCCGGATGATCCGCACCCGGTCATTCTGATGAATCCTCATGGCGCCCTCCGGATCGAGGCGCTTCAGCCTTTCGTAGAGCTCTTGCGCCCCGGTCGATTCCCATTCTCGTGTGAGGGACTGTCGAAGTTCGGGTTCTGATGGGGGGCACTCAAAAAGTCCCCCCAAGAGGCCCTTGATGTAAAGCCCTGTTCCCCCCACTACGATGGCCTGCCTTCCGCGCTCGATAATATCAAGGGCAGCAGAGGAGGCCATACGCCGATACAGGGAGGCATTATACTCCTCATCAGGATCGACTACATCCAGAAGGTGGTGGGGAATCCCTTGCCTCTCTTCGATGCCAGGCTTGGCGGTCCCGATATCCATGCCCCGATATACCTGCATGGAGTCTGCGTTGATGATCTCCCCGTCAAACCTGCGTGCAAGTTCCACGGCCAGGCCGGTTTTGCCGCTGGCGGTAGGACCCGCGATGACAATAAGCTTGGGCAGTTGGTTTTTGCCGTTCGACATAAAAAACTGGTCAGCGCCCCAAGGACGCTCAGAGAGAAAGCCATTTCTTCCGTTCCGAGGCTCCGGGCTGGTCTTTTCAGAAAAGGCTTCCTCCCTGAACGTCATGTTCTTTGGTCCCCGGAGGAGAGGAACCTGTCCGGATCCTCCACCAACGGTGGAGGGTTTAGTTACAACTAGGCGGTTCGCTTGAACATCCTTTCTATCTCGTGATAGGTGAGGTACCGAAATATGGGT
>CAZONI010000029.1:16067-37224 GCA_964581175.1 uncultured Desulfobacteraceae bacterium
GGTTCGCTTGAACATCCTTTCTATCTCGTGATAGGTGAGGTACCGAAATATGGGTCTTCCATGCGGGCAATTGGAGGGAAGGTCCATTTCCAGCAGTTGTCTCAGCAGGTGCGACATCTCTTCATGCGTAAGGGAGTGCCCTGCCCGGACCGCCCTGTGGCATGCCATCAGCATGAACATCCCATCTACCGCCGCCTGTTCTTCCAATGCGCCCTTCTCCAGGTCAGGAATGAGTTCTGACAGGAAATCTTCCCATCTCACCCCTGAAAGCAAGGCAGGCACCTCCCGCAGAAGGAAGGTATTACCGCCGAAATGCTCCAGTGCAATGCCGAAACGCGAAAGCAACCCTCCCTTACCGGCGAGTATCTTAGCATCCTTCAGCGGAAACTCAAGTTTCAAGGGTACAAGAAGCATCTGGGTCTGCACCTTTCCCTGCCCGAACTCTCTCTTCAGGTTCTCGTACACCACCCGCTCATGGGCCGCGTGTTGATCAACCATGAGAAGGCCTGTCCTGGCCTGGCAGAGGATGTAGGTGTTGCCCAAATTCCCTATAATCATGGGCTCATCAATTTTCCCGGCGATCGCGGGTTCGGCAGCCTGAGCCGGGAGATGAGGCGCGGGAATGAATTCCGCCTGAGCCGGTTCCTTCGCCCATAGCGGGATGGACGATCCCACGCCGGAGAATTCCGTGTCCACAAATGCCTGAAATTCCCTGGACAGGGCTTTCTCGACAGCAGAAAAGATTTTCCGAAATACAAACCGGCCTTCGCGAAATCTGATTTCCTGTTTGGTCGGGTGCACATTCACATCCACCTGCATCGGGTCTATGTCTATGAATATGACGGCCTGCGGATACTGTCCCTTCATGAGATGCCTTCCATATCCTTCCAAGACGGCCCGGGTAACAAAACGGTCCCGGATGTTTCTCCGGTTTACGTAGACAAAAAGGCGGTCCCCCCGGCTGCGGGAGAATTCCCACGGAGCGAGGTACGCCCTGATATCCAGACCCGGTCCTTGCTCCCGCGTCTCGAGCAGCGAAGCCGCCACTTCCTTCCCGAAGAGATTGGACAGGCGAACCACCTGGTCCCCGGTCGAGGGAAAGCGCACCACTCCTTTCCCGTGGCTGTCAAGCCTGAATTCAATATCGGAAAAAGGCAGCGCCCACCGGGAAACGGTGTCAACGATATGTTCCATCTCGGTACGCGGGCTTCGCAGGAATTTCCTCCGGGCAGGTATGTTGTAAAAAAGGTCTCTCACCACGACGCTTGTGCCGGGTGGGCACCCGGTCTCATCCAGGGAAATAAATTTTCCGCCCGCAAGTCTGAACGTGTGTCCGGACAGATCTTTTCCCGGCCGGCTGGTTACCTCCATCCGCGACACCGAGGCAATACTCGGCAGCGCCTCCCCGCGAAATCCCAGGGTCCTCACGGTAAACAGGTCCGAGACGGATCTGATCTTGCTCGTGGCATGCCGCTCAACGCAGAGGAGCAAATCATCTCTGGACATCCCGGCCCCGTCGTCAGTCACCTTGATTTGGAGTTTTCCTCCCCCCTCAACGGAGATCAATATGCGGCCGGCTCCGGCATCGATGCTGTTGTCCAGCAGTTCCCTGACCACGGAGGCAGGCCGCTCCACCACCTCTCCTGCAGCGATCTGGGATGCCACATTTTCGGGGAGTATCCTGATATTATTCATTCTACATCATCTCTGCGATGGATACGGTGCGGTCTCCGAGCATATTGACATAGCAGCCGAGTTCGTTGTCGTACCATCCGTAGATCACGGCCTGGGTAATTGCGATCCTGCCGAAATGGCCGACATTCTCCACGCGCCTTTCCTCTGCATCCATGCCGCATACCTTCCCTAGATCGATCTCCACTTCAGCGGTCCTGGTATGGGTTTCATGCCCTTCTATGAGCGTCGCACATCGGGGCAATCCGATAATATCACTCGATACATTCTGCTCCTCAGTGTACTGGAGGTATTTTCGCTCATCCTGCCCGGCAGCATTCTGGTAAATGGTGTTGATCATTTCACGCCGGATGAACTCTCCGGAAGGCTCCTCCTGCAGATTGATCACGAGGATCACCAGGGAACCGGTGCTGTTCGGTATTCGTACGGACTCAGCGATAAAGCCGATCCTTTTCATTTCCGGGATGACCAGTGCGAGGGTATTGGCAGCGCCCGTGGTGGTCAGGATGATATTGTTCAGTATACTCCGGTTTTTCCGCAGATCCGTGGCCCCGGCCGATGGGAGGCGGTCAAGAACCTGCTGCGATCCGGTGACCGCGTGAACCGTGGCCATGGAAGCGGTAAGAATCCTCTGAGACCCGAAAAAATCAAGCAGGGGCTTCACCATGTGAGCCAGGCACGTCGTGGTACACGAGGCGTTTGAAATGAGTCGATGGGATCTCGGCTCGTAATCATTTTCATTCACCCCCATGACCGTTGTAACCGCATCCTCGGGCATGGGCAAGCTCTTGTCCCGAATCTTGAAGGGAGCGGAAGCAATGACCTTCTCAGCCCCCGCCTCCAGGTGCCCCCGCAGGGATCCTTCAGATCCCTCCGGTTCCACCGTAGGATCCAGAAATTTTCCCGTTGTGTCAACCACCAGGCGTACACCCCTCTCCTTCCATTCAATTTCCCCGGGATTCCTCGTCTTTTGGAGAAAATGGATCTTCGTTCCATCAACAGTGATGATCTTTGCGTTCTCATCTACCTCCCCCAGGACGTCCCCCGCCTTGTGCCCGTACAGGTAGCTCCCGAGGGAACCGTACGTGGTATCCCTTTCCAGGTAGTGGGCGATATCCTTCAGCGACACGCCCACATCCCTGCCGATGTTGACGACTATCTCATCGAAATATTTTCTCCCTATGTGGTGCCACAGGGTCAGCTTCCCTATCCTCCCCAATCCATTCACGCCCAACTGCATGATCCTATACCTCCTCGCGCTCCTTGACTTTCATTTTGCCCAGATAGATCGATCCTTCCCTTCCATCGATACTGATATGGTCTCCGGGCCCGAGTTTCTTTTCCCCGATGATGCAGGTCCGGTCTTTTTCCAGGCACGTTAACCTGGACCAGCCGACCACACAGGTTTTTCCAAGGCGGTGAGCGACAATGGCGGCGTGGGAGGTAGAACCTCCCCGCGCGGTCAAGAGCCCGTCAGCAGCGTAAATCTCCCGGATATCATCAGGGACCGTGTCATTCCTGAGCAGGATGAGCGGCGTGTCCGGCTCTGCCTTTCGCCACTTTGCAATTTCCTCGATACTGAATACAATCCGTCCTGACATGGCGCCGCCGCTCACCCCGATACCGTGGCCCAGAACAGGGGGAAGAGGTTCAACCCCAAGTTCAAAAGAAGATTCTGTTTTCCTCTCCCGGATGCCCATATCGCGGGTCTGAAGGAAATAGAGGTCCTCTTTCCCTGGGCCTTCGAAGGTGAACTCCATCTCCTGCGGGCTCCACTTGTGTTCATATACCAGTTTCTTGGACCACTCTCGCAGGGAATGGTAGATTTCCGGGAAGAGTGTCTCCAGGCTGGTCTCGGATTTCCGATTTTCAACCTCGGCCTGCTGTATGGAAATGGGGTGGGTCCTCACTAGACCCGAAACGACATCTTCACCCTGGTTTCCCGGTGTGAAATCGCCCCATGGGAGCAGCATATCCCCTGACCATCGGGGATTGTGCGTGAAAAAAACTCCCGAGCCCGCCCTCCCCGAAAAATTCCCAAAAATCATCGCCTGCACGGTAACCGCCGTGCCCCAATCTTCTGAAATGCCCATAATCCTGCGGTAGGTTTTTGCCTTGGCAGAATACCATGACTCGAATACCTTCCTGATGGCGATCAGCAGCTGTTCCCGCGGCGTCATGCGCACATTGAGGCCGTTTTCTTCCAGAAGTACCTTGTATTCGAGCCCGACCATTTTCATCTGTTCCCCTGAAAACTCCCTTTTGTAGGGAATTCCAAGGCGTTCCTTGAAGCGCGCGATAATATCGTCAAAGGCATCTCTTTCAAGTCCGTGACCCATGCCATAGGACTGCAGGAAACGACGAAAGGTGTCCCAGCCGAACCATCGGTTGCCCGTATTCTCCATCAGACCCTGGACAATTTCCTCGTTAATGCCCACATTTACAAAAGTATTCATCATCCCGGGCAATGAGACAGCGGAGCCGCTTCTCACTGAGAGGAGCAGCGGGTTCCCGGGGTCCCCGAATAATTTTCCCGTTTTCCTTTCCAGTTGCCCTACCATCTGAAAAAGCTGCTCTTCAAAGTTGCGCCGCGCAGGGGCGTACTCCTCGATAATCTCGCGGCAGCGGAATACCTCAGTGGTGATAATGAATCCCGGAGGAACCGGCAGTCCGTAATTCTTTATCTTCACCAAATTCAAGCCCTTGTTTCCCAGATGGATGATATCGGCCACTCCTTTTCTGCTGGACCCGATGGAGGTCATTGCCTTTTTCGGGTCATAGTTCAGAAGCAGGCGCAGGTTTTCTCTCGGGAGCATTTCTGTCTGGTGGTGGAGGGTCATCAGGATTCTGGCCAGGAAATGGTCCAGCTGCTGTAAACCGAGGGAGGACGCGATGCGCTCCCGCAGGAAGATCTCGGTCACGCGGTGAATGATCCTTTCCCGGTCTTCGCCGGCGTCTGGTGCTGAATATTTCGGCAGCAGTTCTCCTTCGGGATACCTGGGTACGATCTTCATCAGGTTGGCCTGATGGATATTGTTGAAGAAATCATTGACAATATTGCTTAAGGCTTGCGAAAACCCCCGAAAAATATCAAGGTACTGGGTGGAACTGAACCCCCTGATCTCCAGGGCATGCGCAAGCAGATCAAGGTGGCGTTCCATCTCCAGAGAAACGATGCCATCCAGGTTCAAGGCCCAGTTGAACAATCTCAGCGAATCGAGGATCCGGGAAAAAGTGGCTCGCGTAATGAGGCCGGGATCTATCTGTTCCACCATTTCTTCGAAGAGGATGTTCAGGAGGGATTCTATCCGAAAACTGAGGCCCAGGGCATCAAATTTCATTTCGTGATAGCTTCCATACATTGATGGAATGTCAACGGTAAAATGCCTCTTCCGATAGATATCTTCCCTCACGTCAAACGATTCCGGGGAAAGGATGATCCCTTTGAGTCTTTCAAGGTAGCCCAATAACTTGAAAATGC
Source organism: uncultured Desulfobacteraceae bacterium (assembly GCA_964581175.1). Classification (GTDB taxonomy): domain Bacteria; phylum Desulfobacterota; class DSM-4660; order Desulfatiglandales; family Desulfatiglandaceae; genus B46-G9. Next base: position 21,241 of record CAZONI010000029.1, read on the forward strand.
GTTCTCTCAGATCTTTTTCGGCCAGGGCTTCCTTGAGTTTCCGGAGTTCGGGGAGGCCCGTGGCCTGCAGTTGAAGCAGATGGCGCTCCATATCCGTAAAGCCCGAATGATATTTCTGGTAGAGGAGCTTGTAGAGTTCGACTGCCATGCCAACTCGGTCCAGGTCAACTCGGTCTTCCTCCGGAAGCCCTGACAGCCTCGTCTTTACCTCTTCATTGTCCATACGCAGGAGCACGCTGACACCCTCGCCATTCCGATTATCAAGGAGCTTTGCCAGGACCCTGCGCACACCATCGATATAGACGCCGCTTTCTCCCACCTGGTCATAAATGGCCGGTGGAAGAAAGGATTGTAGGCCATGTTTTTCTCCTGTCTTCCAGAAAACAAGCGCGGCTTCCATGAACCGGATTATACGATTGCTGCTTTCCACATGACTCTGTTTCCTGAGAAAATGGACAAGAGGGTCCTTCCGTTGACAGATATCGTCGATTCGCGTGGAAATGTCCCTCAAACGGCCCTCGGCGCCGATGTCGCTGAAATAGACCGGGAACAGCCGCGCCAGCTGCTTCGTGAGGTTATAGACCGGGGCGATTTCGCTGTTCAGGAGGCGGGTGATGTCCCGGGGAAACAGGTCGGTATCCTTGATAAATACTCCCCCGATGGAGAGATGGATGGCGAGTGAGGAAAGGAGTTTCTTTGACCACTTGGGATGCAGTTCCGCCACTTGAAGCCACGTCCTGATATTCTGTACATGCGCGAGATTTGCGCGCACCTGCCAGTCATCCCCGACTCCTCTCACGCCGGGTGTTTGGAAGCCCAAGGATACAAGGGAATCAATGAAGAAATCAACCAGGTCACTGTCATCTGTTCCGTACACTCCCTGCCCCATATTGAGTACACAGTGGAGAGCGGTCCGGGGAAATTTCTCCATGCTGTTTTCCAGGATGGAGAACGTCCTGCCCAGGGCTTCTCGTATCTGGAACGGTTTCCCCTGTTCCATAATACGGGTTATGGTGCGATTGATATCCCGGAGCACCTCCTCGTGGACGCTCGACAACCCTTCAATTTCCATGATATGCAGGAGAAAGACGAGCTTCCAGGCGTTCCCCTGTCCTTCCTCTCCCCCGGCGCGTGCAAGTTTTCCGGGGATATCGCTGTACGACGCCACGATCGTCCGGTATCCAGGGAGCGCCAGGAGACGCTCCAGTCCGGCTCCTGACACCTTCCCGAGAGCATCGCAAATTGCTTTTAGTTCTTCCAGGCAGTGCTGCAAATAATTATGAGAAATATCTTTAAAAATATCATCTAATCTATTCTTATTTAAATTTTTTCCAACTTCACTCTCAAACCATTCCAGGGGGTCTGTCTGAGAAAGCCAGTACGCATAGGTGTGCCGATAATATTTGACCAGCAGCTCGCTCATGGATTGAAAAGATTTCTCAGCCTGGACAGAGTTGGAGAGAAGTGCGCCCAGGTTGTTCAGTTCATAGAAGCTGGTTACAAAAAAAGGAAATACATCCTGATCGGATTCGCGTACCTGCTGGAAGGCGTATTGGAGAACGGGAAGAAATCGATCCAGGTCCCTGCCCGCCTCCTTAATAATTTTTTGCAGGAAAAGTAATAGATCATCAGCAGCCTCGGCTCGTATATCCCGTTCTTTCGCACCTGTGGCACCTTCAAGGAAGATATCAATATACGTGCGCGCCGCCTCAGGGCCGTCGGGGTGATTCTTCAGGACGTGGAAATAATTCAGGGAATAATTCCGCGCCCCCTTCATGATAAAGGCCGAGTTTTTGTAAGGATGGCAGACTTCCGTCAGAAAAGTCTCGAGGCCCTCCAGCGCCCCGGGGTACTTTTTCATCACCCGGCGAAGGATTTCATACTTCCGGTCAATGGTGACATCCACGCGGCTGCACGCGATGTTCACCTCCAGGGCCTTGGATGGCGTTTTGCACTCTTGGGCCTCTTCCATCGGGGCATTCACCGGTATTCCTGAAGAACTTTTAGCAATTTCGACCATATCAGATAATTTTAACATCCCCTCCTTCTTTGCTCAATGTTTTTCCTCTCTGGCCGTGAGCCCAGACCCATGAGCCGAAAGTGGAAGATGTTTTCTTTTTTGTTGTGTCCATATGTTCTTCGTTGACAGTCTGTAAGGCATGTCTCTATACTTGCCTTAAAACAAGAGTACAGCAAGAGCAGGACGCCCGGTATTTCATCCATGACTTCTTCTGTTGTTGGAAGAAGCTTCTTTCCCTTGAACTCCTGATTAATGCGGGAGGAGGTTGCAGGAGCCGTGAAAAACACCATCGCAGTCATCATGGCGGGAGGGAAAGGCGAACGCCTCATGCCCCTTACAAAGGACCGGTCCAAGCCTGCTATACCTTTCGGGGGAATCTATCTCCTGATCGATCTCACCCTTTCCAACTGCATCAACTCGGGCGTCTACAGGATCATCGTACTCCCGCAATACAAATCACAAACGCTTGTTCAGCACCTGGAAGGCGGGTGGAATATCTTCAGTCCGGCCCTGCACCACTACCTGAAAATTGCCCCTCCGCAGATGATGGAGGGAGAAAAATGGTACCAGGGAACCGCCGACTCCATCAGGCAAAACGCCTATCTGCTGAAACAGGACTCTCCGGAGCATGTCCTGATATTGTCGGGAGACCATGTCTGCAAAATGGATTATGCCCACTTCAAGGATTACCATGAGGCGAACAATGCGGATGTCACCATAGCGGTCATTGAACTCGGCAAGGAGGTCGCGGGCCTGTACGGCATTCTCCAAGTGGATGAATCGTTCAACGTATTGGCTTTCCAGGAAAAACCAAAGACGCCCAAGACGATTCCCGGTGACAAGAACCGTGTCCTGGCCTCCATGGGTATTTACATTTTTAAGGCCGATGTGCTCCTGGACCTGCTCCAGCGGGATGACCGTCCCGACTTCGGCAAGGATATTCTGCCGGGCATCCTGAACACCCACCGGGTGATGGCCTACCCTTTCCGGAGGGAAAACAAGATCCTGGATGTGATTTCTTATGTGGATAAGGATGGGATACTCCGCGAAAGCCCGGTACTGCCCATACGGGATTCAGGTTACTGGCGTGATGTAGGGACCCTTGACTCTTTCTGGAACGCCAACATGGACCTGACCGGTGTGGACCCCTATTTCAACATGTACGGTCGTCACTGGCCCATCAGGACCTACCAGCGTCAGCATCCCCCGGTAAAGACGGTCTTTGCCCAGGAAAAGGGTGCCCACGCCCGGGCCGGCCGGGCACTGGATTCCCTGGTTGCCCACGGTTCAATCATCAGCGGCGGCCTGGTCCTGAACAGTATTCTCTCTTACAACGTCTTCGTGCAGAGCTGGTCGAAGGTGGAGGAATCGGTAGTCATGGAGAACGTCGTGATCGGCCGCCATGCACGGATCAAAAAAGCCATAATCGCGGAAGGAGTAAAAATCCCTCCCTCCTGCACGATCGGCTATCACCCCAGGGAAGACAGGAAAAGGTTTACGGTCACTCCCCGCGGAATTACAGTTGTTACCAAAGATGATTTTCCCGATTAGTACCTATCAACAAAGAGATTTTGGGCACGAGTGAGTTTCCGATTCGGATGAGAAAACCCCGAAAAAACCGATCTTGAACGCTGATCCAGAGAAATTACTGACAAAGGGGAACATATGAAGGCCAAAATCACGTACGACGTGGTCCCGAATCTTCCCGGAAATCTGGAGGTCCTGCGGCGGATAGCCTATAACCTCTGTTTCAGCTGGAATGACGACATACAGGATCTGTTTCAACGAATGGATCCGGGATTGTGGGTAACCTGCAAGCACAATCCGGTTCTCATGCTCGGACTCATAAGCCAGCAGCGCCTTGATGATCTCTCGCACGATCAGGGTTTTCTGGCTCAGCTTGAGCGAGTCGTCGGCGACTTCGACCGATACCTTTCCCAACCCCGGGTCCAAAGCGCTGAATACTACGCCGAAGAACCTTTCCAGGTCGCCTATTTTTCGGCGGAGTTCGGGCTCACAGAGAGTCTGCCCATCTATTCAGGGGGGTTAGGGGTCCTCGCCGGAGATCACCTGAAGTCCGCAAGCGATCTCAATGTGCCCCTGGTAGCGATCGGACTCCTCTACCAGGGCGGCTATTTCAGCCAGTACCTCACGTCCGACGGCTGGCAGATGGAAACCTACCCGCAAAACGACTTTTCCAACATGCCCGTCAGGCCGGTCCTGGGTGCGGACGGCAGACCCGTCCGGGTTACGGTCTTGATCAAGGATCTCCCGGTTGAGGTCCAGGTGTGGCAAATCAAGGTGGGAAGAATCTCCCTCTATATGCTGGATACGAATGTCAAGCCGAATCCCCCCGAGTTCTGCCGAATCACCGGACAACTCTACGGGGGCGACAGGGAGATGCGCCTCCGGCAGGAAATCGTGCTTGGGGTAGGCGGTGTTCGCGCGCTCAAGGCACTGGGGATAGAACCCACAGTCATCCATATGAATGAGGGGCACTCCGCCTTTTCCGCTCTCGAACGCATTAACATCCTCAGACAGGAAAAAGGGCTCTCTTTTGACGCTGCAAGGGAGGTTGTTTCCGCCAGCACCATCTTTACGACCCATACCCCTGTTCCCGCGGGAAACGATACCTTTGATCCGGGTCTCATGCAGTCCTACTTCGAGGAATATGTGAAGAAGCTGGGAATTCATTTCAAGGTTCTGCTCGGGTATGGACGCCTCGATCCCAGAGACGAAAGCGAACCATTCGGGATGACTACCCTCGCCCTGCGCCTCTCCGCCCACAGCAACGGGGTGAGCCGCCTGCATGGAAGGATCTCCCGATCCATGTGGCAGAAGGTCTGGGCCCACCATCCGGTCGAGGATGTCCCCATTGATCACATCACCAATGGAATCCACGTCCCGACCTGGATATCCAGGGAGATGGGGGCCCTTTTCAGCCGGTATCTCGGCCCGAACTGGGAAGAGGACCCGGATCACGAGCGGGTCTGGGAGCAGATCAACGAAATACCGGGGACAGAACTCTGGAGAACCCATGAAAGATGCAGAGAACACCTGGTCGGATATGTGCGGCTCTGTCTCGTGGAACAACTGAAGCGGCGGGGGGCCTCAACTGCCGAAATCATGAGGGCGGGAGAGGTATTGACACCCGAAGCGCTGACGATCGGTTTCGCGCGCCGTTTCGCCACTTACAAGCGTGCCACCCTCCTTTTCATGGACCCCGATCGGTTGGCGAGCATTCTCAATGATCCTGAGCGGCCTGTCCAGCTGATCATCGCGGGGAAAGCGCACCCCCAGGATACTGAAGGAAAAGAACTCATCAAGCACATTATCCACCTGAACCACGAGGAGCGCTTCAGCCGCAGCATGGTCTTCCTCGAGGACTACAACATGGACGTGACCCGTCATATGGTCTCCGGCACGGACCTCTGGCTGAACACCCCCCGAAGGCCCCTTGAAGCCTGCGGAACGAGCGGCATGAAGGCCCTTGCCAACGGTTCGCTGAATCTCAGCACCCTGGACGGATGGTGGGACGAAGCGTATCACCGTGATTTCGGATGGGCCCTGGGGCATGGTGAGGAGTACAAGAATCAGGAAATCCAGGACAGCATCGAGAGCCAGGACCTTTACAATCTCCTTGAAAATGAAATCAAGCCCCTCTTCTATCACCGGGCCATGGACGGGATGCCGAGGGGCTGGGTGGACAAGATGCGGGCCGGCCTGAGAAAATTGGCCCCCATCTACAATTCCCATCGGATGGTACAGGAATATCTGAATCGCTACTACATTCCGTGCTCGCGCCGTTTCAACAACCTGTGCCGCGAGTCTTTCAAAGGAGCCGCAAACCTTGCTTCCTGGCGGCAGAAGATCATGACAAGCTGGGCCGAAGTCTCCGTGGAAGAGGTCATCGCGGCGGACGGGCAGGAGATTTCCGTGGGCAAACAGCTGGAGGTGGAAGCCAGAATCAGGCTCGGATCCCTGGCCCCCGATGATGTCACGGTTGATGCCTATTACGGACGCCTCGACCCGCAGGGAGAATTCATTGAAAGAGACACAACCGCCCTCAGAGTGACAAGTAATTCGGGCGGGATATATATTTTTAAAGGCGCCATACCGTGCACCCACTCAGGGCGTTTTGGGTACACGGTTCGCGTGATGCCCAGCCTGGATAGGTTGGAAAACCGTTTTGCCATGGGGCTGGTTACCTGGGCCTGATCAAGGTCCGCGAGGAGGCCGCTTGTCGTTCTCGACTACTTTAAAAACGCGGGAAATAAAAAGCATTGTTACCTGCTCCCTTGCCGACCCATTCACGCTCCTGGGTGCACACCCGGCAAAGATTGACGGGAAAAAGGGTGTTGTGATCCGTGCCTTTCTCCCCCACGCTCAAGAGGTTGCAATCATGGACCTGAGCCCGCGCGCCGCCGAAAAGGCAAAACAGGTCCACAAGGCGGGACTTTTTGAGGCATGGCTCCCCGACGTTCTCCACGTCTTCCCTTATCGTCTCAAGGTCGGATTTGACAGTGGGTGGCAATCCGTTTTTTACGATTGTTACGCGTTCCTTCCGGTCCTGGGAGACGATGATCTGTACCTGTTCAACCAGGGAAACCATGACAAGATCTACGAAAAACTCGGGGCACACCCTCGAATTCACCAGGGCGTTTCCGGGGTTCTGTTTGCAGTGTGGGCCCCATCTGCCGGCCGGGTGAGCGTCATTGGAGATTTCAACCAGTGGGACGGCAGGCGGCATCCTATGCGTATAAGGGGTGTCTCAGGAATCTGGGAGCTCTTTATCCCACACCTTGAAGCGGGAACACTCTACAAGTTTGAAATAAAGACTCAGGATGGAACTCTTCTGATAAAATCGGACCCATATGCATTCTCTTTTGAAAAACGCCCCCGGACCGCGGCCGTGGTCCAGCAGGTAGACGGGTTCACATGGAGTGACGGGGAATGGATGGAAAAGCGGCCTGCCGTTGACATCCTGAAGAAGCCCCTGGCCGTATACGAGGTGCACCTTGGCTCGTGGAGACGCCGCCGGGGCGAGGAAAACGAGTGGCTTTCCTACCGCGAATCGGCCGACCAGCTTGTGGACTACATGAAAAAAATGGAATTCACCCATGCCCAGTTTCTCCCGCTCGCCGAACATCCCTTTGACGGGTCGTGGGGCTACCAGGTAACCGGCTATTATGCGCCCACCTCCCGATTCGGATCACCGCAAGATTTCATGTACCTGGTTGACCGATGTCACGCCGCAGGAATCGGCGTCATCCTCGACTGGGTGCCGGCGCATTTTCCAAGAGATCCCCATGCCCTGGAGTTTTTCGATGGAACACATCTCTACGAACATGCCGATCCGCGACAGGGCGAACAGAAGGATTGGGGAACCCTGATCTTCAATTACGGCCGGAATGAAGTAAGAAATTTTCTCATCGCCAATGCCCTCTTCTGGTTCGATAAATACCATATCGACGGCATCAGAGTAGACGCCGTGGCCTCAATGCTCTATCTCGACTATTCTCGCAAGGAAGGAGAATGGTTGCCCAACCGCTACGGTGGCAGGGAAAATCTGGAGGCCGTCGCGTTCCTGAAGGAACTCAACACAAAGGTTTTCAGAGACTATCCCGGCGCCATGACCATCGCGGAAGAATCTACTGCCTGGCCCGGTGTCACCCGCCCGGTTCATTTAGGGGGACTCGGTTTTCTCTTCAAATGGAATATGGGATGGATGCATGACATGTTGAGCTTCATGTCCCTGGATCCCGTGCACCGCTCATATCATACGGAGAACCTGACCTTCGCCCTGCTGTATGCCTTCAATGAAAACTTTATCCTTCCTCTTTCTCACGACGAAGTGGTTCACGGGAAGGCCTCACTGCTCTCCAAAATGCCGGGCGACGATTGGCAGAAGTTCGCGAATCTCAGGCTCCTCCTTGGATACATGTACGGAGAACCCGGGAAGAAGACCTTGTTTATGGGTGGGGAATTCGGACAGTGGTCCGAATGGGATCATGACCAGGAACTGCAATGGGATCTGCTCCAATACAAATTACACGCCAGCCTGCAGAGATACGTACGGGACCTCAACCATCTCTATCGACAGGAACCTCCGCTCCACCAGCAGGATTACGACCAGGCGGGATTTCAGTGGATCGACTTCCGGAATTCCGGTTCCACGGTGATCTCTTTCATGCGCAAAGCCGGATCTTCCGATATCCCCCTCGTATTTGTTTTCAATTTTACCCCTGTACCAAGGGAAAACTACCGGATCGGGGTACCCCTTGAAGGGTTCTACAGGGAACTGCTCAACTCGGATTCCGCCCTGTACGGAGGGTCCAATGTCGGGATCGCCGGAGGGAAACTGGCCGATCCCACCCCGGCTCACGGCTTTTCCCACTCCCTCAGTCTTTCCCTCCCACCCCTTGGCATGCTGATTCTCAAACCTGAATAATCCCCGGTTGTACCTGACTCCTTGCAATTTTTTTTGCCGAATGCAAAAAAATGTTAAAGGAATCATTCTCACGTGCCGATATACTCTGTGCAATGGAAGAAAAAATGGCGCTCCAAGACATACAGAATAGCTTTCGGGATGATGTAGAACAAATTGAAAAGACTGTAGAAAATATTAGGAGAAAGAGAAAACATTGCCAATCAAGCGCCGCTCAACCTCAACATCATGACCATAAACCATGTGACGGCCGACGGCCTCCAAAGGTTATCAATTGGCAGAAGGGGGTATGAGGCGGCACTTTGGCGGCTTCTCAGATGAGCGTGCATCTTCTCTCCAGGATCGGTGGCGAAGCAACGCAGTAGAAATTGACCTTGAGAAAACAACGGCATCCCGGGAAGCCATTTACATGAAGGCCCAGTTGGATTGTTAACCATCAACCCAACCCCAACCAACGGCCCGGCGTCTCCCCTTGGCGGGAAGCCGGGCCTTCCTTTTTACGTATCCTGCACGATCCGCATAGTGCACGAAAACCGGCTTTTCTCTCCCTTTGCAAGCTCGATCGGATAGACAAAGAGGAAACTCGACCCCTGGTACGTACGTTCGAAACCTTCTTCGGAAATGGATACGGTCATGAGCGGGAAAAACCACACGGTCACCGGTCTTGAAAAGGCAAATACCGCCTTCAGGTGATCCGGGCCGTTTATCAGGGAAAATTCAGCAGCGTTCTCTTCGACACCCGTCTCTGCAACTTCTCTTCGTGTCCTGCCGTTAACCAGATAGTATCTTTCAGGGTCACGATCTGAAAAAAGTGTCAAATTCCATTCGCAGCCATAGACACAGGAAACAGGTGCGTTACCGAGGGAGGTCATTTCCCATTGCATGTGCACCTCCCCTTGCCTTTCCATGAGAAGCTCTTTCTGAATGGTCATCTCGGCCGGTCCCACATGCCCTGTTCGGGCCAGCTTCACCATACCGGCTTCCTCAGCGGCGGAGGTCTTTGTCACGAGATATGTCCCTTCGAAAAAATCACCCAGTTCCCGGTAAACGCTTGTCGAGTACTCTTCCACGGAGCATTCACCTGGAAGGAAGTGATCGAGGAAAGAGGTCCTCGGATAGCGATCATATATGAGCATTTCTTCGAGGCCCTTGTCCTTCGCGAAGGCGGTCTCGTGGATGGACTGTGCGCGGGTATGCTCGTTTCCGTGTTCCTCGTCCAGCTCTTTCAGACGCCGGTGGTACGCTTCGTGTCGCCTGGTCAGCACATCACTCAGATTCAGGGCCAGGGGGACGTGGCTGAGTTCGAAAATACCTCCTCCCCGCGCCGGTGAAAGAGCCATGGAAAGCACGGGTCCCCGGATCACAACTTCGTCGTCCCCGTCTTTGTCCACGTCGATCATTTCTATATTCGGGATGTTTCCCCTTTCCAGGGGTAAGGAAGCCTGGGCTCTGAGCAGGTTCTGGTATACGGCCCGCCGCAGGTGCCCCAGATAAAGGCCGCCGAAAACCCCGTGCCAGTACGCGCAATTGCACTGGGCCCGCCAGAGGTATTCAATGCCCTCGGAGTCTCGGGGGAGATTGTCACTGAGAAAGATCATCTTCTTATGCATGCGGTTGGTTTCATCGTACTTCACCAGGAAGTTGTCCCATATCCCCCCCCGCACAAACGGACGCCATTCTTCCCAGCGGCCCTCCTGCTTGAGGGAAACGATGATATCTTCCAATGCCTCCGTCCGATCCGGAGGAAGCGCCCATTCGGTCATCTCTTCATAGGAGGCCTGCGGCAGATAGAGGCGTCCCAGGGGATGCATCTCATCTATGAGATCTCCCGGGGTCTTTGTTCCCAGCCATTCGGCGTTTTCCGAGATGGCTTGAAAAAAAGTCCGCAGCCAGCCCTTTTGAATGACCCATTCGTGTGTCCCCGGCCAGAGCCCGAATTTTTCGCCGTCATCTCCATAGACAACCACCTTTTTCCCAGTCTGTTCCAGGTGACGGAGATGCGAGATGACCTCTTCTACCGGCTTGAAAGGGATCAAGTACCGCAGCATCATGGGCGTGGCCAGGAGGATCAGTGTCTTGCCCTCCTTTTCGGTGATGTAGGGGCCGTAAATTTCGTGGGACTTGAGTCCCGCATAATAGAAATGGGTGTCATCCACGATCGTGTACCGGAGGCCTGTTCCCGCGAGAACGGAAGGAAGCCCCGGGTCCCAGATTCGTTCCGTGAGCCAGAAACCTTTCGGCCGGTGCCCGAACCGGGATTCCAGGTATTGATTCATCTTCTTCGTCTGCCCTCTTGCGTCTCTTACAGGGATACTGGAGAGCAGAGGTTCAAAAAAGCCCCCTGAAAGGACCTCAACCTGGTCCCTTTCGACAAGGTCGCCCAGGAGATCCAGGATGGCCGGGCGGTACGCTTCAATCCACTCAAGAAGCGACCCGCTCATGTGCATGCCGGTACGAACGAGGGGGTTTTCTCGCAGGATTTCCAGCACAGGCTGGTAACAGCGGTCGCATGCTCTTTCAAAAACATAATCGAAGTTGCCCACCGGCTGGTGACAGTGAATTGCCATGACAAGATTCAGCACATCAAGCTCCTTTAAAGGGAAAATCCGAGCCTCCTCCCCAGCGCCTTGAAAACTCTCACCTGCTCGGGAGATAACCGTTCAAAATAATGCCTGTCCACGGAAAGGTCCCAATATCGGTTCTGGCATCCCCAGAGATCCACTTTCAGGGACACGTCATCGGCCAGATCCAGGAGTTCCATTAGGGCTGTTATCATCCCTTCCTGCGGACTCTCGGAAATCAGGTCCATCAGTGAATCCACCAGTTTTCGGATCTCCTGCCGTATCCCCGGATCGTCAACGTGAAGGGTACTCTTCCCGCCTGCCGCCTTCCGGGTGAGTTCTTTGAGCAAGACCATTTCACGGGGTACACTTTCGGGCTCTTCCACGAGCCGGAGGAGCCGGCTTCGCAAAAAAAGTTCAAAAACATCCCCCAGACCGCCGGGAAAGAGTTCTTCCATCCCTTCGGCGGGGTGTGCCAGGAAGAAGAAAGACCGAACCTCCTCTTCGCTGATCTGCCGCGAAACCCTGTCCAGGATACCATGGATCATGCCTTGCATGGTCTGCCACCTCACATCAGGGACCACGTCATCCAGGGTATAAGAGCCGTTGCTTCCCCCTTCTTCGCCGGTCTGGCACGCAAAATCAGCAGGCATCTGCCCTGTTGCGGAAAAAGAGATCCGGGAGGTCTTTCCGGTCATCGGATCCGACACGAGGACTGCCCCGGCCGCCTTTCCCGCAGCCTGGTCATCGTATTGTTCTTCTTTTGCAACTTGAGAGCGTTCCCCAAAAAGCCCCCCGGCACCAGGGCTTTTCTGGAACATCTGGATGAAAACGTGGTTGGTCGCTATTCGCGCGGGGAGCATTCGCGCAGGCTTTACGCGCTTTTCAAAAACAGCAGCCCCGTTCCCGAAATCAGGATCATTGCTCTTTGCACGCGCGACAATGGAGAGGAATTGCCCCTCCATGTCGGATCGCGACCACTTTCTCACCAGCCGCATTGCCCGATCGGCATACATGAGCACCTGGGTTGCTTCCAGACCCGAAATATCATCAAAAAACCACCCGCAGCTGGTGTACATGTACAAAGCCATCCTCTGGGACTCGAGGAGCTCCAATGCCATGACTTTTTCTGCTTGAGCAGCTCCACCACCCTTGACGAGATGCGTTTCAAAGAATCCATCGCGGTTTTCGGCTGATGAATCGAGGAGGATATGAATGTAGTCATCCCTGGCGGCCCAGGGATCCCTGATTATCTTCCCGCCCTGCTCCGTAAAAATTGCCGAGAGTTCACCCGACAGCCGGTCCATGGCCTCGCGCAAAGGGGCTCTCCAGGCCTGATTCCATCCTTCCCGGTGATTGACGTTGCACCCGCAATCCGAGCGCCACCTTTCAACCCCGTGAGCACAGCTCCAGGAGCTGTTCTCCACGATTCGAACCTCTTTTTGCGGCGGCGACTGTTCCAGAAACCAGGCGTAATTGGAAAGCTCCAGGCTCCCTTCCCGCTCCAGGTGATCAAAAAGCCAGGCGAGTGCCATGTCTCCAAACTTGAAATGATGTCCGTAAGACTCGCCGTCTGTTGCCACATTGACCAAACAGGTCTCTTTTCTTGCACCGGCAATACCTTGTTCGATTCGGGTGAGAAAGGCGCTGCCGGATGCGAGAATCTTCTCATAGGCGACCGCCTTGGAAATATCCTCGTCAAAAAAGAACACATCGATAAAAGGAGAATCCGTCCCGTGAGGGAAGATACGGTAAGCCTGAGTGGTGTCGATCACTCCCCCGGTCACGTCTTTCCACGCCCCATCTCCACCGTGGGGGCGGAGGGCACGTACCGCCTGGGCCTGTGTAGGAGCGAGGATTGTAAATCGCACACCCTCCTCGGCCATGAGCGCAAGGGTTTCCACATCGACCGCGGTTTCCGCAAGCCACATGCCCTCTGCAGGATGTCCGAACCGGCGTGCGAAATCCGCGAGTCCCCAGCGGATCTGAGTTCGCTTGTCCCGGGTACCGGCAAGCGGCATAATGATGTGATTGTAGACCTGGGCCATGGCGTTTCCGTGGCCATGATATCTTTTTCGGCCGGCCCGGTCGGCGGCAAGAACCTGCCCGTAAATCCATGGATGGGCTCTTTCGAGCCATGAAAGCAATGTCGGGCCGAAATCGAAATTCATGTATTCGTAGTTGTTGATGAGCCCGAGGATACGTCTTTCTGCCCCTTCAAGCCGAGCCCTGGTATTGGGACCGTAGCACTGCCGCGTGACCCGCTCATTCCAGTCATGGTAGGGGAACGCAGACGGTTGAAACTCGATCTCCTCCAACCACGGATTCTCCCGTGGAGGTTGATAGAAATGTCCATGTATGCACAAATAGTTCCCGCTCATTTTTTCTTGGCCCGCATACGCTTCAATGCCTTTTCAAACACCGCCACGTATTTGCCTGCCGACGTTCGCCAGGAAAAGTCACATCCCATTCCTTCCCGCATCATCGCCTGCCAGTATTCCCTGTCTTTATAGACCGTGATCGCCCGCGACACTGTTTTCAGAAAAGACGTTTCATCATACTTCTTGAACTTGAACCCGGTACCGGGAAAACGCCGTTCATTCGGATCCTGTACCGTATCATTGAGCCCTCCGGTGGCCCGCACAACCGGAACACTCCCGTACCTGAGGCCATAGATCTGGGTGAGCCCGCAGGGCTCGTAAAGGGAGGGAACCAGGATAATGTCGGATCCGGCATAAATCCTGTGCGCGAGCGGTTCGTTGAACCCGTCGGCGAACCCGAAATGAGTCTCGTGCCTTTCCCGGAGGGCGGCAAAGGCGGTTTCATACTTGGCTTCGCCTGATCCAAGGAGCACGAATCCCACATCCATGCTGAAGAGCCTTTCTACGGCCGCAAGCAGGAGATCGCATCCCTTTTGTGAGACCAGTCTGCTTACCATCCCCAGTACCGGACGGTTCACCAACCGCATGGGAAGCTTCATTTCTTTCAGGAGCGCTTTCTTGCACTCTTCCTTGCCCGAGAAGTCCTCCCGGGAATAGTGTGTCTTGAGGTGGATATCCTTTTCAGGATTCCATTCCTGCTCGTTTATTCCATTCAAGATACCGAAAAGCCGGTCCCGGATATTCCTCAAAAGGCCGTCCAGGCCGCCGCCCAATTCAGCAGTCTGGATCTCTTTTGCATAGGTTGGGCTCACCGTTGTCACGGCGTGTGCGAATGCTATTCCTGCCTTGAGCAGGCTCATCTGGCCGTAATACTCGAGGCCGTCCAGGGTGTAGTACTCATCCGGAAGCCCGATAAGAGGAATCTGCTCCGGGGGCACCAGGCCTTGATATCCCAAATTGTGAATGGTAAAAACGCCTGCTGTTCCGGGAAAACCCCCTTGGTCAAGGAGAGCCATGACCAGTCCTGTCTGCCAGTCATTGCCGAGGATGATATCGGGAACATAATCCAGCGCGCGACAAAGAGGAGGGATGCTCCGTGAGAAAAAGATAAATCGTTCACGATTGTCGAAATATTCTCCCGCGGCGGTTCCGTAGATTTCAGAGCGGTCAAAAAATTCGTCCCTGCGAACCAGGTAGATGGGTATGCCTGACTTTCCTCGGGTTTCAACTATATCGGCAGAAAGCTCCTTCCTGCCGAGCCTCACCGGAATCCCTTTGGCCACCACATCCGATGCCCCGCTCTTCTGAAGGGCCGTCCTGTACGCCGGTATCACCAGGGAAACCTCGCAACCGAGGTCCCGAAGCGCCGTGGGAAGGGCGCCGGCAACATCGCCGAGTCCACCAATTTTTGCAAGAGGGGCCGCTTCAGAGGCCGCAACAAGAACACGCATAGACGCCTTTCATCTCTTTGCCCCAGGATTTTAGTTCTTCCGGTTAAAGCGTGCCTCGAAGCGCAATAATTGATTCAACCAAGTCCACGATAAGGCCTGAAAGAACGCCTTAACAGCAAGAACAATAATTTTATTGTTCTGTAAGGGCTGAACGATTGTCAATAAAATAATACTTCCCAGGCGCACTTACCATAACTCTTTGTTGATTTTCTTTCTTTCTCTGCTAGGATGCGGGGATATCTCAAATCGGAGCGTGTTTGTGTATGGAAAAGAAGGAATGGCAGGAAAAAGGAAAGGGCCACCGGGAACGGTTGCGGGGAAGATTTGAGGAAGGCGGTCTTGAGCGGTTTTCTGATGAAGAGGTTGTGGAGTTCCTCCTCACACTCGGAACTCCCCGGAAAGACGTGAAAGGCGCCGCCAGGCAGGCCATAGAACGCTTCGGAAGCCTTTCCCAGGTGCTTTCGGCACCGCGTGAAAAGCTTCTCCAGATAAAGGGCATCGGCCCAAAGAATGCCCTGTATATGCGGCTTATCCACCAGGTAGCCGGACGATACTTGCGTGACCGCGCTCGACACAAGTCGTTCTTCGGATCTTCCCGTGCCGTATTCGATTACCTGTTCCATTCCATGCGGGACCTGAAGCGAGAAGTGTTCAAGGTCCTTTTTCTTGACCGAAAGAACCAGTTGCTGGCAGATGAAGATGTGTTCCTCGGCAGCCTGACCGGAAGCGCGGTGTATCCCAGAGAAATCATGACCCTTGCCCTGGAACACAAGGCCGCGGCGCTCGTTTTCGTACATAACCACCCTTCTGGTGATCCCTCGCCTTCCCCGGAAGATCGCAGGCTGACCCGGGATCTCCTCTGGGCGGCAAAACTCCTTCTGATCCAGGTCCTGGACCATATCATCATCGGAGATAATCGTTATTACAGCTTCGCCGACGATGGGATGATAAAACGATTCTCTGATGAGTACGACGACCATCTCTCCTGAAGCATTGTCCCTTGACAAGGAAAAGGAAAAAAGAAATCATAAAAAACCTGCGAGAGTGGCGGAACTGGTAGACGCGCTGGACTTAGGATCCAGTGGAGCAATCCGTGGGGGTTCGAGTCCCCCCTCTCGCACCA
>CAZONI010000030.1:0-36989 GCA_964581175.1 uncultured Desulfobacteraceae bacterium
CTTCCAAGTAGCCTGATATACGCTGAAATTCCTTGTTCACAAAACGGAACTTCCTATCCTGCACGATGAAGATGCCGATGGGCGATGCTTCGAATATGTTTGCAAAGGAAGGGACATCGACACAGATGTTCACCTGCCTGTTTTCTAAAGACGCCTGTTTTGATTCCTGAGGAACCGGTTCTCTCGCACGTTGTCTTTTTTTCCGGTCAAAAAACATTTGCCCAAATGCTCCTTACTGAACCTACAATATACTCGCCGCCGCTTCAGTTCAACGGAGAGGGAAGCGGCGGCAGCAAGGTATGCTAGTCTTCTGTAAATAGGCACTGTTGTCAAGAAGAAACCTGTCCGCGCACCAGGAGAACTCTGAAAAAGACCAGGCAGAATATTGACCTGCAGGTTGTTCTCAGATAGATTAGGAGAACCACTTTTTAAGGAGAACTGCGTGATGAATATCTACCTGGTCCAGCATGGAAAGCCGATGAAGAAGGAAGAGAATCCCGAAAGACCCTTGTCACAGAAGGGCAGGGTCGATGTCGAGAGGATCGGCACCTTTCTCAAGGAAGCAAATGTACAGGTCAGGGAGATTTATTGCAGCAAGAAGAGAAGGGCTAGAGAGACTGCAACGATTCTCGCATCACTGCTCCATCCCGGATTGCAGCCTGAGGAAAGGGCAGGGCTCTCTCCTATGGACGAGGTGGATGCAATTGCGGATGAAATAAGCAAGATGCGGGAAAATATCATGATCGTCGGCCACCTGCCGCATCTGGCAAAGCTCGTTTCATTGCTTGTTGCGGGGGAGATTTTGCCTTCAATGGTCGAGTTTCAACAGGGCGGCGTTGTCTGTCTTCAGGCTGGAATGGAGGCCAATCAGTGGAATATTGCATGGATGGTGGTTCCGGATATCCTCCCTTCCTGATCCCGGCACCCCTCCCACAGGGTTTCCTCCCCCTGAGCCTCCTGTACTTCCTGAACCAGCGCCGGCCTGATTCCTCTGCTTCCGGAAGATCCGGTTTCCCTGCTTTCGTATAACAGCCGATTTTGGGTGGAGGTTTAGCCACTATTTGACGGCTGATCCAAAATCCGCTTTGAAAAACTCCCGGTTCAGGCGCGCGATGTTGGTAACAGATATTTCCTTGGGGCACTGCACCTCGCATTCTGTATGGTTCCCGCAATTTCCGAATCCCAGTTCATCCATTTTTCGGAGCATGGATATGGCTCGTTCGGCTGCCTCCACCCTGCCTCGGGGCAGGAGTGCGAGATGGGATATTTTGGCCCCCACAAACAGCATGGCAGAGGCGTTGGGACAAGCCGCGACACAGGCGCCACAGCCGATACAGGCGGCCGCGTCCATGGCAAGTTCGGCCTTTTCCGCTGATACGGGAATACTGTTTGCCTCGGGCGCCTGGCCCGTGTTTACCGAGATATATCCACCGGCCTGGATAATCTTGTCAAACGCGCTTCGGTCCAACATCAAATCTTTCACCATCTTGAACGGGCGTGCCCGGAACGGTTCAATGACAATGGTGTCTCCGTTGTGGAAATGCCGCATATGAAGCTGGCAGAGGGTCGTACCTTTCCGGGGCCCGTGCGCATACCCGTTAACGACGGCTCCGCATGCTCCGCAAATGCCTTCCCTGCAGTCGTGATCAAAGGCTACGGGCTCTTTGCCTTCAAGCGTCAGTTTTTCGTTGAGCACATCGAGCATTTCCAGAAATGACATGTCCGTGGAGATATCCTTCAGGTCATGGATTTCCAGGCGGCCTTTATGCCCTGCACTTTTCTGACGCCAGATCTTCAAGGTGAGATCGATGGTTCCACTCATTTATAACTCCTCTGGGTTAGGTGCACATTCTCAAAGACGAGGGGTTCTTTGTGAAGCACCGGAGACGATCCTTCCCCGGTGTATTCCCACGCCGAGACGTAACAGGAGGTATCGTCCTGCCGGAGGGCCTCGTGTTCCTCAGTCTGATAGGCCTCGTTGAAGTGGCACCCGCAGGATTCTTTTCTGGAGAGGGCGTCTTCTATCATTAATTCGGCGAATTCGAGGAAATCGGCCACACGCCCCGCACGTTCAAGAGCCTGGTTCAGGTCATCCGCTGTTCCGGGAACAACGGCGTTTTCCCAGAACTCCTCCCGCAGCCGGGGGACCAATTCTTTGGCCTTCGAAAGGCCTTCATCGTTCCGGGCCATGCCGCAGTGCTCCCATAGGATATGCCCGAGCTCACGGTGTATATCATCGACGGTGCGGCGCCCTTTCAGTTCCAAGAGCTTCTCGATTCTTTCCCGGGCCTGTTGTGCTGCCTCTTCAAACGCGGGGTGGCTGGTATTGACCTCGGAAAGACGAGTGCCCGCGAGATATCCGCCGATGGTGTAGGGGATGACAAAGTATCCATCCGTAAGGCCCTGCATGAGAGCGCTTGCCCCGAGCCGGTTTGCACCATGGTCCGAGAAATTGGCCTCTCCCAGCACAAAAAGCCCTGGGATGGTGCTCATCAAGTTATAGTCCACCCATAGTCCCCCCATAACATAGTGGACCGCAGGGTAGATCATCATGGGCGTTTTATACGGATTCTGATCTGTAATTCGTTGGTACATGTCAAACAGGTTTCCGTATTTTCGTTCGATGACATCCTTCCCGTCGCGTTGAATCGGGTCCCTGAAATCCAGGTAAACCGCATAGCCGGTGGGCCCAACTCCTTTGCCTTCATCGCATAGCTCTTTCGCGTTCCTGGAGGCAACATCCCGAGGAACAAGGTTTCCGAAACTCGGATATTTTCTCTCCAGGTAGTAGTCACGCTCATCTTCCGGGATTTCATTGGGAGGACGCTTATCCCCGGGATTCCCGGGCACCCAGACACGACCGTCATTTCTGAGGCTCTCGCTCATAAGAGTAAGCTTGGATTGATAAGTTCCGTGAACCGGGATACAGGTAGGGTGAATCTGTACAAAACAGGGATTCCCGAAAAAAGCCCCCTTCTTGTAGGCTTTGAAGATGGCCGAAACATTTGAATTCATCCCGTTGGTGGAGAGATAATAGGCATTTCCATATCCTCCGGTTGCCATGACCACCGCGTGAGCCGCGTGCTTTTCGATTTCGCCGGTAATGAGATTGCGGGCCACAATGCCCCGGACGCAGCCGTCCACCAGGACCAGGTCCAGCACTTCTCTGCGGGGAAACATCTCCATACGGCCGACAGCCGTCTGTCGCATCATGGCGCTGTAGCATCCCAGGAGAAGTTGTTGTCCCGTCTGTCCCCGGGCATAAAAGGTGCGCGAAACCTGTGCGCCCCCGAAAGACCTGTTGGCCAGAAGTCCTCCATATTCGCGGGCAAAGGGCACCCCCTGGGCCGTACAGTGATCAATAATCTGGTTGCTGATCTGCGCCAGGCGATACACATTTGCCTCCCTGGCACGGAAATCTCCCCCCTTGATAGTGTCGTAGAACAGCCGCCAGATGCTATCACCGTCGCCGGGATAGTTCTTTGCCGCATTGATGCCCCCCTGGGCGGCAATGCTGTGTGCACGCCGCGGCGTATCCTGCAGGCAGAAGGCCTTTACATGATAGCCCAGTTCCGCAAGGGTGGCGGAAGCCGAGCCGCCGGCAAGGCCCGTTCCAAGAACGATGATCTCAAACTTCCTTTTGTTCGCGGGGCTGACCAGTTTCAAGTCGAACTTGTGTCGGTCCCATTTGTTTTCGAGAGGACCTCCCGGCACCTTCGAATCCAATGCCATAGTAGACTCCTTATGCGCTCAGGAAAATGAAAACCGGTATCGAGGAGAAACAGACAGCGACGATGAAGGCAAACAGGACGGTTGCCGCTTTGATCACAGGCATGTATTTGGGATGATTGGCGCCGAGGGTCTGGAACGCGCTCCAGAAACCGTGTTTTATGTGAAAGCCGACTACAATAAGGGAAAAAACATAAAACGCTCCGTAATAGGGATTCCCGAATGCCGTTGTGACCATTCGATACAGACCGCCGCCGGCAGCTGCGTCCACAAAGGTAAAAGCAAAGAGGTGTATGATTACAAAGCCGAGGAGATACAGGCCTGTATAGGGCTGGAGCCTTGATGAGATAGTCTGCCCGCCCGGGGTTTTTTTACGGAGTACACTCTTTGCCACGATATAGCCTGTGGGTCTGGCCGCCAGGTTCTGAAAATAGAGGAACGCCCCGAAAAGGATATGCAGGAGAGCAAAGCAGACGAGCCCGCCCTCTGCAATGGGAAGCAGGACGAAGTGCCGGTGGAGCTCGGCTGAGTAGCCTTCAAAGGCAGCCCCTCCGCCATAGTAGAAAAAGTTCCCTACGAGGTGGAGCGAGAGAAAAAGACAGAAGCTGAGGCCCGTTATTGCCATCACCAGCTTCTTGCCGATGGATGACGCAAACGTGGCGATAAACCAGTTCATTATTTCCTCCGTTCCTGATCGCCCGAATTCTTCAGCCGTTTCATGTCGTTCACAAGTCCCTTGACCGCAGCGGCTGATGCCTTGAGTGCCCGTTCTTCTTCAGTGGTCAGCTTGATTTCTATGATGTCTTCGATGCCCTGGGTGCCAAGTTTTACCGGCACCCCGATAAATAGATCATTGATTCCGTATTCTCCCTCCAGATAGGCCGCGCAGGGAAGAATCATCTTCTTGTCCTTGAGGATGGCCTCGGCCATTTGGACCGCCGAAGATGCCGGAGCATAAAAAGCGCTTCCTGTCTTGAGAAGGCCGACGATCTCCGCTCCGCCTTGCCGTGTTCTCTGAACAATGGAATCTATCCGGTCAGCAGGCAGGAGTTCGGTTATGGGAATGCCGGCTACCGTTGAATAGCGGGGAAGGGGAACCATGGTATCCCCATGCCCGCCCAGCACGAATGCATGCACATTTTCAACGGAAACGCCGAGTTCCATGGCGATAAAGGCTCTGAATCTAGCGGAGTCGAGAACGCCGGCCATGCCGATGACCCGCGCCTTCGGAAAACCGCTCGCGTCATAGGCTACATGGCACATGGCATCAAGCGGGTTGCTCACCATGATGAGGACTGCCTGGGGAGCAACGGAGGCGATTTCTTTCACCACAGATCCGACGATTTTCATGTTGGTGGCAAGGAGATCATCCCTGCTCATTCCCGGTTTTCTCGCGATACCCGCGGTGATGATCACGATATCCGAATCCCCGGCTTGGCTATAGTCTCCAGTGACACCGGCAACTCTGGAATCATGATGTTCAACAGGTGCCGCTTCCATGAGGTCCAGGGCCTTTCCAGCAGGGACTCCGTCGAGGATATCCACCAGGACCACATCGGCGATCTCTTTTTCCGCCACACGCATAGCAGCGGTAGCACCCACATTTCCGGCGCCTACCACCGTTACCTTTTTTCTCATCCCAATACTCCTCTATTTCCCGGCGCGGTTTGCCCGTTTTGCCCGTGCGCCCGTCGACCGGTTCCCTCCTTCACGATTTGAGAATTCTCACATCTCAGGATCAAAAACTCCCTCACATGACCTTGCATACCTGCTCTATGGCAGCCGCCATCGCCTCATCTTCTTTCCGGACATCCTCAAGGGTCTTAGGCATGACCTCGGGCGGCCTTTCTTCCAGGCCGTATTTCCACTTGAGAAACTGCTCTCCGGTTGTGGGGTAAAGGGCATAGATGAGGAGATCGAAGTCATTCTTCGCAAGATCCCCTATTTTTTGCCGGTCTTTTTCGAGCTCGGGTTCCAGGTAATCTGCGGCACGCCCGGTCACCGGTGTCTGGCCGCGCTTGTAATTCTTGAGCACCTTTTTCTGGACCTCGGGATCCACGGGAATGGGAGTCTTCCCATACAGGCCGAAGACAAGATCTTTGACCTCGTTCGTCACCATCTTATACTTCCCGAAAAGGACATTCAGGACGGCCTGGACACCCACAATCTGACTGGTCGGCGTTACCAGGGGAGGCATCCCCAGTTCCTTCCTGGTGACGGCTACCTCTTTGTGCACCTCGGGCAACCGGTCGAGGGCCTTGGCTTCTCTCAACTGATTGACGAGATTAGAGATCATACCACCGGGGATCTGATGGGCAAGCACGCCTGTATCTATGACGGATATCTTGTGCTTGGCAAGATAGTCACGATATTTGGGAGCTACTGATTCAATGTAATCACCCAGTTCAAGCAGGAGGTGGAGGTCCAGGCCGGTATCCCTGGAGGTGCCGAAAAGTGTCGCCACGATCGGTTCCACGGCAGGTTGAGACGTGCGAAGGCCGAATGGAGCCAGACAGGTGTCAACGATGTCTACGCCGGCCTCTATTGCCTTCAGGTAGACCATCGAGGCCATACCGCTGGTGTAGTGGGTATGGAGATGAATGGGGATGGTAATCACTTTCTTCAACTCGGTGACAATCTTCGCGATATCGAAGGGAGCCATGATCCCGGCCATGTCCTTCAGGCAGAGCGTATCAGCACCCATGTCCTGAACCTCTTTCGCCTTGGAGACGTAGTATTCCAGGTTGAAGACATCTCCGCCCATTCTTCTCCCGGTCAGGGAATAACAGATAGTCCCTTCAAAGTGTTTTCCGTTCGCCTTAATGCGTTCCACAACCGTCTGGAAGTTCCTGAAATCATTCAGTGCGTCAAAAACCCGGAAGACATCTATGCCGGCTTCAGTCGCCTTGTCCACGAAAAGCCGGGCCACGTCATCGGCATAATTCCGGTAGCCGACCAGGTTTTGTCCTCGCAAAAGCATGGAGAAAGGGGTCTTCTTGATATGTTTCTTGAGGATTCGTATTCTATCAAACGGGTCTTCTCCGAGGAAGCGGTGCATAGTATCAAATGTCGCGCCGCCCCAGACCTCCATGGCCCAGAAACCCACACTGTCCATTTTTTCAGCAATGGGGATCATATCCTCGGTTCGCATCCTGGTTGCAAGAAGGGACTGGTGCCCGTCACGAAAGGTGTTATCCTGAACCTTGAGTGGATTCTTCGGCCCACCCTCCAAAAAACTATTCATCTCTAAACCTCCATGCTGTAGATAAAGTGCTCATGCTTGCATCCTTATTTCTTTCGCTCTCACTATGAACCGTAAGCTCTTTAAATTTGAACGGGGAAAGTTGGTTTGTTCTTCCCGATTTTATGCCTAACTCCTGAGAGAAAACCTGTCAAGCCCCAAAGTCAAGGGGCTCTTATTTTGTTATTGACCCTATAATGGTTTTCCTATAATCTGTCAAATACTTTACACATATTACCAGTGGCCGGCTATTCCAATTTCAGACGTGCACTGCGTTCGCTCAAAAGCTTTCTTTATTACTATCGTAAAGAAAGGCTCGTAAAATTATGCCACAACTCCATGGGCTTTGTCTCTATTTTGCAATCACGGATGGACAGAGCTTAATTTTTTTCCCTTACGAGATCCCCCCTTAAATCTCTCAAAATTTTTCGCTTCAGCGTCGGTTCATAGATAAGCAAACAAACCGGAACAAAGAATTGATAAGGAGGAAGAAGAATGAAAGGCCTGGCAAGGTGTTTGTTGATTACGGCCCTCGGGCTGGGACTGGTTTTTACGGTGGGGACCTTTGCAAACGCAAAGGTCATTAAGTTGGGATGTGCGATATCCTTCACGGGAAAGGACAGCAGAACCGGGAAACTCTACATAGACTCATACAATATGGCCGTACAGGAGATTAACAAGTCCGGGGGCATAAAAGTCGGAGATGCGACGTATTCGCTGAAAATTGTTTATTATGACGACAAGAGCGATCCCTCTGAGAGTTCCCGGCTGGTTGAAAAGCTTGTCAATGAAGATAAAGTCAACTTTCTTCTCGGCCCTTACTCCAGCGGTATTACCATTCCTGACAGCATCGTGGCGCAACGGTATCGGATTCCTATGATACAAGGGGGCGGAGCTTCAGGAAAAATCTTCAGCCGAGGGAATAAGTATATATTCGGGACCCTCCCTCCGGCCGGTCAATATTTTGGATCAACCCTTGACATGCTGAAGACATTCATGCCGGCGCCTAAGACGATCGCTATTCTTTATTCAGACGACAAGTTTGACATCAGCGTCGCAGAAGGCACGGAAAAACTCGCTAAAAAAATGGGTTTTGATATCGTGCTTTACGAGAAATATGCTGAAGGGGCATCGGATTTCACTTCTGTTTTGACCAAAATCAAATCCATCAACGCAAGCGTTGTCCTCCTCGCAGGGCATACTGAAGAGTCTCTCAATTTCACACAGCAGGCAAAGGAATTGAACGTGTGTCCGAAATTGGTAAGCATGACCGTGGGGCCATCCGAAGCCGATTTCCGAAAATCGCTCGGCAAGGATGCTGAATATGTTTATGGGGTCGCAAGCTGGTCTCCCCAGATGAATTTTACAGGGTATTTGTTTAAAGATACCAAAGCATTCGTGAGCCTTTTTAAAAAGCAGTTTAAGTATGACCCCGACTACCACAACGCCAGTGGAATAGCGGACATAGCGGTTTTTAAGGACGCTATCGAGCGAGCGAAAACATTGGATCCGGCTAAAGTGCGCGATGCCATCGCAGCCACGTCGTTAAGCACGATCTATGGGCAAGTGAAGTTCAGCCCTAATGGCCAGATACTGGGGACAAGCGTTGCTCTGCAAATCCAGGGCGGGGAGGTACTCCAGGTCTACCCAGGCGGCAGCGAGAAGCCTGTTTACCCGGTTCCTTGCTGGAAGGATCGGAACTAATTAGGCGGCGTTCATCCGGAGATTTTGGGGTTCCCGAGTGGCATCCTTTGCCGTCGCGGGGAGAGTATTTTTTCGATAGCGATGAGTTTGCCCGACGGGAAGAGGGGATAGGAAGACTTCTCTCCCGCCGGGCGTTACCAGGACCAGTACATAATGGTGCTTCAGATTATCATCAATGGGCTGTTGAAAGGTGGATTGTATGCTTTAATGGCAATAGGGATGTCTCTCATTTGGGGGGTCATGAATATTATCAATATTGCCCATGGCTCTTTCATCATGTTGGGAGCGTTCACAACCTACTGGCTTTTCACGCTCCTGGGCATAAATCCTTTTCTGAGCCTAATCGGCTCAGTGGGGTTCCTCTTTATTTTCGGATACATCATTCAGCGATATCTGATAAATCTCATCATCAGGGCCAGTGCTTTTATCACTCTGGTCCTGACATTCGGAATCGAAATTTTCATAAACAATTTGGCACAGGTACTTTGGAGCGCCGATGTGCGAATGGTTCAACTCCCTTATGGCGCGACGAATTTCTCCCTCGGGGGTTTTGTAACCATCCCTATCATGCGACTTGTGGGTTTTTTGGTTGTCATCATTGCCACCATCATTTTGTTTTTTATCCTGAACCGGACAAATCTGGGACGATCCATACGTGCAACCTCTCAGGATCTTGACGCCGCCCGCCTGGTTGGCGTTGATGTCGCGCGGACATACTCGGTGACATTCGGCCTGGGGGTGGGCGCTGCCGGAGCTGCAGGCACACTGTGGTCCATACTGTTTCCGATCACCCCTATGATGGGAGGAATATTGACACTGAAATCTTTTGTGGTTGTTATTATCGGTGGATTGGGAAGCATGCTGGGGCCATTAATCGGCGGGCTTATTCTTGGGGTCACCGAAGCCCTGGGAACGAACTGGCTCGGTGCAACATATGAGAATCTAATTGGATTTACCATACTAGTTCTCGTTTTGATCATAAGACCCAAAGGGATCATGGCAGGAGCAGATTAAGTATGGGAAATAACAGATTGAGAAATTATTTCATTTGCAGCTTTATCCTGCTCGGAGTGGCCCTCTTTCCTTTGTTTGCCAACAATTTTATTATTCGTTTCGGGACTGATATCCTCATGTTCGGCATTATGGCGAGTGCCTGGAATATCATAGGCGGTTACACCGGATATGCTTCTTTCGGCAATGTGGTGTTTTTTGGCCTAGGGGCGTACACCACGGCGATATTGATGGAAAAGGCCGGCCTGAATTTCGCGGTCGCATTCCTTGGGGCAGGCGTGGGATCAGCAGTATTTGCGATTATTATCGGGCTTCCCGTTCTTCGCCTGCGTGGGCACTATTTTGCGATCGCAACCTTGGGCGTAGCAGAGGCGATGAAGGCGCTGGTCCAGAATCTGGATATCACAGAAGGAAATTCCGGGATATACCTTCCCATGCTCGACCTTTCTGTCAAGGCCCAGTATTATTTCTTCTTTTACATAATGCTCGGAACATTAATCGCTACATTAGCCTTCAGTTATTTTGTTTTGCATGCGAAGCTGGGCTACTCTCTGATAGCTATCAGGGAAGATGAGGATTCAGCTAATTCCGTTGGTATCAACACCACGGCTGCGAAGACAATCGCTTTTGCGCTGAGCGGTTTTTTTACCGGGCTTGCCGGCAGCGTATACGCGTATCAGCAGGCATTCATCAAACCAGGACCCGTGTTCGGCGTGGAAAGCACCCTCAAGATGATCGTCATGGCTGTTTTTGGAGGTATTGGGACGCTTTTCGGACCCCTATTGGGCGCAGCCAGCATTGAGGTTCTCTCTGAAATCCTTTCCAATTATTTCCTGGTGGCCCATACGCTCTTTTTCGGGGGCCTGGTCATTTTATCAATCGTGTTCATTCCGAAAGGCATCGCGGATATCATGACGCAGAAGAAGTTTGGACTGCTTTATTTTCTACAAAACATCCGGAAGAATCGCATCTGAAAAAGTATTCATATGGCCATTTTGGAAGGAAAAAAGGTAACAAAAAGATTTGCCGGTCTCGTTGCGGTTGATAAGGTGGATTTTAAACTGGAACAGGGAGAAATTCTTGGGTTGATCGGCCCAAACGGCGCCGGAAAAACAACACTTGTTAATGTGATTGCCGGCGCCTATCCGCCGACTGATGGGGAAATCCTCTTCAAAGGTAAGGGGATTACAGGACTCAAGCCATACCAGATCGGACGGCTCGGCATAAGTCGAGCGTTCCAGATCGTGAAGCCTTTTCCCGGTATGACCGTTAAGGAAAATGCCTCAGTCGGCGCTATGTTCGGCGCTGGAGGAAAGAATCGGTCGGCCAAAGATGCCATAATAAAGGCGGAAGCGATACTGGAATTTGTCGGGTTAGGGAAGCAGATGAATGTGTTGGCCGACAAGTTGAGCGTGGCATCCAGAAAAAGGCTCGAGATTGCCAAAACAATTGCAATGGATCCTGAGGTTGTCCTCTTTGATGAAGTCATGGCCGGACTCAATTTCAGCGAGATTGACCGCGCCGTAGACCTCATAAAAAAGATACGGGACAGCGGCATCACAATCTTAATCATAGAACACGTTATGCGGGCGATCAAGCGGGTGTGTGATCGTATTTTCGTATTGCACCATGGTCAAAAGATTGCGGATGGTTCCACTATGGAGGTCCTGAACGACAATCAGGTGATTAAGGCCTATCTTGGGAGAAGATATAAAGAACTCACCGGCTAGGAG
Source organism: uncultured Desulfobacteraceae bacterium (assembly GCA_964581175.1). Taxonomy (GTDB): domain Bacteria; phylum Desulfobacterota; class DSM-4660; order Desulfatiglandales; family Desulfatiglandaceae; genus B46-G9. The sequence continues at coordinate 11,419 of CAZONI010000030.1, forward strand.
GAGCAGTGTTGTTACTGGAAATAAAGGGCCTTGATGCAGGCTATGGGGACGTCCAGGTCCTGTGGGATATTGAACTGCGAGTTGAGAAAGGGAATATAGTAGCGCTGGTTGGATCGAACGGCGCCGGAAAGACAACCCTGCTCAAGGTAATATCAGGCCTGATTCATCCGTATAAAGGAGAAATTATTTTCCAGGGAAGGGACATTGCCCGTCTTCCTTCCAAGGAGATTGTCGCTGCAGGGATTATTCACGTGCCCGAAGGGAGGCGTCTGTTCCCGCAAATGACCGTTGTAGAAAATCTTATGATGGGGGCATTCAGGCGAAAAAAGTCGAACGATCTCAATCCGCAACTTTCTAAAATATATGATATTTTTCCAATACTTGAACAGCGTTCCCAGCAGCGGGCGGGAAGCCTGTCGGGCGGTGAGCAGCAAATGTGCGCAATTGCGCGGAGTCTCATGGGAGATCCTCTGTTACTCCTGGTTGACGAGATGTCCCTGGGGCTTGCGCCCCTCATCGTTGATGATCTCATTGATATTGTAAAGGAGATAAACGCGGGAGGCACCTCGGTACTGCTGGTGGAACAGGATGTGCAACTGGCCCTAGACAACTCCAGTTATGGCTATGTCCTTTCTACAGGGAGACTGGCCATGCAAGGCGAATCCGCGGACCTCATCCAGAATAAAGAAATTAAAGATGTCTACTTGGGCCTATAGGCCAAATTTCCAGTGGATCCATTGCATGGAAACCCTCCGGTGCCACCCAAAAGCAGATTCCGGGCAATCGTGAGTTTTCAATTCTTGAGCTGATTCACCGGGTAAACCAAGGAATCAGTGGCCAGGTTCTTCGGCCAAACCACCTCCAGTTTTCCGTTGATCCATTGGACCACATAAGTGGATGCCGCGTTCTGGTTCTTCATCTTTTCCCATGTGGTGAATTTGATCGGACCGAATAGTGTCATCAAGTCGGTCCCAAGGAGGGCTTCTCGTATATCAGTGCCGTTAAGAGCCTTCGCCCGTCTTAAGGCATCCGCTATCACAGAACACGCTGCATATGCCTCGGCAGCGTGATAGTCTGCCGACGTCTGATATCTTGCCTCAAACTCCCTGTAAAAGTCCATAGCCCCTGGGAACGGAAGAACCTGGTTCCACAGGGTGCATGCAATGACGTCCTGCGACGCAATTCCGGCCTGTTGTTGAAATTCCGGGAGCGTAAAATTAGCGCTCCCCGCCACAAACATTTTGGGCGTCAATTCCAATTCTCTCGCCTGTCTCATAAGGGTGGATCCGTCTATGGTATGCGATATCATGTAGAGGATATCGGGATTCTTGTCCTTTACTTTCATGAGCGCTGGACCAAAATCAATCTCGCCACGTTTATACCCTCTATTCATCAGGAGGTTTATGTCGGATCTCTTACAAAACTCTAGGAAAAACTTGGCCCTCTTTGTGCCGAAAGGGGAGTCTTCATGCAAGATAATAGCCGTTTTTGGCCTGACAACCTTTGAAAAAAGGGATGCCAGTCCACTCGCATATTTACTGAACGGAGGATTCATCCGAAAAACATAATCCCATCCCGATGTGGTAATTTTATCGTCAGCAGCCGTATTAATGAGAAAGGGAGTCTGATTTTCCTGACAAACACGGGCCACCGTGTATGCCACAGAACTGCTGCAACCCCCTCCAATCAGAGAGACGCCGTATTTCTTGATAAGCCTTTCAGCCATTGCGCGGCCCACATCCACCCGGCTCGATGTATCTCTAATAAGGAGGTTCAATTTCTTCCCGTTGATTCCCCCCTTTGTATTGATTTTTTCAACGGCCATCTCAAACGACTGTTTCTCAACTTCCCCGACTCCCGTCATAGGCCCTGTGAGGGGAAGCAGTATTCCGACCTTCACCGAGTCAACCCCTTGAGCGAGAGGTATTCCCGGAGACAACAAAAAAGCGACCAACAAAACGAGGCACCTGCAAAAAAACTTCCATCTTGCCATCGTATTCCCCCTTTTCCTCCATTCTCGAGATCGTCCTCACGCGTTCACAGCAGCTAGCACTTTTCTCATTCGAAGGCAACCTTTCTCCAGAGGTTCTTTACTTGGTCTTCACTTGGTGATACGTTGCAATGGCAGAGCGCGAGACCAAAAAAAGCCCGAAGGATAGAAAATGATCGAGAATGTACGGCATAGAGTGGATCTCACAAAACCGTCACTGGTTTCACTGGATAGACTTAGCACTGAACCAGGGCCTTTCACCATGAGTTATGGTTTCGATCCGGAACCATTGAAGGCCTCCATCAGAACAGTGGGCCTGCTCAATCCCCTGCTCTTGCTGGAATCGAGGGCAGGGCACCTTGCCATCGTGAGCGGCTACAGGAGAACGGCCGCCCTCTTTGAACTCGGCCAGAAAGAAGTCCCTTCGCGAATACTCCAAGAGCATGACATTTCATATCTTGATGCCCTTTTTATCAATTTTTTTGACAATCTTGCAACAAGGGAATTCAACTGTGTGGAAAAAGGGATGTTCCTGAGGAGACTGACGAAGTATTTGCCGACAAATGAGATCCTTTCCGGGTATATGACCCTCCTGAGACTTCCCCGACGCCAATCCACCCTGGAAAGCTACATTTCCTTTGACCGGGACCTGGATGAGACATTGAAACAGTCCCTGGCCAAGGGCGCGATTTCCGAATCAACGGCCACAGCCCTGTTGAAATGGGGTCCAGAGGAAAGAAAAGTGGTTGGGTCCCTTTTTTCAAACTTAATCTTCAACATGAACCAACAAAGACAGCTAGTTGAATTATTGTATGATATTTCAAGGATAGAAGGGATTCAAGTTTCTGAAATACTTCAGGTGAAGCCGTTCCTCAACATTCTCTCAAATGATTGGTGGAATCGCCCCCAGAAAACAAGAGCGCTTTTGGCCCTCCTGAGGTCGAGGAGATTCCCGAGACTGAGCCGCGCTGAAGAAGTGTTCAAGAAAGGGGTCGCCAGGCTCAATCTTCCCGGGGAGGTCAGCATTCAGGCGCCGCCCTATTTTGAGTCGGAATTCTACCGGATGGAGATCTCTTTTCGGAATGGGAAGGAATTGAAAGAGGTGATCGACCATCTCGCATGCATTGAGGAATTGGGAGAGATCAAGGATCCCTGGGAAGCGAGCAATTGATGAGCATTTTTCCATTCAGCAGGATTCGGGTGGATAGTGGCGTGGAACAATACCGTCTTTTCTCCCGCATTCGCGATAAGACTGCAGAGATTCCACAGGGCAGAAGCAGGAAGGAAAAGGAACACGAACCTGGAAATTATCAGGACATGGGGAAAGAAACGCTCCATCTTGTTGATTTTAAAGGTGATATTCTGAAACCCTGTCCTGGCACGAGGAATCACATTTGTTGCGGGTACCAAATCCTGCACGTGGCGGCCAATTGTCCCCTTGATTGCAGTTACTGCATCTTGCAATCCTATTTCAATGAACCCAATTTGCGGGTTTTCGCAAATCTTGAAGAGCGCCTTGGAGAGGTTTTCAGTTCCATAGATAGCGATCCCGACAGGATCTTTCGCATCGGGACAGGCGAATTTACGGACAGTCTCGCCCTGGATCCTCTTATCGGCTGGACCGATATTCTTGCGCCCCTGTTTTTCAAGAGAAGGAACGCCATATTGGAATTGAAGACCAAAACTGACAACATACTGAGGCTTATTGCGCTTCCTGAGCGCGGTCAGATCGTCGTTTCATGGTCTCTCAACAGCCCGACAATTGTCGGCAGGGAAGAGCACCGTGCGCCGAGTCTCAGAAAACGCCTCGAGGCCGCGGCAAGGTGCCAGAAAGAAGGATTTATCGTGGGATTCCACTTTGATCCGTTGATTCCTCATCGCAATTGGCAAGACGACTATCTCCGGACCCTTGATCTCCTGGACCGGTTTATTGATCCCCACCGCATCATCTGGATAAGCATGGGTTCTTTCAGGTTCATGCCTCAGCTGAAATCCATCATTCAGCAGCGGCATCCCGGTACACGGGTTCTCGACGGAGAATTTGTCCCCGGCGTGGATGGAAAGATGCGCTATTTTAAGCCCATCCGAATGGAACTGTACCGCTTCATGCGAGAGCATCTGGAAAAGTGGGGAAATGACCTCGGCCTCTATCTCTGCATGGAATCCGACGAGATATGGAGGAAAACCATGGGCTGGACCCCGGGGGATTCGGCAGGCCTCGCATGGTTCCTGGACAAGCGGGTGAAAGAGTTTTTTGGGTAGCATTACTCAGGAAACTATGATATTCAATACAATAACGCAGTAAGATAAAGTGACCGGTAGAAAAGACAACAGGAGGAAAACATGATACTAAGAGAAAAAGTGCAGGAGGCCCTCGACAAGGTGAGGCCGAGTCTCCAGGCTGATGGCGGAGACGTCCAGCTCGTGGACGTGGAAGATACAGGGATAGTCAAGGTCAAGCTTACCGGGGCCTGTGGCGGATGTCCCATGAGCCAGATGACCCTGAAAATGGGAATCGAACGGATTTTGAAACAGAATGTCCCGGAAGTCACGTCCGTGGAGTCGGTATAAATCCAGGTGAAAGGCAAGAGGTGCAAGACTGAAGACAGTGGCATAAAGAGAATAAAGGAGGAATAGAGACCGTCATGGATATCAAGAAAATCGGTGTTGTCGGGGCCGGCACAATGGGAAATGGCATCGCCCAGGTTGCCGCCCAAATCGGGTGTGACGTCGTTATGCGGGATATCGAGGACGCATATGTGGAGCGAGGGTTGAAGAACATCGATCGATTCCTCTCCAGGAGCGTGGAAAAAGGCAAAATGGAGGCCTCTGAAAAAGATGCCGTCCTGAGCAGGATAACCGGTACCACGGACATGTCCGCATTGAAGGATGTGGATTTTGTTCTTGAGGCGGTGATCGAGAATATTGATCTTAAAAAGAGTGTTTTCAAGGAATTGGACGAACTTTGCCGGCCGGAAACAATCCTGGCCTCAAATACGTCTTCCATGTCCCTGACGGAGATTGCCGCCGCCACAAATCGCCCCGACAGGGTTTGCGGCATGCACTTCTTCAATCCTGTTCCTCTCATGCGCCTGGTGGAGGTCATCCGCGGGTATGCTACCAGTGATGAGACCATTGCCGTTACGAGCGATCTGGCAAAGAAAATGGGAAAAATCACCGTAGAGGTAAAGAAAGATTCGCCCGGTTTTATTGTGAATCGCATAATGATCCCCCACATGATAGAGGCAATCAAGATTGTGGAAGAGGGCATCGCTTCGATGGAAGACGTGGATATCGCAGTCAAGAATGGCCTGAACTACCCCATGGGCCCCTTTGAGCTGATGGATCTCACGGGCGTCGATATTGCCTATTTTGTGGCTGAATATTTCTATAAGGAATTGAATAAAGAATCAAAATGGGTATCACCCAATTTGCTCAAGACCATGATCCGTGCAGGAAAACTGGGGAGGAAAACCGGGGCGGGATGGTACGACTACAACAAGTGACATAGGGTTTTCTTTCCAAAAAAGGAAGGCAGCCAGGAAAAAGCTGCCTTCCTTTTTTTATAGAAACAGTGGCACGGGGTGCCTTATTTGTTTTTGTGCCGCATTTTCTTTTTCAGTTTTCGGTATTTGTGTTTTCTGATCTTCTTCTTCCGCTTCTTCACAACACTTCCCATTCAGCATGACCTCCATCAAAATATCTTTCCGTAATTACTACTTGAATGATGTCCCTGTGTCAACAACTCTTTTGCTTTTCAGCACGGCTCGCGTGCGGTTGGCGTAAGTTTACATAATATATATTATCGGACATTGAAAAATCGTCAATTTGTGCCGATGTCCCCGTTGTGCTGAATTCGAGATCCTTGCGGCTTGCAAAATTATCTCTTTTCCTTGGCCTCATAGAGATCCTTATCGGCTTTGTTGATAAACTCCTCCACGGTCATCCCGGTCGAAAACTGGGAAAAGCCCATGCTCGCGCTGACCCCCAGTCGTTTCCGGAGGCTGCTGTCTATGCGCTTCCCGATTCCTCGAGCCACTTTCGTATCGGCATCGATCAAAATGACCACAAATTCGTCTCCGCCGTATCGATACCCTGAGTCCACATCCTCTCGAATGCACGAGTGGATTATTCCACCCGTTTTCCCGAGGATGTCATCACCGGCAAGATGCCCGTGGGAATCGTTGTAGTGCTTGAAATTGTCAAGATCCAGAAGGATCAGGGATAGCCGCTGCATCTGCCTGTTCGCCCTGGCTATTTCTTCTCTCAGACGTGCATAGAAATGTCGCTGGTTGAAAAGGCCTGTGAGGGAATCGGTAATGGATAAACGATTGAGTTCCTCCTTGGTATTGCGTTCAAGGATGGCGCGCTTTATCTTTGCCTCCAGTTCATCCGGTCCGAAGGGCTTATTTATGAAGTCAGTGGCGCCCGCATTAATCACATCGGTGTACTTATAGTTCTTTGCGAGCCCCGTCATGGCTATAATACAGATATCCGGGAAGAGCGTTCTTGCCTTCTCGATGAGGTCAAGCCCGTCCATTCCCGGCATTTTCATATCGGTAATGAGAAAACTATATTTCCCCATATCCTCGAGCTTATTAAGTGCTTCTTGACCGCCGGGAACTCCTTCCACCTGGAATTCGAGGAGTTGCAGGCTTTCTACGATGGTCGCGAGCACGTGTTCTTCATCATCGACGACAAGACATCGTTCGTTTTCATAGTGTATCTGTTGGATATCCATACTCCGCCTGCATCAATGTGTTGGTTCACCCCAGAGAGAATTGACAAACGATCTTTTAATGTATACCTTAACAATGTCTCCTATCTTGTTGTTATTAGAGTAAAAATTTACTATCTTATTGGTATCCGTGCGGCCCATCATCTGGCCGCCTTTCTTGCTGCAGCCTTCCACCAGAACAATGGCCTCTTTCCCTTCAAGAGCCCTGTTCTTCTGAAGCGTTATGTGGCGTTGCAGAGCCTGGAGGCGGCTCAATCTTCTGGATTTTTCCTCTTCACCGATCTTTTGGTCCATACGCGCCGCTAATGTACCTTCTCTATCGGAATATTTAAAGGAAAAAAGTGAATCAAATCGAATTTTTCCCATGAGGTCCACCGTTTCTTCGAAATCAAGCAATGATTCCCCGGGAAACCCTACCATCACGTCACTGGTTACGGCTATGTCGGGAACAACTTCCCGCAGTCTGCATACCAGTTCCATGTATTGTTCTCGCGAATATCCTCTTTTCATGCGTCGAAGTATTTCATTCGACCCTGCCTGAAATGGAAGGTGGATGTGCGGGCAAAGAATATCCAGGTCTCGAAAACAGCAAATCAGATCATCGGAAAGATCTTTCGGATGAGAGGTGGTAAACCGGAGCCGCATAAGTCCTTCCACCTCAGCGAATGCCTGAAGCAGAGAGACAAAATTGTATGATACGGTGCGGTCTTCCCAGGAATAGGAATTCACGTTCTGTCCCAAGAGGGTTATTTCTTTCACTCCCTGGGCAACCAGGAATCTTGCCTCATCTATGATTTCCCGGGGGGAACGGGATATTTCTCTTCCCCGGACATGGGGAACTATGCAGTAAGTGCAGAAATTGTCGCATCCCTGCATGATTGACACATAAGCACTCACTTTTTTTTCATGGAGCTGGTGAATTTTTGCGGGATTCGAGGGTGGGAGGTCGAGGCGTGTCGCGATCATCCTCTTCCCCTGAAGAACGACGGCATCCAGAATACTCCGGAGGTCTGCCAACTCGCGAGGGCCTGCAACCATGTCCAACTGGGGAAATCGATGAAACAGATGCTTCCCCTCCTTTTGCGCAAGACACCCTACCATACCCAGAACCATGCCGGGCCTCCGGGCCTTGATGCGGGACATACGCCCGAGGAGGCTCATGGCTTTCTGATCCGCCTTTTCCCTGACGGTGCAGGTGTTGATGAGCACAATTTTCGCGTTTTCGGGGTTGTCCACCGGCTGATAGCCGTACTCCATGAGCGCCTGAGCAAGGGATTCCGAATCATATTCATTCATCTGGCAGCCCATGGTGGCAATGTAAAATCCGTTATCCAAGATCCAAATATCCTCAGCTTTCTTCCTTATCCATGCGGAGCCCTTCCCTTCTCCTCAGGTCTTCAAACAATTGCTCGGCAATGGGCTCGCACCCCGGTGCGATGGCTATCTCGATCCGTGCCGCCGCAGGATCGATGGTTCTCACCACCGCCATACCGTCGTAGGATTCAATGGTATACCGCAAGTAACAAATATCGCCGCGTTCCACTAGGAACACTCTTCTCGCGGTTTCCATTCGTCTGCACCTCCGCCCCACATCAGTTTTGTCCTGAGGATATTGAAAAAGCTGTAATTTGGTGGTTTGAAGAGTTTGATGCTTTCCTTTGATTTCTGGATGATCACGTGGTCGCCATAGCGAAAATCAATGCCTACCTGACCATCAAAGGTCAGGACAACCTGCTCTTCGCTCTCTTTTCCCAGCCGAATTTCGATAACGGCTGTTTCAGGAAGGAGGATAGGTCTGTTGGTCAGGGTGAACGGGCAGATAGGAGTAAGAATAAACGACTGCATCGTAGGGTACAGAATCGGCCCGCCTGCCGACAAATTGTAGGCTGTCGAACCCGTAGGAGTTGAAACAATGAGACCGTCAGCCCTGAAGGTGGTCAGGAATTCACCGTTGATGGACACATCCAGGTCTATTATTCTGGCCAGGGTTCCCTTGTTGATAACCATGTCGTTCAGGACCTGAACAGGGTGGACTTCCTCTCCCTTCCGCACGATCCTGGCTTCGAGCATGATCCTGTTCTCGACCTGAAGTTTTCCCTCCAGGAGCAGACGCACGACACTGTACAATCGATTCAGCGGAATCCCGGTCAGAAACCCCAGCCCTCCCAGGTTGACCCCGAGAATGGGCACTCCAAATCGACCCACCTTGCGGGCGGCGCCGAGCAGAGTACCGTCTCCTCCCAGCACGACCACCCAGTTCACGGTGGTGGGTATGGAAGAAGACTCTTCGATGGACCAACCCAGGGAGTCTCGAATCTCCATTTCTTCGGAGAACACCCGGAGTCCCCGTTCCTTCAGCCATCTTTCAAGTTTGCCCGCCTGGGTCTCGGCGGGTTTATGACGGTATTTGAAAATGATCCCAACTGACTGGGAAGGCATCTCAGGTTCTCCTTTCCTGCCTCATGACAAACCATTCCGCTGTTTTGTCGGATGAGGTATCCACCACGAGGTGAAGTACGGGAAGAGAGGGAAAGAGGAGTTTCAGGTCGGACAAATCCACCGGCTCGAACTTTTTCAGGTTGTTGTCATACGCCTGTTCAGTCAGTGCGTTGGATTCGTAGTTTTCTCTGGTCCGTTCCGAGATTCGCCTGAGAGATACTTCCCTGGAACAGTGGGTCTGCTGAATAACAAAGGTCATGCCGTGACGGGCCGCAATCTCTGCCGCACGCCGTCTCAAACCTTGGGTGATAAAGGTGGCGTCGAAAATGATGCCGTTCCCCTTTACCGCCAGTTCATCCCCAAGTCGGAACATTTCGTCATAAACAAGGGTTCGCTTATTCATGTTGGAGGCCACCTTCTCATCGAAGATATCCTCGTTCTTCAGGACTTCCAGCCTGATCATATCGGTCCGGAGAATCCTGTAGCCCTTGAGCATGGCGATGACCTCGGTGGTTTCCGTCTTGTAGGATGCAGGAAGGCCGCACGCTATAAGGACCGCCCCTGGGTCCAGTTCTCTTTTCATGAATTTTTCAAAAGGTTCTTTCATCTGTTACTCCATGGCCTCCGTCGCGAAAAACGGGTGTGTGACGGAAGAGTACATCCGTTTCCGGTTTCTACACAATGTAAGAGTACGCAAGCTTAAAATACCTGCTCGCAGTCTCCACAACTTTGTCTTTCTCCTCGCGTGCCATAGTGCTGTCATCCATGCGGAAACTGTTCACTTTCCCCCGCACAACGGCCCGGTAAACCTTGTAAAACGTCACCAAGGCATCAATTTGTCCTTCATCTTCCTTTGCCAGGGCCTTGTAGCGTTTCCAGAGGTCCTCTGCTTCCCTGTATCCTCCATGAAATTCCAGGTCCATCAGGAGAAAGGCCATATCCGCAACAGTATCACTGTACCTGAATCGCTCATTAAATTCAATACAGTCGAAGATGGGCAGGTCCGGAGTAAGGCAGATGTGCTCCATGTGCAGATCCCCGTGACAGTCCCGGACGCGCCCCTGTGAGATACGCCGGGAAAAAAGCTCATGAAAACTCGTATAGAAAAGATCGGTCCATTTCCTGATTGCACGGAATGCCTCTTTCTCGACGGTTATGCCCTGGTACTTATCGACCTGTTCAAAATTTTCATCGGTATTGATCTTGAACCGTTCAGCCCTGCCGTACTCTGCGATCCTGGGAGAGGTCTCCGCGCTGGCGTGAAACCGTGCAAGGACGGCGGCGACATTCATCAGGGATTGCCCATCCAGCTTACCACGATCAAATACGTGGTCCATGAGCCTGTCCTCGGGGATTCTTTTCATTTTCACAGCGTATTCAACGATATCCCCCTTGCCGGATCCCAGCACATGTCTCCTGCCGTCGAAATGAACAGGCAAGACGCCAAGGTAGAGATTCTTTGCGAGCCTCCTGTTGAGCACCACCTCCTTATGGCAGAAGTGCTGTCGTTTCTTCAGAGTGGAAAAGTCAAGGAATCCGAAGTTGACCGGCTTTTTTACCTTGTACACGAATGCATCACCCACGAAGACAATTGAAATGTGGGTATGGATGACGGTGACATTTTCAGTTCTGTCAGGCAGGTTTTCAGGATTGGCAAGGTCTCGTATCAAGTCGCTCATAGTACTTTTTCTGTTACTTATCTCCTTCATCATGTCCCTCGTGCTCATTTCTTCGGGCGGTTTCAGCACGTTTCCGCTTGTTTGAGGCCGCTTTTGTCAAGTGGTCCAGGTTTTCTCGATGAAGTTCTTCAATCTCGATTGCACCTTCATCGACCGCCTCCTTAAACAGCTTCTCCCCGGTTTTTGTCCGGATAATAACGGTGTTCCAATTGTTCCGCCCCTCCACGGCGCCCACTGAAATATCAGCCCATTCGGCAGTCATGTCGGCGCAAAGGCCGCATCCTTTCTGTATCAGGTTTCGGACCTCGCCGAGCGGGATGTGAACCCAACCGCTCTGTGTCAGGAGCATGAACGTCTCAGCTGGTGGGGGTGGAATATCGAATTTCCTGACCGGCCCCTCTATATATCTGGCTTCCAGAAATCTCTTGAGCAGGCGGTGGTCAAGGGCCCAGGTGCAGAAAAGCCCGATCTTGAGTTTCACTCGCTTTGTTCTCTCCGCCGCATCCGAACTGGATCTGGCCATACGTTCCAGGGCTTCCATCTGGCATGGCAGTCCTACCACGCCAATCCGGTCTTCACCTCTGTCGACGGCCTGGTTCAGGATCGCAAGGCTTCCAGCGGCGACATACCGGGAACCGGAACATTCAAGAATCTCGGATGGGGATTTGACCAGCCTACCGGATGGTGAAGGCCCTGCATTTCCGGAATCGGTGACTACGGCAGAGCGTATGAAATTCTTTTTCATGGCGAAAATCAGGAGGGAAGACGCCACTCCTCCATACTGCCCCAGTTCTCGGCTCTGCTCATCTGCGGTCCTCGCCGCCCATATTTCCCTGACCGGGCCTATGGTTCCCTTCTCTTGGGTACCACTGTCCCGCAGGGCGGTGCCTTCATAGTCGGCGCGGGGGCAGTACTGGAGGCACCTCCACGTTTCGGCCTGACAGGCATCAAGGGCGATAACCTCTCCGTCCCAGTAACTGAAATAAGGACACAGCCCCACGCACGCCCCGCACTTCACGCAAATTCCTTTGTTCAGGACTTTCTCAATAAGCGTCTGTTGGCCTTTGGAATCGCCGTTTTTCATTTTTCTCATCCTCTGATATACCCGTGTTGATAGTGCGCCGCCGATGAATCATAGTGCTCAGAAAGAAAGCCTTTTCTTCCGCCCTGAACACTATTGGCTGACGAAAAAGGTGTCAAGAGTTTTTCAATCTTCCAGCCGGTTGACTTTTTCGTTGAAGTGGCTTAAGGGAAAGGGCAAGCAAGGGAGATCAGTAAGACCTACAGGAAGGACACGGCCAATGCGGGAAAAGATAAGAGAGGCGGCTGCATACTTGCGCTCTGTGGTGAAAGAAGAGCCGAAGATAGCCCTGATCACCGGCACGGGACTGGAAGAACTTACCGCAGCCATTGAAGAAAAAACCCGGATCCCCTATCAGGAGATCCCCCACTTTCCGAAAACTACGACAGAGAGTCATCGAGGGGTTCTCATTGCGGGGATGTTATCAGGCAAACCGGTCATTGCCATGCAGGGACGGTTCCATCTGTACGAAGGGTACAGTCCCGATACAGTCACCTTTCCGGTGCGGGTCATGGCTGCTTTGGGGATCAGTCACCTTTTCATAAGCAGTGCCGCTGGAGGATTGAATCCCCGGTTCAATGCCGGCGATTTGATGCTGGTCACAGACCATATCAACCTCACCGGAAGGAACCCTCTTGTGGGGCCAAACCTGGATGATTTCGGTCCCAGGTTCCCTGATATGAGCAAGGTATATCAGGAGGAATTGTTGCGCCTAGCCCGGGACCAGGCGCTGCAGTCGAGCATCCAGCTGCGCGAAGGAGTGTATGTCGGCATTCTCGGACCGAGCCTGGAAACTCCCGCAGAAACCAGGTTCCTGAAACTGGCAGGAGGTGATGCCGTAGGCATGTCGACGGTATCCGAGGCAATTGTGGGAGTCCATTGCGGCATGAAGATCATGGCAATTGTGGCTGTCACCAATATCAACCGCCCCGATTGCATGGAAACGACATCGGTGGAACAGGTTATCAAGGCGGCAGAGAAGGCCGCTCCAAGACTCTCGCGCTTGTTGCAGGCCATAGTCTCCAACCTGACCTTGCCCTGAGCATTGGACAGGCGAGGGTTTGATAGGAAAGTGAAAAAGGATGGAAGAATTCGATATCGTGCTGGTGAACGGCACCATTCTGACCATGAACCAGGGAAACGACGTCTATGAAAACGGGGCCCTGGGTATTACGGGTGACACCATTTCACTTGTGGGAACTGATAGAGACCCGTCCCTCCGTGCAAGGAAAGTCATCGACGCGCAGGGCGGAATCATCCTGCCCGGTTTGATCAACGGCCACACCCATGCAGCCATGAGTCTTTTCAGAGGCCTGGCGGATGATCTTCCGCTCATGGACTGGCTGAATCAGTATATCTTTCCCGTCGAGAGTCGCATGGACGGTGACTTCGTCTCCGCCGGAACCCTCCTTGCGTGTGCTGAGATGATCATGGCCGGTACCACGACTTTCTGTGATATGTACCTCTTTGAACAAGAAGTTGCGCGCGCCGCCCGGGTCGCCGGGATGCGCTGCATCGTGGGCGAAGTCCTCTACGACTTCGATTCTCCCAATTACGGGTCCATGAAAAAAGGCCTCCAGTACACGGAAGAACTCATCCGTACGTGGCGTGATGATCCGCTCGTGTCCGTCGCGGTGGAGCCCCACTCCTTGTTTACCTGCGGCCCGGATCTTCTGGCTGCCTGCAATGATCTGGCCCGCAGCCATGATGTACCCCTTGTTATCCACGTCGCTGAAACGCTCAGCGAGATAAGGGAAGTCCGGGAAAAATACGGGAAGACTCCCTTTGGGCACCTGGAATCTCTCGGGATGCTCGGGCCGCACCTTATCGCGGATCATTGTGTTCACGTGGGACGGCAGGACATGGAGTTGATTCGCGATAACGGTGTGAAGGTAATTCACAACCCGGAAAGCAATATGAAACTGGCTTCAGGTGTAGCGCCGGTGCCGGAGATGATCGCCCTCGGAATCAGCGTGGGACTCGGTACCGACGGTTGCGCTTCCAATAACAATCTGGACCTGTTCGCGGAAATGGACACGGCGGCAAAACTGCACAAAGTTCAGTGTATGGATACCACGGTCATGGACGCGGTCACCGTGCTCCGGATGGGGACCATTGAGGGTGCGAGAGCACTGGGATTTGAACGGGAGATCGGCTCACTGGAAAAGGGCAAGAAAGCGGATATCATTATCCTTGATATTAATAAACCTCATCTCACACCGCTTTATAATCCCTATTCTCATATTGTATACGCCGCAAAGGGAAATGACGTGAGTCACACAATCATAAACGGGAGAATCATCATGGAAGACCGCCGGCTGAAGACCTTACATTTACCTGACATATTTGATAAAATACGTGCTCAAGCAGATCGGGTAAGGCGTTGGCTGAAGGTTTGACATTCTGATGCCCGTGCAGAAACAATTCATTGCCCTCGGCAGCCGCCTGTTGGGTGTTCCGGAGGTTCTGACCCTGGGAGTGAAGCCCAATTTTCTGGAGTATACCAGGGCTGAAAGGGATTTGATCCATCAGGCTGATCTCATCCTGTTTCCCACGGCCGGTTACGCGCAGTTCTTCAATACCATGAAGAAAATGACCTTTCCCAGTCTTGAGACTTATCTCTTTGCCGATGAAAAGATTATGCAGACCACCCTTTTCTACTTGCAGCAGATAACCCATCCGAGGACAAAATTTTATTATCCGCTGCATCATAGTGATATAATAAAAGATTTTATCTTTCCTTTTGTGGGCAAGATCCCCCGGCGTTCCTCCCAGGGAAGAGGTGTGTTTCTGATCCAGGACAATGACTCGCTGACAGGGTACCTCGACAGAGCGAAGATTGCATATATTCAGGAATATTTGCCCCATGAAAAGGACCTCAGGGTCATCCTGGTCAACTACGATCCGGTCCTTGCCTACTGGCGAATCAGGACCCCCGAGAATTTCCGCGCTAATCTGTTTCAAGGAGGCAGGATCAGTTTTGACGACGTGCCGCCGGAAGCCGTAGCGGTCGCAAAGGAAGCCGCCCGAAAATGTAGATTTGATGATGTGGGCATGGACCTCATTCGTTTCGACAACAGGTGGCATGTCATTGAAGCTAATATGAAATACGGCCGGAAAGGTCTGAAAATGAAAGGCCTGGACATCAAGCAAGTGATACGCAGGAAACTCCTGTCAGGGGATCTCGCAAAACGGTATGAAGCTTAAACGGAAAAGAATACTGCTCGGTGCCTTTCTGTTCCTGGTCGTCATCCCGGCCTTGTTCCTCCTGGCGTTTTATTACCAGATCACCAGGGAAACGGCGAAGCGAATTCAGAAAGGGGCTATTCAGGGGGTCATTGCGTCTGAAAGTCCTGTCTTTTACGATGACGGGCAAACCCCGATCGGCGTGTTTTTCAAAACAACCCACCGCCAGTATGTACCATACTCCTATATACCGAAGGACTTTATAAAAGGCATTGTTGCCGCAGAAGACCACGATTTTTTTTCGCATAGGGGTTTCGAAATCAAGGGAATCCTGCGTGCCCTGATCGCGAATCTGAAGGCGGGAAAAGTCGTTCAGGGCGGGAGCACTCTGACCCAGCAGACGGCAAAAAATATCTTCAAGCGGGAAAAAAGATCGTACAAGGCAAAGCTGAGAGAACTCATCCAGGCCTTCTTGCTGGAAAAACGATATACGAAGCGGGAAATTCTGGAAATGTATGCGAACCAGTTCTTTGTCACCGGATTCGGCAAGGGGCTTCAAGTGGCGGCCCAGTATTTTTTTGACAAGGACGCAAAAGACCTTGACCTGGTGGAAGCTGCTTTTATCGCCGGCTCAGTCAAGTCGCCGAATCGCTACAATCCCTTCATCCAGAAGACCGACGCCGAGAGGCAGGAAGCCGTCAGGCTTGCCAACCTGAGGAAAAATTACGTTCTTAAGAACATGTTCAATATGCATTTTATCACCGAAGATCAGTACCGGCGGGCAAAAGCGCAAGCGGTCCCGTTCAATGAGGGAAAAATCACCTATCGCCTGAACGTCATCCTCGACTATGTGCGGGATCAGCTGGAGTCACCTTTCTTCAAAAAGATCTTGAGCGATCAGGGGATTGATAATATCGCAACGTCGGGCATCAAGGTTTATACGTCAATTAACAAAGAAATGCAGTCCGCAGCGTCGGAAAGCCTTCGGCGTCACCTTCCCGGACTTGACGTGCAACTGACCGGATACGATCAGCAGGAACGGCAGAAGGGATACCTGAAATTGAAAAAACTCGGAATTCTGGGTGTCGACCCCGATGGCAACCTCCCCTTTCTTGCCAGAATCACACATATCGATGCCCGCGATCCTCGCCGCACGATCATTGTGAGCTGGAAAAACGGCGGAGGCATCATCAACTACGAGGGAATAAAATCCGTGGCAGAAGCCTGGCTGAAATGGAAACATGGGGAACAGGCCCAGTTCAGCGGTTCCCAGGTGCCGTCTTTCCTCACGTCCTTCCATAAAGGCGACCTGGTTGCCGTGGAATGGATCTCGACCGGGGGACCTGCGGAAGAGCGCGAGCTGCGGCTTGCGGTGTTTCCCGAACTCGAGGGCGGCGTCGTGGTACTCCACGAAGGCATGATAAAGGCCATGGTGGGCGGGTTCTCAAATCGGTATTTCAATCGGGCCGTCGACGCGAAGCGCCAACTGGGATCAATTTTCAAACCGATAGTCTACACTGCCGCCATGCAGCTCAAATGGAGTCCGCTCGATCCTCTTATGAACGTACGGGACCTCTTCCCATTTGAAAACACCTACTATTGTCCGAGACCCGATCATGAGCCGGAGAGTCAAACCGTGTCCATGGCGTGGGCAGGTGCTAAGTCCGAAAACCTGGCGACGGTCTGGCTGCTTTATCATTTAACCGACCATCTGAATATGAGCGAGTTTCGAGATGTTGTGCATCTTCTCGGGTTGGACCGGAAGCAAGATGAGAGCTACCTGGAGTATAAGAGACGGATCAGGGATAAGAATGGGGTTGTGGTCGACCGCGATGCACTTCTCGAGGCGGCCTTTGAACAGGCAAAGAAGGACCTGGAACCCGACATCATCTTCAGTGGAAAAGAAGGTATGCTCAAGACCCTGAATCGTCTCCACTACAACATACCCCTCGAGGCGAGGGCGCAGCTTGGCGCGGGGAGAAGCGAAATTCTCCGGCATGATTTCAGCAGGCTCAGTCGGCTTGATCTTATCATGAAAAGACACTGGGCAGACTTGATAACGGCCCTACAGGACCCTGGAGGAAATATATCACCCACAAAGAAACTGATCATGCTGCGCCATTTCTATTGGACGTTGCAGAATGACGGCAGCAGCACCAAAATGGTTTATACGGAAGACCCCGAGGGGCTCGGGAATGTAGTCCTCCTGCCGGTTGAGCCGGATCAGATCACGGGTATTGATTCGGTTCCGAACGTCGATGAAATATGGATTGACGACCTGCTCCCCTCAGCGATGATCAATGAACTGCAGGACAACTTGACGCGAGATTACAAGAACCTCCTCACCCGAAATCGCTATGACCTGGATGTCCTTTTCTGGATCCGGGATTTCAGGACCCTTGTCAACCTCACCTATGTGGTCAACCTGGCAAAAGAAATGGGCATTTCAACCCACCTGGATCCTGTTCTTTCCTTTCCGCTCGGTGCCAATGCGATCAGCATACTTGAAGCCGCAGAGGCATACCAGGCCATCATGACGGGAAAGAGCTTCCCTTTGTCGGATAGCAGCGGGAACGAGCAACTGGTGCCCATCATCACAAAAATTGTGGACCGTGACGGGGAAACCATCTGGGCCTACAAACAAAAACCTGAGACGGTTGTTTCTCGTCAGTCGGCAGAGTCTGTGCAGGAGATCTTGAGAAAGGTGATAGAGATTGGAACCGGGCGAAAAGCACGGGAAGCCGTACGCGTAGAGAATACCCCTCTCCCCGCCTACGGAAAAACAGGCACGGCAAATCGGTTTACAAACTCAAGTTTTGTGGGATTCATCCCCGGATCTGACAATCCCACGGGAGAACTGGAGCTCAAAAAAGGCTATGTAGTAGCCAGTTATGTGGGCTATGATGACAACCGGTCCATGCAAGGGAGACATTTTACCATTTATGGCTCCTCCGGCGCCCTGCCTCTCTGGATAGACACCGTGAACGCAATTGCGAAAAGCCCTCAATACCGGCAAGCAGTTGATTTCGAAACCCTCAAGATGAATGCTTCAGGCGGCGTGCCTGACTGTCCCCAAGGCCTTCAGCCGGTCCCGGTCTCGGCTTTGACCGGATTGCAGGCTGATCTGCAGAAAACAGCGGACAACGACAATCCAGTTTCGTTCTTGTGTGTACCTGCCGACCCGTCAGGGGGTACGTATCAGCTTAAGAGAGAATTCAAACCCTCCAGGCTTATTTCTGCGCAAAAAATAAAGAGACAAGGACTAGATAGATGAGAAAAAATTATTCCAGATTGGTAGTCGGGATGCTCATCCTGGTGATAGCCGGCTGCGCTCAATTTCCCGGCCGAAGAGCACCGGTTTCCATAGGCCCCGAACCCGCGTTTCGCCCGCTAATCAGCCAGGAAGAGCTTACCGAGAAAATAGTATCCCTCCAGAAGAGACTGCAGGAAAACAGTATCTCCGAGGCGGATCGTCCTGGAGCAAAGGCGCTTCTTGAGATCTACAAGCTCCTGCAAGACGCCTCCCCATCAACGGGGGAAACCGGGTATCGCCAACTCATCGCCAGGTTGTATCTCAGGCTGGGACGCGTGGAAACGGCCTTCCAGGGCGGTGGAAATGAAGTTGAATCCCACGAAAAGAGCACGATGGACGCTTTCTCCCGGAAGCGGGACAAGATCGTGAGCCTCTATTTGTCCGGAGACTCACGGGGAGTGATCAATGGCGTGCTTGAACTCAAAGGACAATTCGGGCCCAGTGCGATGACGCCCGAGGTAAACCTGATATTTGCCTGCTCCCTGGCGAATCAGGGGCTGCTCAAAGAAGCCATTGAAGCCGGCGAACGCGCAGCCCGTGAACTGGAACAGGGTCCCGATCTTATCATCCTGGACAGCAAGATGGCTACGTGGTATTCCCGTCTTGGACAGGAGGATGCTGCCATGCTGCGGTTTGAAAAAGTGAGCGACCTGATGGATGACAGGACAGCATTGCTCAACAACCTGAAACAGGAGCTTCAGGTACCCCTGAAGCCACAGGAAGAGGATCATATTTCCCTTCCTAAGGTCCTCGGCATGGTTGAAGAGCAGCTGCAGGCACATGCCTTCGACCAGGCCACGAGGTTGTTGCTCCAGAAACGCCAAGACATGACTCTTTCCCCTTCTGATCTCGACGCTATTGACCGGACCCTGGAGCGCGTCGAAAAAGCGAAGGAAGCATACTCGGGGCGCGAAAAAAAGGCACTTGAACAGATCCGGGGTTTGATGGAACAGGAAAAATACGATGAGGCCCTGAGCATGCTGGAGGAACTGAAATCAGAAAAGATGCAGGGAGATGAGATCGCGTCGATCGAGCTTGAAGCAAGAGAAAAATATATCAACCATGAGAGAAAAAAGGCTGCCGCTCTCTTCCTGCGTGCAAGAACAGCAGGGAGTTCCCTGGAGAAAAAGGAGTACCTCCGGCAGTCACACGATATCCTGCAACATTTACTGGATAAGTTCCCTCTATCTCCTTCCCGCGACAAGGTATTGCAGAATCTTGAGAGCGTGGACAGAGAGCTTGCCAAATGGTAGCAGGCCGCGGATGGCGTACCCACCTGCCTGAAAGTGTACCAAAATCGGAAGGTGAACTAAAGAGGGGCACGTGTTTGCCGGTCCAGTTCGTTCTTTACAGCCGTGCCGATATTTTCCATGAGGTATGGCTTTTTTACGTAGGCTCCTGCCCCAAGACGCTGGGCTTCTTTTACCCGGTCCGATTCTGAAAACCCGCTCGCGATAATCGCCTTCTGTCCCGGGTGCAATTTCACGATCTCCCTGTAGGTCTCGAGCCCATCTATGCCCGGACTCATGATCATATCCAGGACGACCAGGTCCGCGGTATGTGCTTTCAGCCACTCGATCGCCTTCTCACCGCTCGGGACGCAGTTGACTTCATAGCCCAGCTTCGCCAGAATACCGGATGCCACGTCTCTCTGATCCTGCATATCATCCACTACGAGAATGGTCTCTCCCTTGCCCTGGTAATCCCGGATAGGAATTTTTCCCTTTTCACCGGCAGATCGACGACGGGTGATGGGGAAGTAAAGAGTGAAGGTGGAGCCCTTGCCTTCCTTGCTCTTCACGTCAATATAGCCATTGTGGTCTTTGATGCTTCCCCATACCACCGCCATACCCAGACCTGTGCCGCTCCTGCCCATCACTTTCTTGGTATAAAACGGCTCAAAAATTCTTTCCAGGTCCTTTTCGGGAATGCCGATGCCCGTGTCGGAGACGCTCAACACGGCATATTCCCCTTCTTCCACATGGCCATAGCCTTTGACAGGTGTGTCCAGGTACCTGTTCCTGGTGGTTACGACTATTTTTCCTCCGTTTGGCATAGCCTCGGCGGCATTGGAGACAAGGTTCATGATGGTCTTAGAGACATGTACCGGGGAACCCATGATATTCTGGAGATTAGCTTCCAGATCAGTCTTCACCTCAACGGACGGGTTATTTTCCCGAAGATTTTCGAATTCCGGGCTCTTGAGATAATCAGAGATGATTTGGTTCAGGTTGATCACCTCTGTGACGGCGACGCCTCTTCTTGCCAGGGTGAGGAGATCCTGGACAATGCCGGCTGCCCTTTCTCCGGACTTTTGTATTGTCATAATGGGCTTTCTGAGCTTGCTGTCTTCCGGAATCTGCATGAGCAACAGCTCAGGGTAGCTGACCAGGCCGGCAAGGATGTTGTTGAGGTCATGGGCAACACCCCCTGCCAGCGTCCCTATTGCCTCCATCTTCTGAGCACGTTGCAAACGTACCTCCAACTCACGCCGCTCTCTTTCCGCCTCTTTGAGTTCCGTTACGTCGTTGCCGATGCAAAGGATTTCGTAGATATTCCCTTCGCTGTCGGCAACGGGCCTGAAAGTCCAGACAATCCACGCCGGTCTCCCATCTTTCCGTCTGGTCTTGCTTTCAATAGTAAACCTTTTTTGAGGATACTCTCGAATCCTCCCCATGAGGTCCTGCACGTCTTTCCTCACCGCTGCTGCTGCCGGCAAAACAGTACCGACTACGTTTTTTCCCCGGACCTCTTCTTCCTTGAATCCAAAGAAACGCTGGGCAAATTCATTGAAAAATTTAATATTCGCTTCATGGTCTACGCGCAGGATGATGCTGTTGGCATTCTCCACGAGTTCGCGGTATTTTTTTTCGTTGTCCTGCATTTTCTGGAAGGAACGGGCGTTCACCAGGCTCATGGCCGCCTGCGAAGCGACGCCTATCAAGAGGCTCACGTCGGTCTGCGTCAGCGGGCGCTTGGAATGCAGGTTATCAACGGTAATCAGGCCCAGAGACTCTTTTTCATACACAATAGGGACGCAGAGCAGGGATTGAACGTTCAGTTCCTTTATCAGAAAGAAGCTCCTTCCAGAGAGCTCCCCCACGTTTTTCGTGATATCGCTCACGCGCATGGGCTTCTGTTCATTGAAGCAAGACACAAATGGTCCTTTTGATTCAGGTTTGTCGAGATGGAAATGGGTTTTGTGAAGCAGGAATTCGTGTTCGTGGGCATAGCCATATCCAAACTGAAACGCCAGGCGGGTGCGGTCTTTGCTCGCCAGCCAGATGGCGCCGCGATCAAAATCGAGGCGCTTTTCCATGATTTCGCCCACGGCCTTGATGAGGCTTCTCGGATTCAGGATAGTTGAAGTAGCCTGCCCGATTTCCTGCACCAGGAGAGCGTTATTGTACCGGCTGTTGATTTCCTCCATGCGCTCCTTGGCAGCATCACCCTGCATTTCGAGAACTTTTTTCATATCCCTGTTCTCAAGCCATGCCGACACAAAAAACAAAATGAGGTTGAGGACAGCACTTCCAATCAAGATTTCGGGCCAGATTTTTATGGCATCAAGAAAGAGCAAAACCGCAGTGGCAATTAAAGATGTCATAAGCGCGTAGTTGCGGATTATTCTCCAACGCGCAAAAGAAGGATTTTCCCACGAGACTATATACCGGCAGCATTTGTCTCCCTTGTGGAAACACTCTGGATGATCAATTTTCGCGAATTCTTTCGTAAACAATTTTGCTGCGGATTCAAACATTCCCATCCGGTTTTGGCATTGGTACGGCTTTTCATTCACACCCGGCTCGGGAACCGCAATGATTTCGACCTTTCTAGGGCCTAGTTTCGTTGTCCTGACTTTTGCCCCTTTGCTCATTACTCCAAATAATCTGCCCATGATGCGGTACATGGCGGGTAGGTTCATAAGTCCGAGGGTGTATTGTTTCAAGGCCCCTATCGATTCCGCTGAGGTAGCGTATCGTCCTGCATTTCTGGCAATATTGGAATCACCGGTATCCTTTATGAGATTAGATTGAAATGCATCAACCTGTTCTTGGGTAAACCAGTGTGCCTGGTCCTCAACCTCGTACATGGTCATGCCGGAAGCCTGCAATAGAGACTGTCTATCCACATCTGGATAATATTTTTCCAGATAATCCAGGTAGACCTTCATGATACGGCTATTATAGAGGGGTCTGGTATCGTTCATGTTCATGGTCGTCTGTCTTTTTATTCATTATTCTTTATCGGTCATATATTTCGTGAGGTTGAGAGCTTTTGTGGAAATGGAGTAAATTAGCGGATGTTTTTTCTGTTATCTTTTTTCCTAATATGGCATATACACAGGTACCCTTCAAGCAAAAAGGGGCAATGAATGAGGAGGGGCAACGTGCTTAGCAGTTATGATTATTTAATGGAAAACCCGGAAGAAAATCTCCGTTTGGAAAGGAAAACAAAAGAAGAGTCCGTGCGAGCGCAGGCGCAATGGTGCGGCATCAAACCAGGGATGCGCATACTTGACGCGGGCTGCGGTCCCGGGAAGACGACCTCTCTCTTGCGGCGTTTAATTCACCCCGGCGGGAGTATTCTGGGGGTAGACTATTCAGAAAAGCGAATCCGATATGCGAAGGAAAAATATGGTGGCGAAGGGGACATCGACTTTCGCCTCCATGACCTCAGGCATCCCATGGAGCATATGGGGCTGTTTGATCTCATCTGGACACGCTTTGTCCTTGAATATAACAGGGCTGAGAGTTTTGAAATTGTAAGAAACCTGAGCCTGAGCCTAAAACCGAGAGGCTTTCTCTGTCTGATTGACTTGGACTATAACTGCCTCACCCACTATCAGCTCCCCACCAAAATGGAAGATATGATCGTGCGCCTTACCAAGGCATTGGAGCTGGAACACAACTTTGATCCTTACATGGGAAGAAAATTGTACGCATATCTGTATGATTTGGGATACGAGGAAGTGGAAGTTGATGTCAAGGCCCATCACCTGTTCTATCGCAAGGTCGGCGAGAATGATATCTTCAATTGGGTGAAAAAAGTGGAGGTGACAACGGCCAGAGAAAAGAAGCTCTTCAGCGCATACCCTGGAGGACATGAAGGCTTTCTGAAAGATTTCAAACGGTTTTTCACAGATCCAAGACGGTTCACCTACACACCTGTCATTATTTGCAAGGGGAGGAAACCAGTTTGAGATTTACATCCCCCATTTCTCCAATTAGGAAAACCTGAACCGTTCCTGCATGTATTTAATGAACGCATCAACGAAGCTGAGTCTAAAAACCCACAGTTGATAGGTTTTGTTGCTGACCACTCCTTGAGTCTCGAGATATGTTGACGGATAGCACATGACGGGCACCTTTTTCACATTGTACCCATTGGAAAGTTGGGATACTGCTTTATGAAGTACCTTCCATGGCAACTCCCTCTCCCCAAGAATTATGACCTTGATACAGTTCAGGAGCTCAGAAAAATTGACTCCCCTGCTGGAGTGGTCCACTACAAAGAGCGCGACGAGTTGCTCCTCATGTTTGAGGGCATAGAGTTTCGTCCTGCGCACGAGTCCATTTCGGGCATAGAGAGCCTCTATGCGGCTTTCACTTTTATCAGTTCCGGCGACCGACATGGCATTCAAGAGCAACCCGCCTCCTGAATGCTTGGCATGAAATTGTTCAAAGATATTCTGGTGTGAACGGGTGCATTCTTCCAGGTCCCACCCATCATCGAATTCCGTCGCTAATGCAAATTTGGCCAGTGGCAGATAGGAAAATAAGTCCATTGAGCAAATTTGCCTGTTCTTCAATTGCCTTTCAAAGCCACCAAAAATCAGACTAGGAAAACGATTTTCCGGCCGAAAAAAGCACATGGCATAGTCTATCTCTTGGGATGATAATCTATAGAAATCATTGAAGTAATGCATAACCTGCCTCAAGACCATGAGGCCGCTTTTTCTACGTTCCAAGGCTCTTCCTGCGTGATGGTGAATTATCCAGGTTCGTTCGTAAGCCCGCAAAATAGACAGATGTCCAAAAATCCGGCCACTCTTTTGGTAGACAAAGTGATGGGCAATTTCGGAGTTATTCTGGTACAGTTTCCTGCAGTTGTCCTTAAATTCTTGTTTGGCGGACTGCATGGAATGGTATTTCTTTGGATAGATAAATCCCGTGGAAAAGAAGAATTCCCAGAGGGCGTTGGGTTCGATTTCCCCCGAAACCTGCGCGCATGGATCCAATGCGCTTTCCACCAGCTGATTGAGCCTGGTATATCCAACTATTTCCGTATCCAGGATAGCTATGCCGCAATTCACATTTCCCTGCCCATCTTTATTCCTATAGACCACCTGAGTTGAGCAATGCATGATAATGGAACCCGCGTATTGCACCGCGAGGTCCGGGATGAGCATCCCGGGAAAGAGAAGGCATTCATTCCCGTCTTCACAAACAGAGAAGCCGGAACTGCAAATATCAACCACTTCCATCTGGAGGTGCATTTGCAACAACGGGTGCTCAAAAGAAATGGTTGGTGATGGTTTCAGCCGGACACGAGGATTGCGGACAGTCCTTTTCGAAAATACCGGGACCGCCGAAGAGGAAGGTTGCAGAACGATCTCACAGGTGCCGGCATGTTCCTGGATCCTGCGGACGGAGCAATTCCCGGAAAGGAGGACCTTGTCATCCCTCTTCAATTCTGTATCCACCACATCTCCGGCATTGACACAGGGTTGCCTGAAGGTAGACCCGGTTTCGAATCGCACACGAAAGCCGGAGGGGCTGAAATCTCTGAGCTCTCCTTCAAAACGTCGTCCCTTCAGTTGTAGCGCAACCGATACCCCCGAGCATGGGTAACGTTTGGCTTGCCTCCTTGAAAGCACATAACTGGTTTCGGGGAGTCGAGCCTTCAGTGCATTTATGTCGGACGTCGGTTGCTCCAAGGGAACGATGATCATGGACTTCCC
Source organism: uncultured Desulfobacteraceae bacterium (assembly GCA_964581175.1). Lineage (GTDB taxonomy): Bacteria > Desulfobacterota > DSM-4660 > Desulfatiglandales > Desulfatiglandaceae > B46-G9. The sequence continues at coordinate 36,809 of CAZONI010000030.1, forward strand.
GTCATCTATGACCAGGTTCCGGATAAATGCCGCAGGATCATTCAGGACGGAAGATTCGGGCCATCTGCACATGATCTCTCCGTCCAGGCAAGGTTCAGGGTCCGCTGCCAGGAGATAACCGTTAGGATAGCCGGCCTCCTGCATGTGTATTAGGAGGGACCGGTCGGAAAAGTGGAGGTAA
>CAZONI010000031.1:0-36770 GCA_964581175.1 uncultured Desulfobacteraceae bacterium
GTCACGAAAAGACGGCGCCCTCTCACCAGTCACTCCAGAAAAGGCTTCCTCCCTGTGCGTCTGTCTGGGGGAGCTGTACCTGTGCCTACCGCTCTGGAGGGCGAGAGTCACTATGAGGATTTTGGGATTTGACATTCAGTGAGGATTATACGAAACTTTTTGCTGTTTTAGATGCAGATCCAGTCATGGAACGTCGAACATTCTATAGAGGAGGTATGACAAGATGAAAGTAATCAAAGTATTGTTGGCGCTGTCTCTTATTTTGTGCATGACAGTGGGAAGTGTCTTTGCGGCCGATACGGTCAAGGTGGGCCTTCTGGCCCCTCTGACCGGTTTTGCCGCAGCAGACGGCCTGAGCGTCCTCAATGCGGTGAAGCTGGCCGTTGAACGCGTGAACGCTGAAGGCGGGGTGCTTGGAAAGCAGGTCGAATTGGTCTACTACGACGACCGGGCGGACGGAAAAGAGGCGGTCGCACTGGCAAGGAAGCTGATTCAGCAGGACAAGGTTGTCGCGTTCGTCGCTGGCTCCTACAGCACTCCGAGCCGGGCCGTAGCCCCGATCTTTCAGGATGCGCAAATCCCGTTGGTGTCTGCTTATGCGGTCCATCCCGACATTACCGGGGCCGGAGACTATTGCTTTCGCAATGGGTTCCTTGGAACAGTTGAAGGCAAGTCGGCAGGGTATGTTGCAGTGGATTTGCTGAAGAGCAAGCGCATAGCCCTGCTGACCAGCGACAACGATTTTGGCCGCACCCTTGCCAAAGGTTTTAAAATGTTTGTGAAAAGCAGGGGGGAAGGCGCAAAAATCGTGTACTCCCAGACATATCCTTTCAGTGAAAAGGACTTCAAACCATATTTGGCGAAGATCAAGGAAATAGGGCCCGATATTATTTTCGCAAGCGGGTACTATTTTCAGACCGGTCCAGTGGTGAAACAGGCGCGGGAAATGGGCATAAACGTTAAGATCCTGGGCGAGGAAGGCGCCGATTCGCCAAAATTTCTCGAGATCGCCGGCAAGGCTGCCGAAGGATTTATGATTGTCACCAACCTGAATAGGGATGATCCTCGACCCGTTGTCCAGGATTTTCTGAAGGAGTATCAATCCCGGTACAATATTCAGCCGGATATGGTCGGAGCATCTGCATACGATGCTTTTATGATTTTGTGTGATGCCGTCAAGAGAGCCGGCTCTCTCAAGGGTCCTGCAATTCGCAAGGCTGTTGCTGAGACGAAGGACTACAATGGCCTGACCGGGATATTGAAAGGTTTCACCAGCCAGGGAGAGGTAGTCAAGGAAGTCCAGGTGCAGGTGGTGAAGAACGGTGCCTTTCACCAATTTGCCGTCGTAAAAGACCTGTCCCTCATTACGCCCTAAGGCCTGCAGCAGGCATTTTAAAACCCCTTCCCTCGCTGAAGAGAGCTCAGGGAGGGAAGGCCAACCGCAATTTTTCTTGTAAAACGGCACGACCCCAATTTGAAAGGATTGAAAACAACCATGTATGACATCATCATCGTCGGCGGGGGTATCATGGGGTGCTCCTCCGCTTTCCACCTCACCAGGGCCGACAACAACCTGAAGGTGGCGGTCATCGAACGTGATCTCACCTATTCGAAGGCTTCAACGACCCTCTCCATGGCCAACGCCCGAACCCAGTTCAGCCTCAAGGAGAATATCCAGATTTCCATGCATGCCCTGGATGTGCTGGAAAAATTTGAGGAAAAAATGGCCGTCGATGACACCATACCTTCCATCTCTTACCGCCGTGAAGGAAATCTCTTCCTGGTGGAGGAAGCAAGCCGGGAATCCGCTGAACAGGCCTTCGCCTTGCAGAAAGAATTGGGGTGTGACGTAGAATGGTGGACGCTGGAAAAGATCAGGGAACGGTTTCCGCTCTATGAGCCGAAGGCCTTTATCGGCGGCACTTTTGGTCCCAAGGACGGCCATTTCGACGCGTACAGCGTGCTCATGGGCTACCGGGCAAAGGCCAGGGCCCAGGGAGCGCTATTTGTCCAAGATGACGTTGTGGAAATCCTCGCACATCGAAAGCAGGTTACCGGGGTAAAACTGGTTTCAGGTGAAGTCCTTTCCTCCGGGATAGTGATCAACTGCACAGGCGCCTGGGCACGAGACGTTGCGGCAACAGCCGGAGTCGATCTCCCGGTCTACCCGGTTAAACGACAGATCTTTGCGCTGGACACCGCTGTCAAGCCTGAGTCTCCACTGCCATTGACCATATTGCCGTCCGGGCTCTACTTCAGGACAGAAACCGGAGGTCTCATATTGCTGGGCAAATCCATGGCGGAGGATCCGGTGGGATACAATTTCTCCTGGGATGATAAACGTTTTATGGAAGTGCTGTGGCCGGAGCTTGCCGAGTTTGTACCCGCCTTCGACACCCTGAAACTTGTCCGGGGATGGGCCGGGCTGTACGCGGAAAATACCCTGGATGGCAACGCGATTCTCGGTGAGTGGCCGGAAATTAAGGGATTTTATCTGGCGAACGGCTTCTCAGGACACGGACTCCAGCAGGGTCCTGCAGTCGGCCGCTACCTGTCTGAACTGATTACTGCGCAAACGCCCACGCTGGACCTTTCCATCTTCCATCCGGACAGGATACTGGAAAACAGGCCGCTGAGTGAACACGGCCTGGTCTGAAAGCGTTCCTTCTCGAATAGCAGGCTGCAGATAGAAGCCTGAAGGAAAAACCAGCTTCCGCCTAACCTGGGTAGATCGGAAATGACAAATGTCAAATGAAATCCAAATGCCTCAATGACAAAACATTTTGCGGTCACCTGCCTGCTGCAGCAACGAGCGACGAAACAACTTAGAGCCCTGCGAGCTTCTCGTCAACTTGGTCATTTGATATTTGACATTGATTTGACATTTGGATTTTGGAATTTGACATTCAAGCCGACATAATCAATATCTCGTGCTCATCTTGAACGTAAAGTTACCTGTAAGCCACTAACTCCGGGCAATTGCAATCATTTTTTCTTTTCAAGGAGGGCCAGGCGAAGGGTATTCAGGCCGATTATCCCTCCCCGTTCCTGGAGCATGGACAAGTCTCCGCTCATATGCCAGGAAAAATACTTTTCAGTCCCTTCCCCCACGGCGGCTGCGTGCGCTTGTACGGAATAGCCGCGTTCGGCAGGTTGCGGAAATCCCAGGATGGCGAGTACTATTTCTGCTTGGGCCATATCTCTGAAAAGGGAGGCAACCCGCAAGGCACCCTCTCGATCCAGGATATCCGGGAACCCGCACAGCCAACGGGAAAAGTCATCAGGATTCTGGGAAACCAGGCTTTGCCGAATGTTTCTTGCCGGGAGCCTGTGGAGTTTCCTGGTGGCGACGCCTCCGGTAAACGTTTCGAGGACAGCTGCCGTCATCCCGTATTTTTCCAGCAATTGGTGGATCACACTCTCCAGGGTATCATCATCCTCCCCCAGGATCTTGTTCCCGAGACGCCTGCGTAATTCATCCACAACGGGGTCTATGAGCCTGTCGGCCTCGGCCTTGTTCCCGGCCGTGGCTGCGACGCGGATCTTAATTTCTCCCGGTGAAGCCAGAAGGCCGACTTCCGGGTTTTTTCCGGGCTCCATCAAGTCTGCCATGACTCGGTCGACAGCGCTTTCTCCCAGTCCGACAACTTTGAGGACCCGGTAGGAAAGAAGGTTGTCAACCAGATGAAAGCGCTCACGAATCCACGGAGTCACCGCATGCTCCATCAGATGTTTGAGTTCCCTTGGAACACCCGGCAGTGAAATGATGGGTTTTCCGTGAACCTCGGTGATGAAGGCGGGCGCCGTACCCACCGGATTCGGGACTGCTCTGCTCCCTTCCGGTACATAGGCTTGTTTTCGATTGTTTTCAGGCATCTGGTAGCCGTACCTTCGAAACATCTCTTCGATCTGATTCATGAGGTCCTGCCTGAACGAGAGGTCCACGGCCGCAACTCCTGCAACGGCTTCTCTGGTCAGGTCATCCGCCGTGGGTCCGAGGCCGCCTGTTGTCACGACCAGATCGCATCGGTCAATCCCGTTCCGGAGGACCGTCATGATTTCATCCAGGCGGTCACCGACTGAGGTTCGAAAGCGAACCGAAATGCCCAGGTGTCCAAGTTCCCGGGCAAGATATGCGGTATTCGTATCAACGATCTGGCCAAGCAGAAGCTCGGTTCCGATGGTAATCACTTCACAGGTGGGAGAAATCAATCTAGTCATAAATGGAACTTCGACGTCTCTGTTTTTTCCCCATCAGAAGCCCGATCAGCCAGCCGCAGAGCAGGACTAAGGCACCGGTGATAAACCATTTTCTTCGTTCAGAGGATCGCAGTTTTTCATTTTCATTGGTCAGGACCGTCACCTTTTGCTGGCTGCTGTCCAAAGCCGACTTCATACCGTTATAATCGTCTTTCAGCGCGAGGTAGCTGGAAGCCCCTTTTTTCAGGCTGTCATATTTTTTCTTGAGGTCCTGGAGAGAGGTCTGCGTCTTTTTCAAGTCGCCGGAGAGCTGTTGAGTTTCTGTTGAGACGGCCTTCTGTTTTTCATTACTCGTGGCAAGCTTGGTAGTCAATTCCTGGTTCTGTTTTTGCAGCAGTGCGGCCTGTTTCTCCCAGGGGAGCCTTTCGATGAGAAATCGACTCAGTATCCACCCATCAGTATCATCTCCTTCTTCACCGACGATGCGAACGTGGCTCCAATCTCCCTGGGTATCGAGGACTTCCAATTCCTGCCCGGAAGGGAGCATGCGGACCACCTTGTTGTCAAGACTTGGTCCTGAACGGAACGTGACTTTGAATCGATCCGTCACATAGGCCGTTTCCGCCCAGGATCTGATGGAAAACACACTGAGGGACACCATTATGATAGTAAGCAACAATAGGATTCGTTTCATTTTCTCCCGTCCTTTCCAACGGCGTCAATAGCTGCCATTTTTTCCCTTCATTTTCACCTGAATATCGGTCATCCTGGTAGCGGGATACTGTCCGTTTTCATCCTTTTCGAGATACTTGACCATATCCCATATGGCATTCAGCGCAAGGGAGACGCCAACCAGCGCTTCCATCTCAACTCCTGTACGGGCCCGGCACTTCACCTGGCATTCCGTTTCAACGAAGTCTTGTCCCACTTGAAAAGTGACTTGCACCATATCGAGAGGAATTTGATGGCAGTGGGGTATCAGCAGGTGCGTCTGTTTGGCTGCATTCATGGCCGCAATTTCGGCTACCTGCAACGGATCTCCCTTTTTGATCTTTCCTGCCCGGATTATCTCCACGGTGGAAGGAGCAAGCATGATCCTGCCGGACGCGATCGCCTGCCGTCTTACCACCGGCTTTTCCGTTACATCCACCATTCCCATAAGTCAAACTCCTATGGTTGAACCGCTTGTTTCGTCCCGTTCGTCGGCCGGTTAAAAGAAGATTTCCCTTTTTTTCGTCGCTTCCTTCTTGAGGCGGTCTACAGCCTCGATAAGCGCCGGGAACACATGCCCTCTCGTATCCCCGGCGACAACCACCGCCATGACCTCATCGCCCACACGCAATTCGCCCTCACTGACTTCTACTAATACTTCAATGATACCTTCTAATATCCTTGTATTTTTTATTATTTTATCAACTATATCATGGGAAAAAGACACTTCCATTCCCCTGGTTGCCTTTCCGTCCAGCGAGTACCCTCTCACAACACCAAGGTGGCTCGCGATCATGCCGACCCTTGGAAAAGCCGGCATTTCCTTTATCTTAGTGATCATCCGATTCAGATCCATATTTCTCTCCACGATTACTGTCAAGGTTGAATAGTCTCCTGGCGACATCGAGATAGGTGTCCCCGGCGTCCCTTTCGGCCTTCCCTTTCAAGAACAGGATGGGATCGTTCAGGACTTTTTCCGCGATGGATCTCGCCAGTACTTGGACAGCCCCCTTCTGGGTATCGGTCAGATGCCCCAGCAGGTTATAGCTCTTCTTCAATTCTGCCTGGACGATGGCATCGGCCTTTTCCTGAAGCGCCACGATAGTGGGAACCACTGAGAGGGTATTGAGCCATTGTGCAAACTTGAAGACCTCTTCCTGGACTATACGTTCCGCCCTGACGGCTTCCCGTTTCCGCTGCTCCACGTTCAGTGCGATGACTCCCTTCAGATCATCAATATCATACACGTATACATTGGCAAGTTTGTTCACTCTTGGTTCCACGTCGCGCGGAACCGCAATATCAATGAAGAAGAGCGGCCTGTTGCGTCTCTTGCGGAGCGAGGTTTTTATCTGCTCGAAGGTGATAACGGGTTCCGGGGAAGCCGTTGAACAGATAACAATGTCTGCATCGACGATCTCGCCGGCGATTTCATCAAAGGAAACCGCTCTTGCTTCGAATCGAGCGGCCACATCCACAGCCCTCTCGAAGGTTCTGTTTGCCACGCTCATGGATGTGATACCATTGTTGACGAGGTGCCTTGCAGCAAGCTCAGCCATCTCTCCTGCGCCGATCAGGAGAACATTTTTCCCATCGAGGGAATGAAAAATTTTCTTTGCCAGTTCAACAGCCGCATAGCTGACGGATACTGCGGAAGAACAGATGCCTGTTTCGGTCCGGATCCGCTTGGCCACGTGAAAAGCCCGGTGCATGAGCCTGTTGACGATAACGCCGGACGTTCTTTCCTGGGTTGCCCGCCGGTATGCCTCTTTAATCTGGCCAAGAATCTGGGGTTCCCCCACTACCATGGAATCCAGGCTGCTGGCTATCCTGAATATGTGTTTTACCGCATCCATGCCCTCCAGAGAATAGAAACGACCGGAAAGGGTATCTCTGGGCAATTCACCCAGGGCGGACATGAGCGAGAGTACAGCCTCCTTTGCTTCAGCCTCCCGGTCGCTTGTGAACAGGACCTCTATCCTGTTGCACGTGGAGAGGAACATCCCCTCTCTGATGCACGACAGACCCCTGAGTGCAGAGAGAATCCTCCCGGTGCTCTCGGGACCGGCCGCAAGACATTCGCGCAACTCGATCGGGGCCGTCTCATGGTTCATCCCTATGTCGACGATCTTTGTCTTCATGCGCCGCCTGTACCTATCGAAGTAAAGTCATGATACCCCTTTACCCACAGGGTGGCCCCGACGAATGTGAAAAGCAAAATGCAAAAGCACACAATAGACATGACAGCGGCTCTTCTGCCTCTCCATCCCACGGTCAATCTCTCGTGCAGCAATGCAGCGTAGAAAAGCCACGTAACCAGCGACCAAACCTCTTTTGGGTCCCATTGCCAGTAGGATCCAAGGGCGACTTGCGCATAAATGGAACCGGTGATCATCCCAAGGGTCAAAAAAGGAAACCCGCATATGAGCGCATAGTGATTAATGGAGTCGAGAGTCGCCAGTGATGGGAGCCTGCTGTAAAAAGAACCGAAGCGCTTCCGCTTGATCTGACGCTCCTGTATCAGATACATGATAGCAGCCACAAAGGTGATGGCAAAAAGGCCGTTTCCCAGGAATATGGTGGTAACATGGACTGTCAGCCATATGCTCTTGAAAATCGGTTTTACCGGTCCTGCCGCCCATGGCATGGCTGACGAGATAATCATCAAGAATGCCGCGAACGGCGCCACGAAGGATCCGAGCACCATGATCCTGAATTTCAGATGAAAAACCAGAAAAACCAGGACAACGCACCAGGAAAAGAATGAAAAGGCTGATTTGAGATCAAGAACAGGAGCAGTCCCAAGAGCAGCGTACTGTACGCACAGAAAAACGGTGTGGAAGACAAAACCTATGAAGAGGATCAGGCAGGAAGCCCTGCTCACCCATTTTTCCTGCTTTATCAGATAGACGATGTATCCTCCTGTTGCAAGGAGATCAAAAAGCAGGGCGAGAAAAAACCATGGACTGCGCATTATTTCCCCTCGTTTCCCAGGACCCGCTCCAGGACAGAAACGCAATCAAATTCATTGCCAAGAGCGCTTTTCAGTATAGTCTCCATCCTCTCGCGGTCCTTCCCGGCTATTGCTTCCAGGATATCCGATTCAATAATTTTTTGGAATATCCGCTTGTTTTGCTCCTGCGGCAAGCCTCTTGAAAGAATCACCTCACGAATGTTCCCCATAACAAGCAGTAGCTTCTCATATTCCTCACCGAATCGAAGCTCCATTTCCTCCCTGATCTTTCTGGCAAGAGCAGGACTCTTTCCGGAGGTGGATATGGCCACCTGGAGATCTCCTCTCCGCACGACGGATGGGACGATAAAATTACAGTCCTCAGGTTGATCAACTGCGTTGATCAAAAGTCCCCGTTCCTGGGCGGACAGGCTCACCCGACGGTTCAGCATCGCATCATCGGTGGCCGCAATAACCAGGAATATTCCTTCCAGGCGGTTCTCGTCGAATTCGGGGCCCGCATACCGAATCTTCTTGTCTTCTACCAATTCCTTCAGGCGCGGCGTCAGCTCCCTGGAGACGATAAAGACCGAGGCGCCATAGTCCAGCAGTGTTTCCACCTTTCTCTGTGCGACTTGGCCGCCCCCGATCACCAGCGTCTTCTTATTGTTCACGTCAAGGAAAACGGGGTAATAGCTCATTTGCCGTACGCCTTTCGCCTCTCTCACACATACCGGTCCACCATTTCAATAATGAATTTTTCCACGCCTTCCATTCCCTCTTTCGCCTCTATGCTCGCAACCAGGTTTTTGAGTTTTTCATAGGTTACGGGATCCCCTCTCAGATCTTGAGTGGATCGGTACGCCCCGCCCCGCCTGCCCATCCGGTAGATCAGCCGTTCATCATCAGGGAGCGCCTGATAATCCCTGATTACTTTGAGCATCTTTTCCTTGTCCTCCGGGAGCCTGCCCGAAACTTCTTCGAGGAGGTTCATAATGTGGTCACTTGTGACGGTGCTTGTAATCCCATCCAGTGTTCCAATGAATACCCTGATTTCTTCCGCCAGCATGTCATCCGTCTGCATGGTGAAACTCCCTTCAACCAGCTTCTGGTAGAGGGGGACTCGTTGGGGAACCCGCAGGCTTCTCAACCGGATGAAATGTGGATTGATCTGATTCAGGACATTCGCAGTCTCAACAGCATGCTCTTGCCACATTTCCTGTCCACCCAAACCCGGCATAACATACTCTGAAAGCTCCAGTCCAGCCGCCACCATCTTCTTGCCGGCTTCCACCTGCTGGGCGCCGGAAACTCCCTTCCTCATCAATTTCAGCAAGGGATCGTAGCCGCTCTCCAGGCCCGCATGTACCCTGTCCAGCCCAGCCTCCCGAATTGCCTTAAGCGACTCAACGCTTTTTCGAAGAGCAGTCCTTGATCTGGTATAGGTGGTAACCCGGGTAATCTCGGGCAGTTTTGTCCTGAGGGAATGCAGGACTTTCACAAGATCCGCCGTCTTCATGATCAGGTTATCGGCGTCCTGCAAAAAGCAGGCGCCGGTTCCATAGTAAAGCCACATTGCCACACTGCGGTAGCTGTCGCTGTACCGGGGACTTCCGAAAATCCCGCTTACGACCTGATCATCGACAATTCCCCTGTTCCCCGATTTCCAGGAGAGCGCCTTGATGTCGTCTGCAATGTCCCGCACAGTCTGAATATCCCCTTCTATTTCTTCTACGCTTCTGAGGGAAAATTTCCTCTTTTTGTAAACCGGACAAAACAGACACTGGTTCCAGGGGCAATTCCTGGTAATACGCAGCAACAGGCTCCTCGCTTCATTCGGCGGCCGTATTGGACCTTGCTCAAATGTAAGTGACTTCTTTTCCATAAATTCTATCACCTGGAGGGAAATAGTGTGTTCTTTTGTTTTGTTTTATGGCAGAAAAATGAAAAGATATCAACTCCATTTCTCCATTTTCTTCGGTTCGGAGTCTCCCGGAATTGCCGGCTTCTTGGAAGGCCTGCCGAGCGCCCGATGAATTCAAAAAACCATGTTCTCTCTTGCGAAAAGATTTCTCTTATGCTTATATATCTCCAAAAATTCATATCAGGAGAATAAAATCATGACCCGTTTCCAATCGCTGTTCTTCGTCATAATCGGCTCCGTCGCACTGGGATTTGGTTTTTCGAGCCCCGCCTTATCCCAGGAAAAAGCACCCCTCACCGTATCCGATGCTTCTTTGTGTATTGACGTAGTGGATCTTTCCTGCGTCGGAGAAAATGATCAATTTCCGGCAGAAGCAGGAAAACTCTACTGCATTACAAGAATCCTTGGTGCTCAAGCCGCCACGACCATAACCCATGTCTGGTACTACGATGACAGGGAAATGGCACGGGTGCCCCTCGCGGTCAAAGCGTCAAACTGGCGCACATACAGCTCGAAAAAGATTCTCCCCTCACAGGTCGGAGAATGGCATGTAAATATTCTGGGCCCTGAAGGAGAACTCCTGAGGGAAGTCGTGTTCAATATAACGCCGCAATAATAGAACCTTCCGGTCTCCGGCCTGCTGGAGCAACCGGCCATGGAGCAACCCGGAACAATACGAAGATCTCATTTATTTGGTCATTTGGTATTTGACATTGATTTGACATTTGGATTTTGAAATTTGGCATTTATCCGATCAGAAGAGAAGTTTCCTTCCTGTTTTGACTGGAAATTTCGAACCTTATGCCGAGAAGTATTACCTGTGCTTGAGAGACATCGCTTAATGTGGAGGAACAGATGGTAAAAGTCGGTTTCATCGGCTGGCGAGGAATGGTGGGGTCCGTCCTCATGGGCCGCATGACGGAAGAGACGGATTTTACCGGATTCGAGCCCCATTTTTTTACGACTTCCAATGTGGGCGGACAGGCTCCTGACGTGGGAATGAAGACCCCTCTCCTTCAGGATGCCTACGACCTGGATTTACTGAAAAGCCTGGATGTGATCGTGACCTGCCAGGGCGGAGGGTATACAAAGCAGGTATACCCGGATCTCCGGAAAGGCGGCTGGAAAGGATACTGGATCGATTCAGCTTCAACCCTCAGGCAGGATGACGATAGCATCATTGTCCTGGATCCCGTGAACAGGGATGTCATAGATAAAGGCCTGTTCTCAGGAATCAGGACTTTTGTGGGAGGGAACTGTACGGTGAGCCTGATGTTGATGGCACTCGTAGGACTTTTGCGCCAGGGTCACGTTGAGTGGATATCCACCATGACCTACCAGGCCGCCTCGGGAGCGGGCGCAAAAAACATGAAGGAGCTGATCGCCCAGATGGCCGCCATCGGTCATGCAACCCGGGAACTCATGGACGAGCCCGCCTCAACGGCAATTGCCGTCGATGCAGTGTCAACGGAGAAGATGAGAAGTGCTGAATTCCCGGCGGAACACTTCGGCGCCCCCCTTGCGGGGAGTCTCATCCCGTGGATCGATTCTCCCATGGCGACAGGACAGACCCGTGAAGAATGGAAAGGCGCGGTAGAAACCAACAAAATTCTGCAGGCTGATCCTCCTATACCCATTGACGGTCTCTGCGTGCGCGTAGGGGCCATGCGGTGCCACAGCCAGGGGTTCACCATCAAACTTGACACAGACCTGCCTCTGGATGAGATTTCGGAGATGCTCGCACAGGGTAACGACTGGGTGCGCGTAATCCCTAACGACAAGGATTCAACGCTGGCCCATCTCACGCCGGCTGCAGTGAATGGGACGCTTGGTGTACCCATCGGAAGGTTGCGAAAAATGCTCCTCGGCCCGCGGTATCTTGTAGCTTTTTCGGTGGGAGATCAGCTCCTCTGGGGAGCCGCGGAACCTATCCGGAGAATGCTTAAGATTATACTGGAGCACCTGAGTGCATGACGATCGTTGACAAAGTCCCTGAGAGCCCTTAGAATAATTTTTTCTGACCATACGGAAGTGGAAAGCTCACTGGTGGGGCTCCCGGACTTCAAATCCGGTGTACCGGGCTAAAACCTCGGTAGGTGGGTTCGATTCCCATGCACTTCCGCCACGAAGATCCAGGGGGGGCGAAAGGCGCCCCTTTCTTGTCCTATTCGGCTTCCCACTGCTTCCAGGGTGGAAAAGCGTGCGAAAACCCTTCCGAACAGAATCCCGCCCAAGCCGGACGCGTTATGGCGGATACCCGGTGATTTCGCGAATACGCTGGTACAGCGGCTTTAGTTTCTTGTACATCTTCCTGTAGACATCCCGATAAAGTGCTTCGTAGATCTTCCGGGCCTCCGGGTCCGGTTCAAAGAGTGTGCCCATATGGGCCATGGCCTTGACCGCTGCTTCAAAATCGGCGTGAAGTCCCAGTCCAACGGCGAGATCAATGGCCGCTCCGAGACCCGACGTTTCGTAAATCGAGGGACGCGACGTGGGGAGCCCGAAGATATCGGCGGTGGCCTGCATGGCGGCTTTGCTCCGGCTCCCACCCCCGGAGACCCTGAGTTCTGTGATCGGGGTCCGCGTCTTTTTTTCTATGCGTTCTTTCCCCTCCCTCAGGGCATAGGCAATCCCTTCCAGAATGGAGCGGTATAGATGTGCGCGCGTGTGGACATCTCCGAACCCGATAACCGCCCCTTTTGCCTCGGGTCCCGGACGCTTTAACCCGGGCGACCAGTACGGCTGCAGGATCAATCCCATGGCGCCGGGAGGGACACCTTCCACCAATCGATCAAAAAGGGCCTCTGCTTCAATGCCTCTGATCGCGGCTTCCTCTATTTCCGGGTGCCCGAATTCCTCCTTGAACCAGCTTACCATCCAGTAGCCGCGAAAAACCTGTACTTCGATCGCATAAAAGTCAGGAATGGCAGACGGATAGGCGGGTAACAGGGGAATGGGTTCAACATATTTCCGGTGGGTAACATTTATGGTAGCCGTGGTCCCGTAACTGAGGCATCCGATCGATGGACTGAGGCTGCCGGATCCGATGACTTCGCACGCTTTGTCTGCAGCGGCAGCCACGAGAGGAAGGCCAGCAGGGATACCTGTTTCATCCTCCGCAAGGGAGGTTATGGTACCAAGCTCGTGTGCGGGAGGGACGAGTTGCGGCAGCAGACTCCGTTCCATGGGCAATGCGCGCCACTTCCAGTCCCAATCAGGAGCCCACCGCAGGCGCTTGTAATCAAAAGGCAGGTAGCCCACACAACAGCCCGTGGAATCTTTGAACTCACCAGTAAGGCGATAGGTGAGATAACCTGATAACAGCAGATATTTGTTCGTTTTTTCCCATACTTGGGGCTCATTGACGCGAATCCAGTTGGCCTCCGCCTCTGCCTGGAAATATTGAACAGTCGTTTTGAGCCCGAAAATCCTGAAGAGAAGCCCCCACAACCCTCCCAAAGGCGGCAGGCCGTAGGTTTTGCGTTGATCAAGCCAGAGCATGGCCGGGCGGAGCGGTCTTCCTTCCTTATCCACGTTGATGACGGTTGCCCGCTGAGTGGTAAGCGAAACCCCGGCAAGCCTTCTTCGGTCTAAGTTATTTTCGTGCCACAACCGCTGACAGGCCTGGCACAGGGCCTGCCAGAAGACCTCGGGATCCTGCTCTGCCCAGCCGGGTTGCCGGGAAAAATAGGGACTGAAGGTTACTTGTGAATTTGCTGCCAGTCGGCCATTCAAGTCAAAGACCAAAGCCTTGATACTCTGGGTGCCGTTGTCAATTGCCAATAACAGGTCCCTGTCTGTCACTGATCGAAATCTCCTACCGCATTGGAATTGGAGGCGGGATAAGGACTTTCTTATCATTTCGACAGAGGAATATCAAGGAAAGGCGTGCAGCGCTCTCTCCAGAATATTTTTGACTATTATGATGATCTTCCTTATATTGTTATGCAATCAAGTATACGCTAACCGGAGGTAGATTACCGTATCTCCGTCCAGGAACCCTTCGCCGATATGGAAAAAGAATACTACGGTTCCAAATTTTTTATCCTCCTGCTTCTCCTGTCTCTCGTGCTTCTCCTGAGGCTGCTTTGGACGTATATTTCAGCCATAGTCCTCGCCCTTCTCCTGGCCAGTGTGTTTTCTCCCCTGCATTATCGGCTGGCCGGGGTATTCAAAGGAAACAGGACCTTCTCATCCCTTGTGATGACCGTTGTCATCGTACTGATCCTCATTGTTCCGGTGGGGGGCTTCATAGGAAGTCTTTCGAACGAGGCATTCGATTTCTATCAGCGAACCAAGAATGACGTCTCGGTCCAGAAAATACAGGAACGCATCAATAGCAACACCCTCTGGGCAGAGCAGGTACGGAAGTGGGGAAAAATGACAGGCGTTGAGTTCAACAAAAAAACCATTCAGGTGGCTTCCGCTACTGTGGGGAAAAAAGTCGGGCTGTTCCTGTACAATCAGCTGAGTTCCGTTGCATCCAACCTTATCAACTTTCTGGTACATTTTTTCCTTATGATACTCACAATCTACTACGTTCTCAAGGATGGCGCACTGCTGAAAGATTATCTCATCAAGCTCCTCCCCTTTCCCCGAGAGCAGCTCGAGAAGGTCATGGGCAAGTTTCAGGAAATGGGGAAGGCCATCTTTGTGGGAAACGGATTGTCAGGGGTGATTCAGGGCATTCTGGGGGGCGTCGGGTTTTATATTTTCGGATTGGAGTCTCCTCTTCTCTGGGGAACAGTCATAGCATTCATGGCGTTCCTGCCTGTCATCGGAGCATCCATTGTCTTCATCCCGGCCAGCATCATCCTCTTTTTGCACGGAAAATTAAGCATCGCGCTCGGATTCCTGATTTACAACCTCGCGTACAGTTCTCTCATTGAATATATTCTGAAGCCACGTGTCATCGGGAAGGGAATGCAGATGAATTCTCTCCTGGTATTTATCGGCATCATTGGCGGCATCAAACTTTTCGGCATCTTGGGCATCATTTATGGACCATTGATTATTACCGTCTTCATTACCATGGCGGAAATATATCGCCTCGAATACAAGGGAATGACGTAAATCTGGAACTCATGGTCAAGACATCACGGTTCGGTGCCTGATCGTCAGAGGAGGAATCCTATGGATCCTGAAAAAATCCTGAAAGGCAAGTGGGTGCTCATCGTAGACGATGAAGAAGATATCCTTGAGTTCCTCTCGGAAATCCTGGATATGTGCAGGTTGGACACAGCCTCTACCTTTGAGGAGGCCAAGGCCCTGCTCCAGAAGAACCATTACCATATTGCGGTTCTCGATATCATGGGTGTCAGGGGGTACGACCTCCTCGAGATCGCCAGAGAACGCGATATTCCCGCACTGATGCTTACCGCCCACGCGGTATCGAAGGAAAACGTCAAGAAATCCTTTGAGAAGGGCGCGGCCTATTATGTCCCCAAAGATGAGATCAGCAAAATCGACATCTTTGTGGCGGACGTGCTGGAAGCCATAGAAAACAACAGGAATGTCTGGGTGAAATGGTATGAACGTCTGAGTGGGTTTTGCGACAAAAGGTTCGGCCCCAATTGGAAGGATGATGATCCTGAATTCTGGGAGTCTCTTATCAAGTACTAACCTGAAGGAGGGAGCAAATGAGGAAGCCAGGCGTAGGTACGACCGTAACAGAGCATATCCTCAATCAACAACGTCAGAACCCTGAGGCAACGGGTGCCTTTACCACCCTGCTGAGCGAACTCATTGTTGCGGCCAAGGTGATCTCCTTGGAAGTGAACAAGGCCGGATTGGTGGATATACTGGGGAGCACCGGCAAGATAAATGTGCAGAACGAACAGGTTCAGAAGCTTGATGTGTTCGCCAACAGTGTTATTGTGGAGCGTATGCAGCATATCGGCGAACTCTGCTGCATGGGCTCTGAGGAAGTGGCCGATCTTATCGAAATCCCGCCCCAGTACCCTAAGGGGAATTACATCCTTGTATTTGACCCCCTTGACGGTTCCACCAATATCGACGTCAATGTGAGTATCGGGACCATCTTCGGAATCTACAGGAGAAAAAACGTGGATTCCGACAATGACGTATTGCTGGATGAAGTCCTGCAGCCGGGTTTCAACCAGGTGGCGGCCGGCTATTTTATCTACGGGTCCAGTACTATCATGGTGTACACCACCGGAAACGGAACGGGCGTCCACGGCTTTACACTCTTTCCCGGTGTAGGAGAATTTCTCCTGTCCCACGAAAACATCAGAATTCCTGAACGAGGGAAGATTTACAGTGTGAATGAGGGAAATTACCGGTACTGGGATGAAAAGACCCGGGCGATGATCGAATATTTCAAGGGCTCAGATAATGCGTTGGGACGTCCCTACACCTCCCGGTACGTGGGAAGTCTGGTGGCCGATTTTCACCGGAATCTCCTGAAAGGAGGGATTTTCATGTACCCTGCAGATCTGAAGGACCCGAAAAAGCCCACCGGCAAACTCCGGCTTATGGTGGAAGCGAACCCCCTCGCCATGGTGGTCACCGAGGCAGGAGGGTACGCGAGCAGCGGAAATGGTCCTATCCTGGAGATATCTCCGTCTCAACTGCACCAGCGGGTCCCCCTTTACATAGGAAGCAAGAAGGACGTTGAAACAGCTGAATCCTTTATCAGCGGCTGAAAATAAGATTCATAGTAGTCAGATGTTATGAGTAAGTTTGTCTTCAACGTGTGGACGACTTTGTTTGTTTGATCGCATGTAATGACAAATTCCAAAATCCTAATTTCAAATCAATGTCCAATGCCAAATGACCAAATTGCTTTGCAGCGCGAATCATTGGAAACTGTATCGTCCCCCTGGTAATGATATGCTTTGCCTTTTGGGTTTCAGTTGACATTTGAGCTTTGACATTTGTCATTTTTGCCTTACCCGCATCACGACCTTCGATGTTTCAACATCTGGATGAAGGTCTCGATCCTGAGGCCTGTGCGGCTGTCCAGGGAACCCGGCCGGTCGCCCTCCAGCGTCAGGATGGGAACCGAAAGGTTTTTTCTCAGAAGGATATCGTAAATCTGCCGGTAGCAGAATGTCTGGGTGTAGTGTATCAGGCCGTTTAGATGCCTTTTTTCGACTGCCTTTCTGATGTCCCGAATGCGGCCCTCAACAGCATAGGGGTAGGTGTATGCCAGGTATTGGTCCACGATATCGGATTTTCCAGCCGGCATACTGAACTGCCGCTGGACCTCGTTATACACCACCCTCGCGCCAAGGGATTCAGTGAGTTCGTAAAGTCCGGAGAAGACGGGGGGCACACCAAGGTACCCGAGCCGGATTTCTTCTTTGAAAGGTTCCCTTGATCCGGCTGCGTGGATGAAGGTCTCAAGCTCCGCATGAAATCTCTCAGGGTCCCCGCCGAAGTCAGAGCTGCTGACAAGAAACCGGTGATTTTCGAGACCTGAAACGCGATCTTCGAGATACGTCAGCTCGTCCAGACGTCTGAGATCGGCACGAATCCTGTCCAGTCGCGATTTTGTCTCAGAAATCGCGTCCCAAGACGTTCCGAGGGTTTTCCGCAGCCGGTCCATCTGCGTGTAAAGTTCCAGGCGGTCCGCGTCCAGGGGAAATGCGAAAGGGATCACCTCTACTCCCTTTGCCGCCAGTACTTCACTCAGGGCTACGGTGTTGCTGCAATCCCCACCGGTGACCGCTATGATCTGTTTGAATTCCCCTTCCAGTGTGACGGAATAAATACCCTTGATCCAGGCACAGATATTATGAGCAAAGCCGACCTGTTCTGCACGCACGACCAGTTCTTTGGGGTTAGGCGCGGTAATGAAGAGATTGTTGAGATCGACAGCCCTATGACCCGATGCGAAAACAATCTCCACGGGAATGGTGGCGGTGATTCCGATCACCGGATTATGCCTCCACGAAATGGAATTTAAATGCGGGAAGTTCGAGGCAGGTCAGTTTGTTTCCATACACAGCCCCGGTGTCCAGGCCTATTTTGTTCTCGAGGATCAAGGGCTCGGAGAAGGGGGTATGGCCGAAGATGACTTTCTTGCCGAAATTATACGCAGAAAAAATGAAAGGATCACGAATCCAGATCTGATCCTCAAAGGTCTGTTGCGGAAGCGGGACTCCCGGCCTGAATCCTGCGTGCACCACGTAATAGTCATCAAGCTCCAGAGAGGTATCCAGAGAGTTGCAAAAATCCAGATGAGAAGCGGGCACCAGGTGGTTGTCCGGGCCTTCACGGCTTGCATCATAGCTTTCAAGCGTGGTATATCCACCGTTCATGAGGAAAAGCTTTTTCTCCTTTCCGTTCAGGTAATCGAGGAAGGCCGCCTCATGATTCCCTACGAGACATTGGATGCTGGAGGACATTTTCTTCAACCCCAGGAGGAACTCCACGACACCTCTTGAATTTTCACCGCGGTCAATATAGTCGCCCAGAAAAATCAGACGGTCCTTGTCCGGCTGCCATCGAATCTTGTCCAGCATGCGTTTCAGCATGTCAAGACAACCATGGATATCGCCTATGATGAAAATCCTCTCGTTCTCCATCACATTCCGAAAAAAAATCGAACTCGATCCCTCGGGTCGAGACGCGTAAGGCCGGCGGTTTTTGCGGCGTCAAGCGCGTCTTGGAACTCCCGGGAGCTCAGCCTGCGGTTGATCAATGTGTCTTTATCAGCAACGCCACAGGGCCTGTACTGGTCCATGATGTTGGTGTAGGTATGAGGTGAAATCTCCTTCGCCAGAAAGGTGACTATTTCTTCCGTACCGGCGACCCCGTGCGGCATGACCAGATGCCGTACGAGCAGGCCCCTGGTTGCAACACCCTCTTCATTTATCACCAGATCACCTACCTGCCGGTGCATTTCTCTGATGGCTTCTCGCGCAACTCCCGGATAATCAGGTGCCGCGCAATATCTCTCTGCCCACTTTTCATCCCAGAATTTGAAATCAGGCATGTAGATATCAACTATGCCGTCCAGGATCTCCAGGGTCTCTTTCCGGTCGTATGCGCTCGAGTTGTAAACAAGCGGGATACTGAGTCCGGCTGCTATGGCCGGGGAAAGGGTCTCGAGGATCTGGGGCACCATATGGGACGGCGTTACAAAATTAATGTTGTGGCAGCCCCGTTCAGCAAGGCGAAGCATCATGGATGCGGCCTGGTCCAGATTCACTTCCCACCCTTCGGCAAGGTGGCTGATATCATAATTCTGGCAGAATTGACAGAGTAAATTGCAGTGGCTCAAAAATATCGCTCCCGAACCGAACCTGCCCACAAGGGGTGCCTCCTCGCCGAAATGGGCGTTGTAACTTGCTATCTTGATTTTTCGCCCTGCCCCGCAAAATCCTTTCTCTCCGCCGAGCCGGTTGACGCCGCATTTCCGAGGGCAAAGATCGCAGTGTTCCAGCCGCCCTAGGGCCTTATTGATCCGTTCCCGGAATGCCCCGCTCCGGTAAAGGGCGATGTAGGAAGGCTTCATAACAAATGGACCCTCCAAAACTAGAAAAAGCAATCCCCCTGAAGGCTGCGACGGCCTTTCAGGGGGATGGAATGAATCAGTCCCGAGCCGACCCGAATATCCTCAGCAACATCAGAAAAAGATTGATAAAGTCAAGGTACAGGGAGAGCGCGCCCAGGATTGCCCCTTTCCTCATGACAGCCCCGTCCAGTCCTGCGGGCTGGGTAAGTGCCATATTTTTCAGTTTCTGAGTGTCGTAGGCGGTCAGTCCAACAAAAACGATGACGCCGATGTAGCTGATAATGAGGCTCATGCCGCTGCTCCTGAGAAACATGTTAACCACAGAAGCAATGATGATCCCGATGAGTCCCATGAACAGAAAACCTCCCCACGAGGTCAGGTTCTTCTTTGTGGTCCACCCGTAGATACTGCATCCAATAAAGGTTGCGGCACAAACGAAAAAGGTGCTGGCTATGGATGTCCGCGTATACGCCAGAAAAACAAAGGAAAGGGTGAGGCCGTTCAGGCCCGAATAAAGTAAGAAAAGAAATGTGGCGGTCCCGGCGTTCATCTTGTTGATCATCCCGGCGATGGCAAAAACCAGGCCCAGTTCACCCAGGATCAATACGAAGAAAACTATTTGGTTGCTGAAGATGAACCGGATCATCGTCTCACTGCTGGAGACATAAAAGGCCACGAAGGCGGTCAGTCCAAGACCGATCGCCATCCAGTTATAGACACTCCTCACAAAATTATTGACCAGGACTTCGGTTCGAGGTCTTGCTGAGGTCAATTGCTGCATTTTTGTTCTCCTCCTGTGAATCACGTTTAATCACAAATATTATAACCCCATTAACGGAAACTGCAACCTCAATTGCCTTTTTTTAATTGCCCCTTTCCTTCAACGTTGTTATTTTCAGGAAGAAAGGGATAAAGCCGCCAATGATGAATCGCAATACGCAAAAACTCTTTGTCGCCATGGTAGGTCTTCCGGCACGGGGAAAATCGACTATTGCGAGCAAGCTCAAGGAAAACCTCCGCAAGGATGCCATCAAGACACGCATCTTTAACAACGGCCAGTTGAGACGGCGGCTGATGCGGGAGAACACATCATACCCCGAATTTTACGATCCGAAGAACCGGGAAGGTGTGAAGCTCAGGGAAAAAATCGCCCTCATCAACATCGAGAGGGCCAAGAGATATCTTGAAAAAGAAGGCAATATCGCCATCATGGACGCTACCAATGCAAGCCTTAATAGACGCAATACGATTACCAATCTAGTGAATAACTATCCCCTGCTCTTTATTGAATGCATAAACAATGATGAGGAAATCCTGGAAGCGAGCATCAAGCGGAAGACCAACCTGCCCGAGTTTCAGCATCTTAGCGAAGAATCTGCAATCCATAGTTTCAAACAGCGCATCAACTATTACAGCAGTATCTACCACAAACTGCAGAGGGAAAGAAATTTTGTCTGCCTTGACTCCCTGGACAACAAGATCCTGAAAGAGGAGATACGCGATCCCCTTCCCTATTATGACCGCATAAGGGATTTCCTTGTAACAGACAGCGTCAGCAACTTCTTCCTGATACGGCATGGTGAGACCTATTTCAATCTTGAAAACCGCATTGGAGGCGATTCTCCGCTGACTGAAAAAGGAAAAGCCCAGGCCAGGGCCCTGGCGCACTATTTCCAAAAAAAATCCGTCCCCGTCATTTTCACGAGTGAGAAAATACGGACCATTGAAACGGCCGACCCCATCAAGGAACTTCAAGCACACTGTTCCATCATCCCGCTCAGCGAATTCAATGAAATCGACAGCGGGGTCTGCGAGGCCATGAGTTACGAAGAAATCAGGGAGCGGATGCCCAGTATCTACGCATCGAGGAAACTGGACAAATATAACTACGTGTACCCTGGAGGCGAGGGGTATGTCACCATGCAAGGAAGGATTGACCGGGGCATAAAGAAGGCCCTTTACCTGAGCGGAAATGCAGGGAACATCATGATCGTGGGACACCGGGCAGTCAATCGCATGATTCTCTCCCATTTCCTCTATCGACGCAGAGAGGACGTCCCCTACATCTACATCCCCCAAGACAAGTTCTATCACATCATTGCGACCCAGGACAAGAAACTCTTCCAGTTGAAACGGTTTGAGCCGATTTCAAGAACCTGAGCAAGGATTCCCTCTGCCGGCATTGTGGGAATGGACGAAATGGGGCCGATGCGAGATATTTCTGGTGCGCCTGGGGTGATTCGAACACCCGGCCTGCGGATTAGAAGTCCGCTGCTCTATCCAGCTGAGCTACAGGCGCTTCTTTTGGCTGGTAATCGCGGATGGGTTTTACTGTAGCTTATTTTGAAGGAAATTTCATCAAGAATTGACTAGGCTGGGAGAAGAAATCTACCCCCGGGCACAGGCTTCCGGTGGATAAGGAGGAGTGCACGGGCTTGAATGCTCGTGGTTTCTCCCGTTCAACAACTGCTGCAACACTGCGTTGGTGCTTTTTTCCAGTTGATCCATGATTTCAAAAAGTGTCCTCAAGTGAACGAGACTTTTTCTGGATTTTTCCTGGAACGGAAGGTTGAGGCAGGAGTCGGCAAGAATGCCGATCACTCGGTTCAGATGTTCCAGATCCAACTGCTCCACATCCGTGTAGATCAATTTGACCCATTCTCGTTTGAGCTGTTCCGGCATGAAATCACAGGAAGCAAGAAGATCGGGATCTTTTCCGTGGTGAAGGGACTTCTTCAGTCTTTCTAGGATCTGATTCACGGTTTCCGCTGTTTCCCTGTCATCTGACAGCCTATCAAGCAGGTCGGACCACCTTTTTTCTATCTGCATATCAACCCACACTTCTCCAAGCTGGGGAGGGAGAGAGAAAGTCAGAAATCTTTTCTGGACATCCATCAGTTCCTGAACAGGTTCCTCAGTGCTTGCTGCAACTCTCCGGAGGATGTGTTCGAGCTGAAGAATCGCTTCCTCCTTTTCGTTCTTCCGGTTCGTTTGCTGAAAAAGAAGGTTTTCCCACTGAACACGCAGGAAACCCAGTTCCAGTTTAATCAACGAAAAGATAAGACCGGATTTTGTAATTGCGTTTCGGAGTGAATCTGCGAGGATATTGCAGGAATCCAGTTTATCCTGTGCAAGTTGTTTCATGGCCTCCATGGAATCTTCTCTCAACTGATAGGAAAGGAGTTCCGTGCCGAAGGCCCTGGAGAGTCTTTTGATGAGCCGGGTCTCCGGACTTCCGATCTTGATCTTATTGGGCCTGAAATGAATCTTGATAACCGCCGCCACCACATAATCACTGTCCTGCCACAGTACCTGCCCCTCGTAATTCCTGGGATAATTCAAGGGGTCGTGATTGTTTGCGAAAAGGTCTTTTTTCCGGATCAGGACCGGCTCCATATGATGAAAATCTTCCAGGATACCATCGGTCTGAAGCCTGACCGATCTCTTGTCTGTTTTCGGATCTTCCGATGTCCAGCTTCGCTGACGTTCAACACACCAGGCCATCGCTTCCAGTGGTCTATCCGGTTGATCTCGGTAGTCAAGCCATGCTTTTCCGGGCGGATTGTAGTCGGAGAGCTCAGGCAGCCCCCAGGAAATCCTTTGTTTCTCTTCATCGATAATTCCTGAGGTAACTCTTTTCGCGGTGATTTGAGGAGGTGCACCAATCTTATAGACGGTACCCTTAAATGCATCGGGGAGGCAAAACAGGATTGTCTCGATAATTTCCTTGCAGGCACCTTCAAGGGCCTGCTTGTTAATCGTTATGGTCAATTCTCTTTTCTCAATTGACTGCAGTCAACAGCATTACGATGTTATAAATTCGGCATAATGTATACCTTTTTTTTGGATTGTCAACAAAAATAGCACGCGTCCGAGAATGGCGACTGGGCACTTGACAATCCGGAGTGGCAATGAGACATTGACGGAAAAATGACTTCGGAGCGAAAAGATGCTTGAAAAAGGCATTAAGGTAGAAAAACTGCCCTCTGTTAAAGAACCCATCCTCATTGCAGGCTTTGAAGGTTGGGGGAATGCCATGGATGTTTCAAAGGGCATGGCATCATACCTGGTCCGCAAATTAAAAGCCAAATCCTTTGCAACACTCAATGCGGATTTGTTCTACAGGTATGATGAGAACCGTCCGGTTGTCCTGATTGAAGATGGAGTTCTGAAGGATGTCGTTCCACCCGGCGGCACGTTCTATGCCGCCCATTGCCGCCCCCGGGAGGTCGATATCATCGTCCTGGAGGCCCAGGAGCCAAACCTGCGATGGGAATATTTTGGGGAACAACTCCTGAGCCTTTCCCGGAAGCTCGAGGTTCGAACCATTATCACGCTCGGAAGCATGTACGACAATGTCCTCCACTCCGACAATATTATTTCAGGTATTGCGTCGAATGAAACCCTCTCCGCAAGGCTTCGCGAGCTGGAGGTGCTCCCAATAAATTACCACGGACCCAGTGCAATCCATTCTACTATTATACAGTACGCAGCAAAAAAACCGGCCATTCCGTGCATGAGCCTGTGGTGCCACTGCCCCTATTATCTCCAAGGAGCCACCCATTTCGGTCTTTTGTCATACCTCGGGTCCCTGCTTTCTTCCTTGGCCGGCTTTGATCTGGACAGAGAGGAATTGGATGCAAGCTGGAAAGAACTGAACAGGCAGATACAGTCCCTGGTAGAAAACAATCCAGAACTGCAGGGAATGATCACCGAACTGAGGAAGGCAAAGGTTCGAGGTTCATGGGCAACGATGAAAGAAAATAATAATAAGGGATCTAAAATCATTGAGTTAAAGGATTTTTTGAAACCAAAGTCATAACGTCTGCCTTTTCCCTTTTAAGGTCTTGATCTCCTCCACCAACCCCGATATGATTTCACCTGCACTGCCGTGAAGGAAAATATCCGTGAGCGTGTGGGTGAGGTGGGTTGCCTCTTTGTTTATCTCAATAATCTTTGCGCCATTTTGTTTGGCCACAGCAGGAATGGTGTTGGCCGGAGAAACAGCAGCAGAAGTGCCGATCACCAGGAGGGCCTGCGCCGAAGAGGCAAGGTCAAAGGAGCGATTCAGCGCGTCAAGAGAAATGGCCTCCCCAAAGAAGATTACATCCGGTTTCAGCACACTCCCACATCGGCACCTTGGGAGGTGCTCTCCCTTTTTTTCAGCAGCCGTGTATCGTCTTCCACATGTGATACATGAAAGTGTTGCCGAGTTCCCATGATATTCTATGACATTTCGAGCGCCACCGGCTTGATGCAGGTTGTCGACATTCTGGGTAATGATGTAATGGAGGAAATGCAGTTTTTCGAGCTCTCCCAGGCCGATATGCGCCTTGTTCGGTTTAGCCTGCAGTACGACTTCTTCCATTTCTCGAAGCATTTCCCATACCTTTTCAGGATTGGCGCGAAATGCTTCGATGGTTGCATATTCAGCAGGATCGAATTTTTCCCACAGTCCTCCTGCGCTCCTGAAATCCGGGATGCCGGATTCCACCGAAATTCCCGCACCAGTCAGGGCAATGGTCATCCTCGAATCGACAACGATAGTTGCAGCCTTTCCCAGCATCTCCTGCACAGGCAGCACGCCATAACTCCTCTTCACACTCTTAGAGCGGCTCAAAGACTATCTTGCCCTTGCTGTTATCGTAAACCTTGAGTCTTCCCTTTATGATTTTCTGTTCTCCAAAAATGTTCACGAGTTTCGCCTCGTTCCCTTCGAACTCTACGAGGTCGACATTTTCGAGTATCTTCTTTTCTTCACCGTTCTGTACGATGAATGCATGCGCTTCACACATCCCCTCCTCCTCTCGAGAACAATGCTCATTTTTCGACAGATCCTAAGGCGTTAAGGGCCTCCCTCAGTGATTCCGTACCCTTTTCGGTGAAGCCGATCATGTCTCTCACATGTTTTGCGCTCTCTTTCATTCCAGTCGATTCGAGTTGTTCGGCAAATAACTGATATTCTTCTCCGTGGTGATCATTGTGTGTTATCCAGGTTTCCAATCGAATCCTTGCCTTTTCTTCAAAATCCATCGGTTATCCCTCCTTCACAAACGCGGAACAGGCCAAGGTCACTTCAAAAAGCGCTACCTTTACGTTAAGGAAACCACTCTATCCTGTCAATGAATTTTCTGATATTCCCGATTACCATAATCATGGCAGGTCCTCCGCCTTTCGATCTCCTGCAAATGGATCCTCCCGATCAGGAAATTTGTCTCCCCGAGGTTCATAAAGCGTTGACTATCCGTTATCTTCGCGGTAATATTCTCCTCAAATATCGGTGAAGTTGCCGAGTTCTTCCGGTTCTTACGCGCTCAGTTATTCAAGCGCAAAGGAAACAGGTTCTTTCTGATGCGGTGATCTCTTCATGAAACCTTCTATTCCAATGGAGGTCCACAATGTCCGATCAACAGGAGATGCTGAAAGATAAGAAGATATTGATTGTAGACGATGAACCCGATATCCTCGATACGCTGGAAGAGATCCTGGATATGTGCCTCATCGACTCGGCCCCGAACTATGAAACGGCAAGAAAATTTCTGGAAAAGAACAGGTATGATGTGGCGGTCCTGGATATTATGGGGGTGCGCGGGTACGACCTGCTGGAACTGGCGACCAGCAAGGGAATCCCCTCTCTGATGCTCACGGCCCACGCCCTGAGCCCCGACAACTTGATCAAGTCGATTAAGAAAGGCGCAAGGTCCTACCTCCCGAAAGATAAGATCACGGATATTGCAACTTATCTTATTGATATTATTAAAGAAGCCGAACAAGAAACCGGAGGGCCCCAATGGTTTGAGAGGTTGAGGCCTTTTTTCGACAAGAAATTCGGCACCGATTGGAGAGAGAAAGACCGAAAATTCTGGGATGAATTTGACAAAAGCTTCAGGGTCGGCAAAGACGAACTGGAAAAGATGATGTAGGTTGTGCTTCAGGGAGACTATCAGGCCCCTGAAAGAGGTATTTTGACGATGAACTCCGCGCCCCGTCCTTCGTCGCTTGAAAGGATCATCTCTCCCCCCATATCTTCCAGCAGGACCATCACACCGGCCAATCCCAGCCCATGCCCCCTGACCGGGCAAGTATCGGTCGGCTCCATCTGAAAATAGCAATCAAATACCTTCTTATGGTATTTGGCGGGAATGCCTTCTCCGTCATCCTTTATGCAGACAAGGAGAGATCCCTCTTCCTTATACGCCCTCAACGCGACCTCTCTCTTCCGAAATTTCAGGGCGTTGCTCAAGAGGTTTCTCAGGATCTGTTTTATCTTGCCTTCGTCGAGTGTGAGCTGTTCGCTCCACAGCCCATCATCTATTTCGATGATGAGTCCCTCTGCCTGGAGCGTTTCCTTGAGCCGGTTCAAAGAACGGCATGCCTTTATTTTTTCCGAAACCACGGAATTATTCAGATCGAATAGCTCAATGAGTGCCTCCCCCAAACAACTGGACAAACGGACGGATGACAAATTCATGATGCCTTTTTCCGATCTCCCCAGTTCAAGGGCATCTGTTACAAGATTCTGGGTAACCTTGGTATTCCGGAGCGCTCTTTTCAGGACTTTTTCCTGTTTTTCCGTAAGAGGACCGTATTTTTCCGCTCGGTCCAACAACGAGGTTATGCCGGCCTCGATGACCGCAAGAGGGACCTTGAGATCATGTATCAGGAGATCGATTCTTATTCGGTTTTGACCCATAGAGTCTCGTTTCTCCGAAGCTGGAAAACTCTGTCCTTCACCGCTCGGGGCATTATTGCCTGAGAATTGTCCACCATGGCCATTTAAAAGGACCGAATGAAGTTTTTCAAGGATTTTTTTCATGACATCTGTCTAAAAAATGATCCGTCCCGGCGTTGCAACAGCAAATAATAGCGCTGCGGCACACGGAAAAATTCCGGTCTGAAACAACATATCCCGGAAACCCGAAAAAGACAGCGTCATTCACTTCCCGGGATTCACGTGAATATACGGAGAGCAAGCGAGAAACCCCGCCCGGTCAGCGTGCAAAGACGATGCCGGCATAGCCCACAAAGCTGGTGTCCGGCCTCACATCATAGCTTGTTGCATATTTCAGCAGTCGTCCTTGCTTTGCGCCCAGTTGACGGGCAGCAGAAATAGCAGCGGCAGCAGCTCCTGAGCAGCATGCGTTCGCATTGTTCAGCCCTTCTGCTATGACCTGTTTCTCATTCATTTCCAGCATCAGGTCGACGATCCTGCGGTCATTGACCGTTTGTACCCACTCGAGAGCCTGCTTTCCGGTTCCCTTCGGCACAAATCCGTAGTTGTATCCGTAATGGGTAAGGTCGGTTGAACCCAGAACCAACGCATTGCGTCCTTTTTCTCTGCAGATCTCCCCTGCTCTTTTCCCTATTTCAAGAGTCTTGGGAGCAGGCGGGAGTCCCAGGGGCACAATCTTTGCGTCCGGCATGTAGTATTTGATGAAGGGAAGTTGTAATTCAATGGTATTGTCCTGATCATGCTTATCCGGTGTTTCGACGATAAATGAGAAATCGGACATGAGCATGTCCGCAACTTCGGAATCTATTTCTATCGGTCCCAAAGGTGTTTCCCATGCTCCGCTTGCCACAATATACTGTCTGCTCCCCGGATGCAGATGCCTGCCGAAAACAACACAGGTGTCGCATGGCTTACCCGTACCGAGACATCGTATCACATTGCCGGCGATGGAACCGGAGAAGACCCAGCCCGCATGGGGAACAATGCCCCCGACAATTTCTCTATCCGGCGCGGGGCAAGGGAGAAAATTCCTTTCAAACTTCTCGATGGATACCCTGCATTCTTCCTCATCTCCGGGATACCAGGAGCCTGCGAAATCCGCCCGCCTTATTTGCATGAATCCTACCTCCCTCAAAACGGCCTCTAAAATTCATTGTGAAAGAAGTGTCCTGTTTTTTCAAGTGGAATCTTCGCAGACTTGTCGACCTGGCTGGCCACCTTTCACGATTGCGCCGTCGATCTCGCTTTTTTGGCGCTTGCTGGGATGTCAATTTGCAGTTATGGTATCGACAACTTCGCTCACACGGGAATCCTGAACCATCTTCTCGTCTATCCCATGTTTGCCCTCTCTCACCTTTTTGCGGGCGACAATCTGTACCGAATCCTGCACATCCTGTGAGCCTCCTCCCACAGAGCGGGGGGTATCAGGTGCTGTTCGGAGGCTGCTCAGGGAGTCCCGCCTTTGGCGGGATTCCGTTCCGAGGCTCCGGGCTGGATCACTGGGTGCCGACATACACAGGCCTGAAAGAAGACTCGTCCAGCTTCAGATATTCGCCAATCACCTGAAGCATCTCGTCCTTGTCCCGGGGCATCCTTCCGTGGATATCGGCATAGTTGGTGTAATGATCGCTCAAAATCTCAGATTGCACATCCAGACGCTCAATAAGCGTCCTCGTCTCCAGCAATACCTCACGGGGCGAAAGCACCTGAAAGGTTCCTTTTCGAATCTGGTGCAAAAGCAATGTATTGATTTTCGGGAGAAAGGTGCGCAAACGGATGAAGTCGGGATTTATCCTGTTCAAAGCTGAGGCACTATGAAACGCGTGTTCAGCGGTTCGATCCCGGCCTCCTATTCCAAGTATCACATACTCACTGAGCTCAATACCCGCGTCCCGGGTCCATATACCTGCCTGGATCTGCGTCTCGGCATCAGCACCTTTCTTGATCCTGCGAAGGACCTCATCGTCTCCGCTTTCAAACCCCACATGAATCCGGCTCAGACCGTTTTCCCTGAGCACGCACAATTCCTCTGGTCCCTTTTCACAGATATACCTTGAAGAACCGTAAACGGTGATCCGCTCCAACCCGGGAAAACATGCCCGTGCAAAAGCACATATTTCAGCCAGTTGATCCGTGGGCATTGCGATGGTGTTCCCGGCGGGGAAGAAAAGGCTTCTTATCCGCGAGCCGTATAACCGCTTTGCCTCGTCCAGGTCTTCTTTTATCTTTCGTACCGGCCGTATTCTGAAGGCAGGGCCTTTCTTGTATACCATGCAGAAAGTGCACTTGTTGTGAGGACATCCCACGGTAGCCTGAATAAGCAGACTGTCCGCCTCGCTCGGCGGCCTGTAGATAGGACCTTCATACTCCATGATATTTTAATTCTACTGGATTCTTGGAGACTTTTACAGCAAAATAGCATTTCATGACAGCGGGAAAGAGAAGGTTCTTCCGATCCCGGGTCTAGAGAAGGGCGTGGAGGTTAGAGAGGGAGCCTTTTCTGGAGTGACTGGTGAGAGGGCACCGTCTTTTCGTGACTTATCAGTGGGGGAACCCGCAGCTCGACGAAGTCGAGAATGCGGAGGGGGTAGCTATCCCACGCTGGTAAGTCACTGAAAAGGCCAGCCCGGAGCCTCGGAACGGAAGGAATGGCTCCCTCTCTCTGAGCCTCCTCGGGGGACTCCCTGATACCTCCCGCTCTGCGGGAGGAGGCTCACTGTGCTCAGCACTGCTCAACTGCCGAGTATTTCTTTGATTGCCTTTGCCAGGGTGTTCACCCGATAAGGCTTCTGAATGAACCCGTTGCAGCCGCGATTGAGGATCTCCTGGGCTTTCCCATTGAGGCTGTATCCGCTTGACAGCAGCACACGAACATCTGGATTTAATTGTTTCAAGACCTTGAAAATTTCTCCTCCATCCATTCCCGGCAAAACCATGTCAAGGAGCACGAGGTCTATTTCATCCTTCTTTTGCTTATAGGTTTTGACGGCCGATTTCCCGTCCCTTGCCAGCAATACCCTATATCCCAGAGCCTCGAGCAATTCCCGCGCAATGGCCGCAACAGCCTCTTCATCGTCGACAAGGAGAATGGTCCCGACTCCCTGTCCCCGGTTGTCAATCCCTTCCTTTTCAAGCTCCATGCTCCGAGAAGAGGCGGGAAGGTAGATCTTGAATGTACTTCCCTTTGCCTTTTTTGTTTCCACGTCGATATATCCTCCGTGTCCTTTGACTATGCCGTATACCGAGGCCAGGCCCAATCCTGTCCCATGACCCATTTCCTTGGTGGTAAAAAATGGGTCAAAAATCTTCTCGACAATCTCCTGGTCCATCCCTACCCCTGTATCACGGACTGAAAGCAGGACATACTTGCGCTGCTTTGCCCTGTAGACTTTCCCTTTCATCTCTTCGTAATCCACATTACGCGTTTTCAAGAAGAGATCTCCCCCGCCCGGCATCGCCTGCCAGGCATTTACACAGAGGTTCAGAAGAACTTGTTCAATCTGGGTCCGGTCCGCTTCTATACCGCAGAGATTTTCATCCAGCCTGATGTGGAGAGTTATTTCTTTCTTGGTCCTGCCGAAGGTCTCGGCGGTTTCCTTCACAATATGGTTCAGATTAATGGGTTTCACTTCGTATCGACCCTGCCGCGCATATCCCAGAAGCTGCCCGGTGAGCTTGCTTCCGCTCTGTACCTGGTCTTCGATATTTCTGAGCTTCTCATAAAAGGGATGTTCTTCTTCAACCTGCAGGAGCATCAGAGATGCATTTCCTTGTATTCCCATGAGCAGATTATTGAAGTCGTGCGCGATGCCGCCCGCCAGAGTGCCGATGGCTTCCATTTTCTGGGCCTGCTGGAGCTGTGCCTCCAATTTCTTCTTTTCTGTGATATCCCGGACGATCACCAGCATGCCGGCCGGATTTCCCTGATAATCATTATACCTGGAGGCGCTGATGCTGACCTCCACAATATCCCCGCTCTTGG
This sequence comes from uncultured Desulfobacteraceae bacterium, assembly GCA_964581175.1. Taxonomy (GTDB): domain Bacteria; phylum Desulfobacterota; class DSM-4660; order Desulfatiglandales; family Desulfatiglandaceae; genus B46-G9. The sequence goes on from CAZONI010000031.1 coordinate 30,987, forward strand.
TAAAACGTCTCGTCTCGAAATTTCGACAGGGAGTCCCGTCCCGAAGCAGGCGATTGATCAATTTCAGGGACTCGGTCTCCTCGGAATCAGGAACAAAGGGTATCCTTCTAGAAAGCACTTCCTTTTCCGTCCAGCCGAAGGTCTCTGTGAATGTTGGACTTACATACTGAGTATTACCGTCTAGATCGTAGATAATAATAGCATCGGCTGAAGATTCAATGAGGGAACGATAGAGCTGATCCTCCATCTTGCATTTTTTATAAAGCAGCTTGAACTTTCTTTCGCTTTCAAGGAGTCTGATCCTTGCCTCCTCCTGGGCCGTAATGTCTTCATAAGTGAGGGAGTGTTTCTGCTCTGCTATGGAGACATTTCGGAATCGTATCATCTTTTTTGAACCGTCTTTGCAGGTTACCTGAAAGACCTGTTCCATGGCCTTTCCCTCTGACCGAAGGTCTCCGATATCTTTGTCCCAAGTGTCCATTGCCTGCGCACGGTAAAGAGGATCGGGATAGGCCTTCTGAAACCAGGTCTGCTTGTCAGGCATCTCTTCACTGGTGTATCCGAACATTTCGGTGAACTTCGGGTTGATGTAGTCAAAACCTCCTTTTATGTCGCTGAGGGTAAGGCCGAAGGGAACGGTTTCAGCGAGCCTCCTGAATCTCGATTCACTGTCCCGCAACGCCCTTTCAGCCTCGTTGCGTTCATTCTCAACGGCCAGCGTTTGACGGATATTATAGAGACACACCAGGCTTATGAGAATAAAAATGGAGAGGAAGACTGTGTCCAGCTTTCTCGTCACCTGTGCCATCTTGGCGGATACATCATCCAGGTACATTCCGGTTCCAACAATCCATCCCCACGGTTCAAAACTTCGCACGTGAGAGAGTTTTGGAACGACTCTGTTCGGGTTGTCCTGCCATTGCCACAGGTAATCAACAAAGCCCTGGCCTGACCTCTTCACCACATGCAAAAAATCCTGCACGAAGTGTTTTCCCTTAGGATCGGTCAGAGCGCTTATGTCCTTCCCTTCCAGATCTTTCCGGTACGGGTGCATGATCATCCGCCCGTGCATGTCATTTATCCAGAAGTACGCATTCAATTCAAAGCCGTAGCGCAGAGACCCTATCTCGCGAATGGCTCTTGCCTGGGCTTCCTTTCTGGTTAATTGACGATATCTTACCTGTAGTTCAAGGTCTTCCATGATATCCCAGCACAGCTGGGTCAGCTGAGCGAGCATTTCCCGTCGGTCGTTCAAAATATGTGTTTTCAAAGACGGCAGAAAAAACAGCCACGTTGCCAGGCCGAAAAGGAGGATGCTCAACAGGGGAGGGATTACAGCCCGGATAAAATCCTCGCGTTTTGAGTACGATGAGTGCTTTTCCTTGGCGTCGGAAGCCATTTTCTCCCCACGTCTCCTCCGGTAAGTACTGTGGTTAAGCGGGCAAGAGCCCGTCATCTGAGCATAAAAGCAATATCCATGCCATTACAGACACTTCCATGGTGAGGCCAATTTATTGCTACACGGGGTTACATACTCCGTCGCTTGCGACGTTGCGGTCATTTCCGCGAATGCGGGAATCTGGATTCCGGATAAGCCCGGCGGGCTTTCCGGAATGACAACAGAGGGATACCCGGCTGCTTGCGGCAGGGTGGTTCATTCGAATTCTCTTTAGATAGGAGTAGCGGAGCCCACGACGAATGCAGTATTGCGTCATTCTTGTGACGCATTCACTCTTTTCCGGCGAAGCGCTCTATGGCTCATAAACCTTGCAATGCAGGAGCCTTTCAAAGCACAACAAAAAGTCAGGGACATGGAAAAACCTCCTTGACAAATGGCAGCAGATCTCTATAAATGTCCATACGTTCCAAATTTCACAAGATATCCGGAACATTCTGGTGATTATATGAAAAGACTAAAAGGAATCTCTTTCCCCGCTGACTACGGCCGTCTCCCGAGTCCCAAAATTCAGGATCTCCCTCTCCCGGGGCGTGTTATCCTGCCTCTCATCTCCAAATACGGGAAAATGACCCCGCTCGTTTCCCCCGGAGACCATGTCCAGGCAGGTCAGATAGTCGGGAAAGGAGCTGAGAAATGGCTCCCGCCTCTGCTCGCATCGGTCACGGGGCGCGTTTCAGCGATCACCTCGTCGCCGACCTGCTTCGGAGACGAAGGACCGGCCCTGGTTATCGAAACCGAGGAGAAAGGTATCCCCGCCAGGGGAACCGGCATTCTCCAGGACAATCCTCACGAACTCGCCCGGCGGATCCACGCAGGAGGGATTCGGGAAGTTGATCCCTCTCCCCTGCCCCTTGCGATGCGTCTAAGGAAACCTGAACTGGTTCCATCCGCCTTCGTTCCCTTGGCTCGAGAGCTCGAAAAACCCATTCTTTGTCTTATCATAAACGGCATCGATCGGCAGCCGGGCGTATGGATCCGAAAGGCGCTCATTGAGCTATACGGCAATGAACTGCTTGAAAGTGTATCTATTCTCAAAGAGACAACCGGAGCTTCCCGCGCATTTTTCGCGGTCTCAAAGGGATACGTGCTGACAGATGAATTTATGGAAAGGCTTCGGGAGGTCGGGGCCGATCCCATCTTCTGCCCGAACACGTACCCGATAGCCCTTGAACCAGTCCTGGTTCCCTTTCTGACCGGTCAGGAACTCCCGCCAAACTCGGGAGGGAGCAGAGCGTTCGGCACTGTTGTCATCGATGTTGCGACGGCCCTGAGGGTTCGCGATGCGGCCCGCGGCGAAATTTCCCGTCTGGACACTGTGGTCCAGGTCACCGCGCCGTCGTCAGGCATTGATACCTTGGTGCGCGTCAGGGAAGGAACCCTGATCAAAGATATTCTGGAACACCTTTCTCTATCCAAGATGAACCTGGCCAAGGTGCTGTGCGGTGGTCCTTTCCTCGGTATCGCCCTGCACCGACTTGATGTTCCGGTAACTCAAGAGACGGATTCAATCATCCTGCAGACTGAAAGGGAAATAACGCGCTATTCCGATGAACCCTGCATGGATTGCGGGTATTGTGTCCGGCACTGCCCCATGAAACTTCTCCCAAACGAACTCAGCAAGAATTGTGAATACGGAAGATTCGATGCCGCCGAAAGACTGGATCTCTTTTTCTGCATCGAATGCGGCATATGCGCCTATGTCTGTCCGGTAAATCGTCCCATGGTGCAGCTCATGCGTTTCGGCAAGCAGGAGATTGAAGCCGGAAGGAGAGAATCATGAAAAGACCGGAGCTCTATGTTTCCATACCTCCCCATCTCCACTCCGGAGATTCTCTGAAGAAGATGCATCTGGAAACTATCGTTGCGCTTGTTCCCGCTATTTTTGCAGGGTGGTTCTTTTTCGGATGGTCGGCCCTGCTGATCATCGCATTGAGCGCGATTTCAGCAGTCCTCACCGAATTCCTCTGGCAGAAGGCTATCGGCAGGAAAATCACGATAGGCGACGGGAGCGCACTCATAACAGGCATCCTCCTGGGCCTCATACTCACCTCCAATAACCCTTGGTGGGTGCCCGTATTGGGGGCGTTTGTCGCCATTCTCGTGGGCAAGCAGCTGTTTGGGGGCCTCGGCAATCACTCATTCAGTTCAGTCCTTGTGGGATGGGCGTGTTTGAGCATCTCCTACAAGGATATCCTGACGTATTTTCCCATGCCGAACCCGCAGTTTCTGCTGAAACCGGGAGAATTTCTATCCGACCCCGCGCTTATCGCCCTAAAAGACAGCGGCGTGGATGAAATCCTGGATCTTCCCTGGAAGGATCTCTTTCTGGGGAATGTACCCGCGGAGATCGGCACTGCCTGTGTCCTGGCTATCCTGCTTGGAGGGATTTATCTCCTTTACCGGAGGAGGCTGACCTGGCATATCCCTCTCTCATTTCTTGCCTCTGCCTGGATCTTCGGCTTTATTTTCTGGCAAATTGATCCCGAGACCTATGCTTCTCCGACGTTTCATATCCTTTCGGGATGGATGTTTCTGGGTGCCTTTTTTCTCGCCACTGAAAAGGGGACGTGTCCGGTCACAGGCCCAGGGATGGTGCTCTATGGCATCGGCTGTGGTGTTCTCACCATGATCATACGAACCTGGGGCTCTTATGTGGAGGGGGTGCCGTTCGCGATACTTTTGATGAATTCGGTAACACCCTTACTGGACAGAGTAAAACCGAGAACCGTGGGGAGGTTGAAAGAAATTGCGTAGCCTTATCAGAATGATTGTGGTGTTGACTGTCATATGCGCCTGTTCGGCGCTTGTACTGGCATATGCGAACAAAGTCACCAAGGCTCCCCGTGAATACCAGCTCCTGAAATATGTGGAAGCCCCATCCATCAAGGCAGTCCTCACCTCGTATGATAATGATCCCATCAAAGATCGCGTCGTCCTGAAAATGGGAAAAGACAAGAAGGGCCGGCCTCTCACCAGGAATATCTTTCTCGCGAAAAAAGACGGCAAAATTATCGGGTTGGCTTATGAAGCGGCAGGGATGGGCCACGAGGGTCTCATACACGTTATGGTCGGCGTGAATACCGCCGGCAAAATCACGGGGATCCGCATTACGACCCAGTCGGAGACGCCGGGCCTGGGCTCGAAAGTGGTTGAACCCTCGTTTACGAAGCAGTTCAAAGGAATGGCCCTGTCAGACAGCCTTAACCTTTCGGCCAAGGGCGGAAAAATAGATGCCGTCAGTGGAGCGACCGTTTCCAGTAAAGGGGTTGTCGCGGCCGTGAGAAAGGCGCTGGAGCTTTTCCCGAAGATTAAAAAGGAGATCGGCTGATGCCCACCCTTACGCAGGAATTTACAAAAGGTCTCTGGAAGGAAATCCCGCCGTTTCGGCTGGTCCTGGGAATATGTGCAACCCTGGCCGTCACTACTTCAGCAAAAAATGGAATCGGCATGGGGGTTGCCACCACTTTCGTACTGGTTTTTTCAAACCTTCTTATATCCATGCTCCGAAAATTAATCCCGAGAAATGTGCGGATAGCGGCATTTATTGTGATTATTGCCTCCTTTGTCGTCCTGGCGGAGCTGTACATGCAGGCCTATGCTTATCCACTCTATAAGGCGTTGGGAATCTTTGTTCCACTTATCGTGGTCAACTGTATTATCCTGGGAAGGGCGGAGGCCTTTGCCTCAAAGAACCCGGTCCTTCCATCTCTGGCAGACGGGCTTGGAATCGGCATCGGTTTTACGATCTCTCTTTTCGTCGTGGGAGCCATTCGTGAAATTATCGGGCATGGCACTTTTTTCAGCGTGCCTGTCATGTGGTCCTCATTCAAGCCATTCGGTGTCATGTTAAAGCCCCCTGGAGCCTTTCTCTGTCTCGGTCTCATTTTGGCTCTCATGAATTTTATCAGCTCCAGGCAAAAACGGTAGTTTATTAAAAAAGGACTGAACCATGTCTGATTATCTTCTCTTACTCGTGGCGGCTGTTTTCGTAAATAACATCATCCTGGCCCAATATCTCGGCAATTGCCCATTCCTGGGATGTTCAACCCGGATCGACACCGCGATCGGAATGGCTATGGCTGTAGTTTTTGTCGTGGTCATGGCCTGTGCCGCCACCTGGATTGTTGAGGAGTACCTCCTGGTACCTTTTGACTTGGAATATCTGGAAACTATCGCTTTTATTCTGGTCATTGCGGCACTGGTGCAATTCGTGGAAATGTTCTTGCAGAAATCTGTTCCCGCGCTCTATCAGGCCTTGGGGATCTACCTCCCCCTGATCACGACAAACTGCGCTGTTCTCGGCATCGCTATTCTCGCCGTGCAAA
>CAZONI010000032.1:0-36380 GCA_964581175.1 uncultured Desulfobacteraceae bacterium
GATCACCGAGTTTCCGACTACACCCGAGATGATCCTGCGGGCCCTGGAAGATAAGGAAAGATAAGGAGGGCTTGGACTAAACTTTTCGGGGATTCACAACTGAGCACCGCGCGGAACTAAGCCTGTGTTCAACAGCCTTCTGGCGGGACTGGGACACAGTGCCGCTGCGGCGGGCTCAACCTCGCCTTATCAGGAGGCGAGAAATCCTGGTTTAAGGCACCCAAGAAGGAATATTTTTCTTGACAGGCGGGCACAGATTTCATAGAAGTATGGTCATCAGATGACTTGATGACCAGGAAAACAGATAACTTTGCCGGTTGGCAGGCATGTTGATCCTGGATTGAAATTTTGTTTGAGGGTCTGGAGAGAATTTGGAACGTACCAGTCTTATAGATAATATCGTTCTGGAGATCAGAGACAAAATCGTCGCCGGCAAATTCAAGGAAGGAGACATGCTTCCCTCCCAGGATGAGCTGGCCAGGGATTTGGGTGTGAGCAGGGCCTCATTGCGAGAGGCACTGAATCGCCTGGCCCTGATGGGACTTATTGAAGCAAAGCATGGCTCCGGAACATTTGTAAAGATGACGACCCCTGCCGACGTCATGAATTCCTTGGCCTCTTTGCTCGTTATGGACAAGGCATCTGCCGCCGAACTCCTGCAAGCCCGGTTTCATATTGAGCCAGTTGTGGCTGCCCTTGCTGCAGAACATGCAGGGAAGGAAGATATCGATAGGATAAGACTCCAGTTGGAGGGCATGGCCAGCGAATTTGACCGGGGAAATCTCGAAAATTTCATATCAAGAGACGTCCTGTTTCATATTTACATATCAAAGGCTTCCAAGAATCGGGTCCTGGCAAAGGTCCTGGGGATTATAAGGGAAATCCTGCACCAGTTTATTGTCAAGTATTTTGAGAAGGAGCCTTCAAGTGTATCAACTGCGATCGCGTATCACAGAGAGATCTACAAAGCCATTGAACAACATGACCCTGGAGCAGCCCGGAAGCATATGGAAGACCACATTGCCTCCCTCGTCAAGAGATTAATGGAGAATGATATTTCGTGGGAATAATTCCAGCCGCTTGATTTTTTGAACAATAGGCATCCTGAGAGGGATGCCGGCCAATCGAGAGAAAGAGGACAGTGAAATGCTCATCCGGAAGGAGACCTGTATAGGGTGCGGAAAATGTGTGCCTTATTGCCCCATGGAGGCGATTATTTTCCATAAGAAGAGGAAGGGAGAAAAGGAGAGATCCTTTGCAGAAATCGATCTCAGCGAATGTGTTGAATGTTCCGTCTGTCTGCGAACAGGGGTATGCCCCACGGATGCCATTTATGAGCAGGAACTCGGATGGCCGCGAATCCTTCGAAAAGCCTTTAGTGATCCCCTCTATGTACATGAAGGCACCGATGTTCCCGGGAGGGGGACGGAGGAGATGAAGACCAATGACGTAACCGGAAGGTATCCGGATGGTTATATAGGGATTGGTATGGAATTGGGGCGTCCCGGCACCGGAACGCGCTTTAGAGATGCCGAGGAATTGATAAAGAGGCTGGTGAAGATGGGGATAACCCTGGAGCCCCATAACCCCTTGACCCAGTTGATTGCGGACGCGGTCACCGGAGAGTTGCGAAGGGAAGTGCTGGAGGAAAAGGTCCTGTCCGCGATTGTGGAGTTCACTATCCCGGTTGAGAAGGCACAGGAGGTCTTTTCCGTTATCAGGGAGACGGCGACTGAGATTGGGACGGTATTTAGTCTGGACCTCATCTGCAAGGTCGCCCCCAACGGGGACATTCCGATTATTGCTGAAGTGGAGAAGGCAGGGTTGGAGAGGTCACTGAACGGGAAAGTGAATGTGGGACTGGGACGCCCTGCATTTAATGGATAGATAAGGAGAGAGATCAGGCATGACGCATACACTTCATCGCGCTGGGACAGACCGGAATTTGCGGGAAGACTTTATCGTTTTCACCATGGCCGCGAAAACGGTAAATGCCAAAGGTTCTGCCGGGAAAATGCGCAAATTTTTCGAGATCCTCGAAAAGCATGATTGGGTTAATTGCGGGGACATGAAGACGGGAAATATCCTGAATTGTGACAGGGATACCATTTACCACGGCATCCAGGACACCTCTATTGTGCATTTTGTGTTCAGGGACAAGAAAGAGGTGGGCAAGATATTGGAAGAACTTGAGGCTGCCCAGTTGGGAAATTCAGTGGTTGTGAGTGGATTGGTGGAGGACATTAATCGACAGTGCAAACGGGCCGGGCTGCAGATGCACACGGTAGAATTTTCAGGCGGAATCCACGGCAGGGTGGAGCTGCTGCCGGAAAAGCCGGTGTTGGAAATAACGACCATGTGCGGTCACGGCATGGTGGCGAGCAATCTGGTAAGAGAATTGGTGAGGCAGATTAAGAAAGGAAAGAAGACACTTCAGGAAGCCGGACTCGAACTGGCCAAGCCCTGCCAGTGCGGAGTGTTCAATACGAAGCGAGCCGAAGCGTTGCTGGAAAAGTTTCTGTAGATTGAAAAGCAAGGCGGAATAGAAAATCAAGGAGGAAGAACAGTGGCGATAGGCGGATATGTTGGAAAGATCATGCGCGTGAACCTCTCGAATGGAAAGAGCGTCGCAGAGGAACTGGATGCCCCTTTCATTGAAAAGTGGGTGGGCGGTGTAGGTTTTGGCGCCAGATACCTGTACCAGGAAGTCCCCGGCGGAGTTGGATGGTCGGATCCGGAAAACCGGATGATCTGGACGACCGGACCCCTTGCCGGGAGTGGTGTGTACGGTGCAGGAACGTTCAATGTTTCGAGCAAAGGACCCATGACGAACTTGGCCGGCTGTTCCCAGGCAAATGGATATTTTGGTGCCTATCTCAAGTTTTCAGGGTTTGACGGAATCATTTTTCAGGGAAAGGCGCCGGATTTCGTCTATCTGTTGATCAAGGATGGGAAAGCTGAACTGCGCGATGCCCGTCATTTGAAGGGTAAAGATTTGTTTGAAATGGAGGATGCACTGAGAAAGGAGCTGGGTGTTAAAGGAAAGCAGATAAGCATATATGGAATTGGTCCCGCTGGTGAGCATCTTGTGCGCCATGCCGCAATCGGCGGAGATAATGGCCATTTTGCAGCCCACAACGGTCTAGGGGCTGTAATGGGGTCGAAAAACCTGAAGGCGGTCGTCACATACCGGAGCAAGAGGAACTTTTCAATTATAGATTCTGAGGGATTAAAAGAGAACAATCTCGCCATGTTTGACCATGCCAAGACATTTGGACCTTTTTATCAGTGGGGTACCGGTGGAGGATTTTCCCCCATTCATAATATGGGAGCATTGCCGGTGAGAAACTACGCAACGAACCTGTTTCCTGAGAATGAGAAGATGAATGGGCAGTATATGCGGACGCATTATAAGATCAAATCGCAACCTTGCTATCAATGTCATGTGGCTCACGTAAAAGAAGTGGAGGTGACGGAGGGACCTTATAAAGGGTTTATTGGAGAGGAACCCGAATACGAGCAGCTGGCGTCTTGGGGTCCACAGATTGGAAATACAGAGCTTGGGGCGGTGGTCATGCTGGCTAGAGAAGTGGATCGATTAGGTCTTGACTGTAACGAGGCTAGCTGGACCATTGGATGGGTCATGGAGTGTTATGAAAAAGGTGCATTTTCCCTGCAGGACCTTGACGGAGTGGATATGGCATGGGGAAATGTGGAAGGGGTCAAGACCATGCTCGGAAAGATCGCGAGGAGGGAAGGAATCGGTGATCTGTTAGCCGAAGGGGTCATGAGGGCTTCTCAAAAGATAGGAGGGGAAGCGGCTGATTGGGCTGTGTATACGTACAAAGGGTCGAGTCCGAGGACGCATGATCATAGAGGTGCGCGGTCTTCGGAACTGTTTGATACCTGCGTAACCAATACGAGTACGCTTGAGAGCACTTGGGCCGGGGTTCACCCTCAACTGGTGGATCTGCCTGCTGTGAAGGATCCCCTGTCGCATGAAGAGATGCCCGAGATGAATGCGAGGTTTAATGGCGTTCGGATGTTTGATGACTGTTTGGGAACTTGCCGCATAGCGGCAACTGACCCCAAACTCCAGCTCAAATGTCTCAATGCAGTGACCGGCTGGGATTTGAAACTGGACGACGTATTCACGATCGGGAAAAGGATCGTCAACCAACTCAGGGTCTTCAATTTCATTCACGGGTTAAGGAGAGAGATGGAAAGACCTTCGAAAAGATATGGTTCCGTCCCTATAGACGGTCCAAGTGTGGGCTATAATCCTATGGAGGGTTGGGACCAGATGCTTGAGAAATACTACGATTTAATGGGATGGGATACCAGCACAGGAAGGCCCCTTCTTGGAACACTGAAACAGTTGGGTCTTGAAGATCTGATCGAGGATTTGAAGGAATTGAAGACTTTGCCGGGAGACGGGGGTTGATAGAGGGTGCGGCAAGAAACATCAAAGGGAAAAGGAGAGATGAGAAATGTTTAAGGATAAGAAGTTTGAAGATTTGGAGCCCAGGTTCATAGAGGAGGTGGACTTATCGGAAGTCTACTTTACCAGGTTTCGACCTGGGGAGGATTTGTTTGGGAGGATGACGGAGGTGGTCAAGGAAAAGGGCATTAAGCAAGCGGTTGTGCTCTCAGGGATAGGAAGCCTGTGTGACGTGGCATTTCGGGACCTGAAGACCGGAATTGATCTGCCGGTGAATGTGGACAAGACAAATCTGATGGAGGAGTACGGCCCCTACGAGTTGTTGACGCTTGAGGGCAATATAGTTCCGTTGGTGGGGAAGTTTGGGGACTTGAAGGAGGGTGACCCGGTGATCCATCTTCATTGTACATTAGGGACGGCATACGGGAATCTGTTCGGCGGCCATTTATTCAAGGCAAAGGTATTTACGACAACGGAGATCATGCTGGCAAAAGTGAAGAACAGTCAGGTAAAGAAAAAGCAGGGGACTGTCACAGGATTGACTGAAATGCGGACGGATCTCTAGACGTGGGAGGTCTTCCGTGGCGGCGGAAAAAGATCCCTTTCAACCTTGCGGCTAGAACCAAATATTATAATGACCATGAAAAGAAGCGAGAGGAAAGATGACTGACAAGATAGTTATCAGCGCAGCATTGGCGGGAAGTTGGGTGTACAAGAAGAGCAATCCGAATGTGCCTTACACTGCCGAGGAATTTATCGAGGAGGCTGTCCGCTGCCGCGAAGCAGGAGCCGCGGTGGTCCACATCCACGGGCGCAAGCCCGATACGGGTGAACCGACCATGGAGCCTCAATATCTTGGCCCGATTGTGGAGGGCATCCGTGAGAAAACCGATTTGCTGGTCAACCTCACCACCGGCATCGGGCTTGAGGACGATTTTGAAAAGAGGGGCGCCGGAATCCTGAACTTTGATTCAGATTTGGCATCCCTCAATCCCGGTACAATGAACTTTTCTCTGTATGATTTCAAAAAGAATGAGTTTTCCATGGATAGAGCCTACCTGAATCCCTTTTCCCTAACCATGAAATTCGCCAAGGTCATGCAGGAAAAGAAGATTAAACCCGAACTGGAATGCTTTGATATCGGACACGTGACAAATACCTCCTGGGTGGCTCAAAAAGGGCTTCTTGACAAGCCGCTTCACTTCAGTTTCGTGTTCGGGGTAATCGGAGGGATTGAATTCAGTCTCGACAATCTGAATGCCTTCCGCCACAGCATTCCGGCCGGAAGTACCTGGCAGGCAATCGGCGTAGGTCCCGCGTGTTTTCCGGCAGCCATGGCAGCGGCTATTTCAGGCGGCCACATCCGAGTCGGACTCGAGGATAATATTTACATCGATTTTGCCAGGAGGGAAAAGGCCAAAGGGAGCTGGGATCAGGTGGAAAAAGCGGCAAACATAGCGCGCATGGCCAATCGTGAACCGGCGACCCCGGCAGAGGCCAGAGAGATTCTGCATCTCGCCGTGAAGGAAATTTGAGTATGTCAAGCCGTCGGGAATGTTCGGGAATGTCTCAGACGGGGACGAGGAGATGCCGGGAAAGTGCGGTCTGGAAACATTGGCCGTGGTACCGATCCCCGGCCTTATTCATCACATGATCGAGGAGGTATGCTATGTCAGAAGAAAGCGTCGTCAAATATGATGAAATGGGTGTGATGGATGGCGGCACCGTTGGATTGCGCCGTCCCATGAACCGGGATATATGGCTGAAGGAAGTCTTTCCTGAATGGGGAACATTCCTGAACTACGAGATTGATGCCTATGAAGTTCAGGAAGGAAAAGGCGTCTGCTGGTTTTTGGGAGGGCCTTCGTATGCCTTGAAGTCCCGGGCCGGAGCGGTCTTTACCATTGACCTCTACGCAGGCCCCTCTTTGTTCACGGACTATTCCTATTGCGGGGTCTGCAAGCAGGCCGGTTCCGATAAGATACATTGGATGAGGATCAACCCTCATGTCATCGATCCCTGGAAATTCAAGAGATGGGATGCTGTTTTTATCACTCATCAACATCAGGACCACATGGATTACTACGCGATCCAGGCGGCTCTGCAAACGAGCAACGCCAGGTTCATAGCACCTGCGAAGGCAGCGCATTTGATGAAAACCAACATGGGAGTACCCGAAGATCGGATCACCGTGGCCGAGTGGGGCAAGAGTATCACCCTCGAAGACATGGAGGTAGTCTTTGCACCTAATTTCGATGTAACGGTCATCAATACGGGCGTGACTACACCCATGGCGTTCAGAGAATGCACGGTCACTTATCTATTCAAGACTGAGGCGGGCAATTTCGCCTTTCTGGGAGACACTCACTATCACAACGGGTATAGGATGGTTGGCGAGGAATATGAGATCGATATGATGACCGTGAATATGGGGAACAATGCACCGGGATATACGGACAAGGCAAGCCCCTGGGACGTGTGGCGCATGGCGGAGGCGCTCAATGCCAAGGTGGTTATCCCAATGCATTGGGACAACTGGGCCAACTGCTATGAAGAACCGGATTTGCTGGAATATATCATTGCCAAAAAGAGCAAGGGCAACATAAAGACAGTCGTACTTCGACCTGGAGCACGATATGTGCATCCGGACGACCAAAATATTGGGCGTTACATGTACCCCGACTGGCGGGAACGGTTCAACTGGAAGAAGAGCTGGGAGTACGGATACGGGGACCCTTCCAAACCCAACGGGCTTTTTTGAAAACGGCTTCTGTTTCATTCGTTGCGGGAAGACGGTGATGTTGTAACCCGGATGGGAGGTCATGGAACGAGAAATGGGGAGACAGATTGATGCTGTTCGATTTTCCTGAATGTGGGGGATGCCGTACGTGCGAGATGGCTTGCTCATTTCATCACATGGGAAAATTCAATCCAAGTGTCTCCAGCATACGAATTATTGAGAAAGAGCGAGGCACCGGTTTCGAGGTGGTTTTGTATGAAGAGAGGGATGGCGAAGCCTTTTCATGTGACCTCTGCGCAGGCGATGAACTCCCTTCCTGTGTGCAATACTGCTGTGAGGCCGGGGGCCTCACCGGCATCCTGGAGGAATTCAGGAAGAGAAAAATAGCAAGGGGATAGGTGAGAAGGAGGATGCCTTGTATTCATATGGTGGAAGCATACTACGGATAAACTTGTCGACGGGTGCGGTCTCGCGCGAGCCGACATCCAGGTATGCTGAGGAATGGATCGGGTCTTCCGGCATTGCAGTCAAGGTCCTTTACGATGAACTTCGGTCGTGGGTTACTCCCTATGACCCATCGAACAGGCTTATCTTCGGGGCTGGAGCCTTGGCCGGTACTACGGCCCCTGGGGCAAGCAAGCTTAATGCGGCCGCTCTGGGACCCATGACCGGCGGATGGGCGAGCAGCTGCAGTGACAGCTATGTGGGCGGGCAACTGAAATACGCGGGATATGATTCAATCATACTGGAAGGCAGGGCACACAAGCCGGTGTACATTTGGATATGCGATGACCATGTGGAACTTCGCGATGCCGCTCATCTGTGGGGAAAAACCACATGGGAAACCCTTTCAACCCTTCGGGAGGGATTTCAGGATTCAACTTTACACGCCATATCCATTGGACCTGCAGGGGAGAATCTAGCGCGGGGCGCCTGCATCATTCAGGACAGGAACAGGGCCTTCGGCCGCTGCGGTATAGGCGCCGTTATGGGTTCGAAGAACCTCAAGGCGATTGTCGCGAAAGGGACCGGCAGCATTGAGGTCGCTGATCCGGCACTTTTTATGGAGACTGTCGCCAAAGTGCGGAAGATGTTTGCACGCGCCAATATTCGGGAGAAATTCCGGAAGTACGGGACGCTTTTCTGCCTTCCCAGGAAGCAGGAGGTCTGCGGTCTCTCCTACAAGAATTTCCAGGAATGTTCCCTGCCTGAAGGAATGGTGGAAGCCATTGATCCGAACAGATCTATCGACAAATACCAGGTGTCGCATCAGAGTTTTCCCGGATGTGTTTTGGGCTGCGGGCGGCATGTGTACATTACAGATGGACCCTGGGCGGGCTTGAAGACAGAGGCCTGTCAGCACGAAGTGGTCGGCACTCTGCAGACACGGTTGGCCATCTGGGAACCGACGTTCATGTTCAAGGCAAACAGCCTCTGCAATCAAATGGGCCTTGACGTCGATGCAGCCGGGGGGGCTATCGGATGGGCCATGGAGTGTTTCCAAAGAGGAATCATAGATGAGAGAGATACGGGCGGTATTAAGCTCGATTGGGGTGATGCGGAGACAGCCCTGCAACTGATAGAAATGATCAGCTGGCGCAAAGGCTTTGGCGATCTCCTTGCGGAAGGGTGCGCCCGGGCATCGGACATACTTGGCAGAGACAGCAGCTACTATGCTCTTAATATTAAAGGGCAGGATCTCTATGAGCCGTGCAGGGGGTCCAATGGTTGGATGCTTGGAACGGTAACGTCTACGCGAGGCGGCGGGCATACCTCCGGAGCCATCGTACTGGAGACAACACCAGGATTGGATCCGGCAAAGGCCTTGGAAGTGTATGGCGTCAAGAATATTGATAATCCCCTTGAATATGAAGGGAAAGCTCAAGCGGTAACATATATGGAGGCCGTATCAAGAATCGCCAATTGTTTAGGCATCTGCCTTTACAGTACCACATGCCTTGATGTGGAACAGACTGATCTGCTGCAGATGGCCGAGCTTTATTCGGCAGCGACAGGATGGAAGACGTCCGTGAATGATTTGAAACGTATGGCTATAAGGCAACTGAATCTGGAAAAGGCCTTAAACCTGAAATTTACGGATTTTGACAGAAAGGACGACATGCCGACACCCAGGGATCTGAATGAACCCATCCCGTCAGGCAATCTGGCAGGATGGAGGATTGATAAGGAGAAGTACAATAAGATGCTTGATGAATATTATGATTTGCATGGGTGGAATAAGAAAAACAGCTTCCCTTATCGAAAGACTCTCGAACAGTTGGACCTCGGCTCCGTCGCTGACGATTTAGAAAGGATCGGCAAGCTGGGATGACAGGCCATCAGGAAGCGTGCTCCCGGCAAAACAAAATTCCCGGAGCAGATGAAGGCAACAAATACGGGACACACTGTTGGCATCTCGACCTTTCGATGGTACCCATGCCGAAACTCTTGAACATTTTGAACTTCACCTCATAGATCAAGGTAAAACAAAGGGTTTTTAGGATCCGCCAAGGATCGTCTTTTTGACGAAGGCGTGTGGAGAAATTCAGCAGATTCGGGACCGGCTTGATCGTAATTGGTGAGAACTAATTTCAAACGCACTCTTTTGACCATGTCGCAGAATGTCGACGATCTCAAAGGTATACATTAGTCTTCTCCGTTATTGTGGACGGCAGGAATCGCAGCGAAAGGAGGTGAGGAAGGGAGCTGAAAGGAGACAAAGGGAAGTGTAGAACCACTATCACCCAAAATGAATACGAGTGGAGGTAAAAAATGAAAAGACTTTTTGTGATCTTGGGTTTGTTGTCAACCATTTTGCTTTTTGGTTCTACCTATGCAGCGGAACAGGCTCAGTTGGGAATGACCATTCCACTGAGCGGAGCTTACGGCGCTTTTGCCGTTGACATGAAAAGAGGCGCTGAAATGGCCGTAGAAGAGGTCAACGCGGCGGGCGGCCTTTTTGGGAAACCGGTAAAACTGTACATCAGGGATTCAGAACTGAAGTCCGATGTAGCTCTGCGACGCTTCAAAGAAATGACTGAGAAATATAACCTGAAAGTGATCATAGGGAGTTTATCTGGCGGTATCTCTCTCGTGGTCAATGAATGGGCGTGCAAGAATAAGCTTCTCTACATGAGCTTCTGCCATACAAGCATACCTTGGTATAAAGAATTTTGCGGCTATGGTTTCGGCGCAGGTCTGGTTCCATTTCAGTCCGGACAAGCCATGGCCAAATATTCTTTCAAGAATCTGGGGAAAAAATGGATGTTTATTGGGTATGATTACCGATGGGGTTGGGATAATCTCAGGGGCTGGCTGGCTGAGAGCGAGAAAGAGGGGGCGGAATTCAAGGGGGCTATCTATCTTCCGATAGGCACCCCCGATTTTTCTGCATTCATTCCGCAAATCATGCAGAAGAAACCGGATGTACTTGCCATGGCTGTTGCAGGAAAATCCCTTGTTTCAGCCATCAAACAGTTTGCTGAGGTGGGCCTCACCAAGAAAGTCAAGATTGCGTTATGTAAAGGCCAAATCATTGATTTCAAGGAACTGGGACCGCTTTGCGATCAAAATATATACGGAGCTTCGACTTTCTATTGGAAACTCCAGGATTATTACGAAAACGCACGGCCGTTTGTGACGAAATTCAAGGATAAGTATGGAAGGATTCCTACTGCGGATGCGGATTCTGCCTATGTGGGAACAAGGGCAGTCTTGGAGGCAATGCGGCAAACCGGGACAGCAACTGATGTCCCCAAATTGATATCCTTCTTAAAAGGCTTTGCATTCCAATACAATAAAGAACCGGAAGCTTTCAGGGCTTGTGATCAGGCAAGAACACAGAGTATTTTCATTCTTAGGGGCAAAGGGCAACAGGCTAAGGGATGGGATGTTGCCGATATTGTAACGCAAATTCCTTACTGGGATACAATGCAGACCTGTGAGAACAATGCCAAAGGTTTCCCGTACGCCCAAATTAAACTCCCAGGCAAATAGAACCAACTGAAGCAAATCCAGGCTGGAAGGACTGCTTGCCCCAGCCTGGATTTCAGAACGCAGATACATACTAAAGAAGGCTGCTATGGAAATCACTTGGCAACTGTTATTGATGCAGTTTATTTTCGGCCTGTCCATCGGTTCGATATATATTTTGGTAGCCGGAGGCCTGTCGATTATCCTCGGGCTCTTGGATGTTGTTAATTTTGCACATGGAACATTTTATATGCTGGGTGCTTATACCCTCTATGTGCTCATATCACTTTCGGGGAATTTCTGGGTAGGCGTTGTCAGCGCTGTGATTATTGTCAGCCTTATCGGCGGATTGACGGAACGGCTGTTGTTGAAGCCCCTGTACCCAAGAGGTATTTTTTATCCCCTTTTTATGACCTTCGGTTTTTCCATATGCATACCCGATCTTATCAAGATAATTTTCGGCCTTACAGGAAAAGGAATCGGTTATCCCGCCGGATTTATGGGTGCCTTTTTGCTCGGGCCGATCATCATTCCCAAATACCGGCTTTTCATTATTGGATTGACTTTTGTCACTTTCCTCGGCCTCTGGCTTTTTTTGAAGAAAAGCAATCTGGGGATGATTATCAGAGCCGCCACGCGAGACAGCCTTATGGTTGAGGTACTGGGGATAAATATTTCCAGAATTTGGACTTTCGGATTTATGCTGGGAATCGGCTTGGCAGCGCTGGCCGGCGCCATCTCGGCTCCCATGGTTTCAGCCATTCCTGACATGGGCCTCGATATTTTAATCGACTCCTTTGTCGTGGTAGTGATAGGCGGCCTTGGGAGTTTAAGCGGCGCAGTCATTGGCAGCCTATTGGTCGGCCAGGTGGTTTCATTCGTTTCGCTCTTCGCGCCGGCTTTCTCCCATGCCGCCATCTTTCTTGTAATGGGACTCGTCCTGATTTTGCGCCCAAGAGGACTATTGGGAGAAGAGGGGAGGTTTTGAGTATGAATTTCCTCGGCGCAGAAGACGGTCAGGCGCACATGGGCGCCGGCAAGGAAGGAAAAAAGGGGTTGGTCCACCCCGTCGTGTGGGTTACTCTCATTGTCTTTCTTCTACTACCCCTTGTCATATCCAAGCCTCTTGCAACAGAGATCCTCATTTATTCCGTTTTTGCTCTTGCGTTCAATCTGCTGTTGGGACATACAGGTGTCCTTTCTTTTGGTCATGCCGCCTATTTTGGGCTGGGAAGTTATACGGCAGGTATCATGTATAGATATTTCAACGCACCGGTCTTTGTCGGCCTTATCGCTGCTATGACGGTTGGTGCGCTCATTGCTGCAGGAATTGGGGCTGTCTCCATAAAGAAAAAGGGCGTTTATTTTGCGATGATCTCGTTAGCTTTTGCACAAATGTTTTATTTTTTGGCCTTTTCCCCCCTCAGCAATTGGACCGGCGGGGAATGTGGTCTGAAGAGCATCCCCAAATTAAAGCTGGACTATCCTTTCCATGTGGATCTCATGAGCTCTTGGAATCTTTACTATTTTACCTTTCTAATTGCTGCGCTAGCTATTGTGATCCTCTGGCGTATATTTGATTCCCCATTTGGCCGCGTCCTGCAAGGTATCCGGGAAAATGAAGAAAGAGTTACCGCGTGCGGGTACAATATGGTCCTGATCAAGTTTGTCTCACTAATATTCTCAGGAGCTTTCTCTGCATTGGCAGGATCCCTCCTGACAGTCTATCTCGGATACGTACCAATTTCGACCCTATTTTGGATGACCTCCGGAATGATCTTGCTGATGACCCTCCTGGGTGGTATCCACACCTTCATTGGCCCAGTAGTCGGCGTAGGTGTATTTCAGATTTTGCAAAGCACAATCAGCAGTTATGTGGAGAGGTGGGAATTTTTCGTAGGGGCTCTGTTCATGGCGCTGGTGCTTTTCTTCCCTGAAGGCATAGTTGGAACTATTAAGACAAAATATGAAGGTGGAAGGAAAACCGTACATGAATGACAACTACTTGGAAACGAAATCAGTGTGCAAGTATTTTGGAGGCTTGAAGGCCTTGGACAACATAGACCTCTCCATTAACAAAAAGCAGTTGAAAGCAATTATAGGTCCCAATGGTGCGGGGAAGACAACGTTCTTCAACTTGATATCCGGCCTGTACCCTCCAACGAAAGGCAAGATATTTTTCGAAGGGGTCGATATTACCAATAAAGGCATGCATAAGATTTCTAAGATCGGGATCACGAAAACTTTCCAAATCACACATATTTTTCCAAGGTTAACTGTTTTCGAAAATGTTAGGCTGGCGGCCCAGTCAAGAACGACGACATTCAATTTTCTTAGGAGAACCGAGTCCTTGTATGCTGTAAACAATGCTGCTAGAGAGGTATTGGAACAGGTTCATCTCGTTGAAAGAGCAGGAGTGAAGGCGTCAGAACTCTCTCATGGTGAACGTCGATATCTTGAAATAGGCATTGCTCTCGCAACAAATCCCAAGATACTTCTGCTGGATGAGCCTGCCGCCGGAATGAACCCAGCTGAAACCCTCCAGGTAACTGAATTGGTTCGGAGTCTGGTGGATAAGCTTGGACTGACGGTGATCCTGATTGAACATGACATGAAGGTTGTGATGGCGATTTCGGACGAGATCATGGTGCTCAAGGAAGGAAGGACTTTGGCGACGGGAACTCCCAAGGAAATCAGCAGCAACGAGGAAGTGCAAAGGGCGTATTTGGGAGGCAAGAATTAGCATGCTGGTTTTACACAATGTGAATACCTACTATGGCGGCAGCCATGTCCTCCAGGACGTTTCCATGGAAGTGAAGGAAAAGGAATTTGTTGTTCTTTTGGGAAGAAACGGCGCAGGGAAAACGACTACTCTTAAGAGCATCATGGGGATTCAACGTCCTAGGAAAGGGACTATCCGATTTCTGGGTGAGGATACGGTGAAACTACGCCCTTATGAGATTGCCCGAAAAGGCATTTCCCTGGTTCCCGAAGACCGATGTATTATTCCGAACCTGTCGCTTTTTGAAAATTTGAAATTGGCGATGCTTTCGCATATCAAGAAAGAGGACCGCGACAGATCACTGGAAGAGGTCATTGGTTACCTTCCCTGGTTGAAGGAGAGGCTTCAACAGAGGGGCGATACGTTATCCGGCGGAGAGCAGCAAATGCTTGCTATTGCAAGAGGGGTCATTACGAATCCGAGACTCTTGATGGTGGACGAGCCAACTGAAGGTGTCGCTCCGATTCTTGTGGTTCAGATTGGCAACATACTCAAAACCCTTTCTCAGAAGGGCGTCGCCATCCTCCTGGTTGAACAGAATTACGAAATGTCGTTGGATATCGTTCTGGAAGAAAGGGCATACATCATCGAAAAAGGAAATATCAGAATTTCCGGAACTCCTGAAGAGTTGCGAACACGCCAGACGGAAGTCGAGAGCTACCTCGGCGTCAAGATATGACGGCTTTCTCTTGCAGATCTGCATTGTTCTTTTCACGCGGGAAGAATGGTTCTCACCTTTGAGGAGACAGCCATCGATAGTGATGAGCGGTGGAGAAAGCCGGAAGTATTGAAGCATGAGAGGCCGTACTCTCGGCTAAAAGGGAAGGGGCATCAAAATGAACGATGAATCTGTAGTTGCAGCTCTGGCCAAAAAGGCTCATGATCTTGGGTTTTATTTCGAGAAGGAGTTCAGAGGTTGTGGTCAGTGTTTTATCGCTGCGGTCTACGATACATTGGATCTACCTTATGACGCATTGTTTAAATCCATGAGCGGATTGGCCGGGGGTGTCGGGATGATCAACGATGGCAACTGCGGCGCGTACATTGGTGGAGTGTTGATTTTGAGTAATTTTGTTGGTCGGGAAAGGGGTGATTTTAAAGATAACATCGGAAAACGGTTTGAGGCATACCGACTGGCCCGTAAATTAAGAGACCGATTTGTTGAAAGATATGGTTCGGTAACCTGCGGAGATATTCATCAGAAGATTTTCGGACGGTATTTCAACTTGTTGGATTCCGAACAAATGGCGCTCTTTGATGAGATGGGAGGGCATAGCGACAAATGTCCCGAAGTGGTTGGCGGGGCAGCGGCATGGGTGATCGAGATACTGAATGAAGAGGGCTTGATCCCCGTGTTTGGCGGAGAGCATCTTTCATAATGCCACGCTTGCCGCAAAAGCAGAGTAACCAGTGTTGGAGAAATAGCTTTTGGGTGCGAAGCCAAACTCGACCTAACAGGTTGGTTCCCCCTTGGTACAAGAGGCTAAAATACCTATGTTTTGACCTGGAACGACGGGTTTCTCATCATTGGCTTTGGAAAACGAGGGCAACAGGCCGGATCGGCGAACCGGACCCCCCTCTGATTTTAAGCGGAAAGGCCATAAAATAACAGGCATCGGGCAGCTTTTCCAGATTCGCCAGGCATTCTATAAGCAAAATGCCTCGCGACAAAAGTCGGCTATGAATCCAACACCCTATAGGCGGGACATCGAGTACGGGTTTTCCTTCTATCAATGCCATGCCGCAGGCAGCGGTATCCGATCCGATGGCTCGAATGTTTCGGGATAAAAAAAGTTCGGCCGCTTCTTCGGTCAGACCGGGCTGGTTCATAGAAAAATAAGGCCATTTAATGTCTGAGCGCCAATTTGCCTTAAGCCATCCGAAATTAATAAGAACTATGTCGTCGCTATTGATCCTCTGGCCCGAATCCTTTTCCCATTCCAGGATATGCTCCGCTTCCGCGACTTCCCCGGCTTTCAATTCCAATCGCTCCAGATGGACAACTTTACAAGGTCTGACGAGATAGTCGATCTGTACCTTTTCAATGGTCTTTTCGCCGAGATTTTCATGAATATGAGCAGGTGCGTCCACATGCGCACCCGCATGTTCAGGCATGGAGATATTCTGACAAAAAACGCCGTCATGTGGATGCGTAAGCGTCCGACTGACTATTACCGGGGGATGTGTAGGCCATCTGGGCATTCCATTTTCAATGGTCGGCGCCAAGTCAATCCACTGGGCCGAATTCAGAGCCTTTTCGAGCTGATTCACTACATTTTGTCGCGACTCTTGCATGACTGACCTCTTTCACATGATTTCCAGCTTTAGACGCTTTTAAGCGGGCCCCGAACCAAATTTTCTCGCGCGAGCGGGTCAGGAAACGTCACGAAAACAAAGGCATATATTAGAAAGGCATATGGTAAATGCGCGTTTCGCTCCCGTTTCGGAGGGTTTCCGGTGCCGCGGCCCTGACTCGGAACCAAGCAATGAAAACCGCGTTTTTTTACCAGAAATGTCATCGTCGGTCAATGGATTTCAAAGGCCTCCCTTTCCGAAAAGAATTTGCTTGACGAGTCCGACTAATATTGGTAAAAAATTGGGCGTTGTCCGAAATATTGGACAACGCCCAACATACCGGACAGGATGTTGCAATGCGTGTTAAGAAAAATATCTCTGCCGTTGAACGTGCGATGAAGATATTGGAGTTATACCTTGATGGCTCAGACTCATTTTCTGTCCCCGATTTCGTGAATCTCCTCAACTTTCCCCGCAGTACAACCCACGATCTGGTTCGGACCCTCGTCGAGCTCGGTTACCTTTTCCGGGACAGGAACAATCCGAGGAGGTTTACTCTAGGGTTGAAGGTCTTCGAATTAGGTGGCGCCTATGCATCGAGTTTGGATTTCGTGAGAGAAGGTCAAAGTATTGCCAAAGCAATCGCCGTCAAATGCGGTGAAACGGTCAATCTCGGAGTTCTGCAAGAAAGAAGCGTGGTATACATTGTAAAGGTGGACAGTATTCATCCGGTCCGCCTTGTCTCCGCGGTCGGCCGCAGAATCCCGGCTCATGTGACCGCTTTGGGCAAGATGCTGCTCTCAGCCCTCTCCGACCGGGAGATCCGGATCCTCTATGGAAATGCAGAGGACCTGGAGACAATGACTTCCTCCAGCATAACATCCATGACGCAGTTATTAAGTGAATTGGCCAAGGTTCGGGTGAGTCTTATCGCGTTTGATAATTCTGAATCGACTCCTGATGTCCAATGCATCGCCGCGCCGGTGTACAACTATAATGCCGAAATGATCGCTGCAATGAGCGTCTCTGTCTTGATGACACACATAAATCCTGAACGGCGCAAAGAACTGACCAAAATGATCTGTGAAGGGGCAGCTGAGCTTTCAAGCCGTTTAGGATATGGCATTGACAACCTCCCCCTGCAAGGAAATCAAAGGCGGTCCGAGATTTGTATGGACAGGAAGGTTATTAATGGAAAAGGAGGGTGAGATGGGCAAGACCACAATTACTTGGTTGGGACATGCGTCGATTTCAGTGCAATTCAGCGATGACATTATTTTCTTCGATCCGTGGTTGGACGATAACCCCGTATGCTCCGTGAAGTGTGCCGATGTCAAAAAGGCAACAGCCGTTTGCGCTACCCACGGTCATATTGATCATTTGGGCGACTCTTTTCAATTGGTGCGTCAAACCGGGGCAACTCTCATTTGCACCCCGGAACTGGGGTTTTACGCCGATTCGAAGGGCCTGAAGGAAGGTCAGGAAGTCTATGCTCTAAATACCGGAGGAAGCTGGAGAAGCGAACATTTTACCGTGACTATGGTGCCCGCTTCTCACACTTCGGAGATCATGGGGGAAGGATGGATTTCGGGACCCATTCAGCCCGGATCTGGTGCGGTAGGATTCATCCTCGCCATTGACAACAGTCCCACGATCTATTTTTCAGGAGACACGGGCGTATGTGCCGACATGCCCATAATTCGGGACCTTTACCGTCCCAATGTAGCTATCATGACCGCTGGCGGCAAGTATAACATGGGGTATCGCGAGGCGGCCTACGCAGCTTCTCTGGTGTGGCCCGATTTTCTCCTGCCTACTCATTACGGTACATTCGAAGACCAGCAACTGGATCTGGACAAGCTGGAGGCCGAGATGAAGGTTAGAGCTCCAGGGGTGAAGTTGGTCAGGCTTAAACCCGGGGAAGCTTTTTCTCTGTGATTGGAAGGGTCGATGGAAAGGAAAGGGCTCTCGAATCTTTATAAGGGAATACGTGCCGGGAATAAATATTCAGGAAGGCTTCCAGCGCACGTCTCTGCTCAAGAAGCGCGATGCGCTAAGAGAGTATCAGATCGATATTACCTTTGACACGGAAGACTTGAGGCTGAAATGGGTTGCGTCCAAAGAGCATCAGGCCACCTGGCCGAAAATTACCGCTCTGTGCCAGCGAGTTTCCTGGGCGGGTTTTGACGCGGTATCCGAGTGATACTGGTTCTTTTGGGGCGGTTGGGCAATAATTTGACGCTTCCCTCATATAGATAGCGCTTTTCTTGATTTGCGCCTCTCGATCGAAGCAATGCAAGATCGGACTTCGGGGTGTCGCGGTCATTTGATTTTATCGTGATAAAGGAGCAGTTGAGTGGAGAAGAAATACATAATGGGCAACGCAGCTATCGCCCGGGGTGCTGCAGAATCAGGGGTGAAGGTTGCAGCAGGCTATCCCGGAACGCCGGCGACCGAAATTCTCGAAGGCTTCGTGGAATATCCTGGTATTCACGCGGAGTGGTCGTGCAATGAAAAGGTGGCGCTCGAGGTGGCCCTCGGAGCATCTCTGGATAATGTGCGCGCCATTGCGGTCATGAAACATAACGGGACGAATGTATCCACGGACATACTGATGCATTTGAACTATACGGGCGTTGCAGGAGGACTCGTCCTTATTTCCGCAGACGATCCAGGGGGCTTATCTTCGCAGAATGAAGAGGACAGCCGAATTCTCGTTCATACGTATGCAAATCTGCCCGTCCTTGATCCATGCAGTGCTGCAGAAGCCAAGGCCATGGTAAAAGAAGCGTTTGAGTTGTCCGAACAGACGCAAATGTGTTTTGTCATTCGCCCTGTCATGAGAGTATGCCACAGCCGCTCCCTGATAGAGTTTGAAGACTATGACCCGGCCCGCTTCACGGGAGGGAAATGGAGAGACGATCGCGAGCGTTACATCATGAGCGCCGTCGAAGTCAGGGAATTAGGAGGCATCAAGAGGCCCCAGGCCAGGCATCGATGGTTGAATAATAAGTATTCAGAGCTCATGGCTCTGGGTGAGGATAGTCCATTCAACAGCATTGAAGAGGGAGAGGGAGATATCGGCCTGGTCGGTTGCGGGATCGGCTACACGTATATCAAGGAGGCAGCTACGAGGTTTTCCAAGAGGTATCCCATCCTCAAACTGGGGACCTTGCCGATACCGGAGAAGAAGGCCCTGGCATTCATGAAGGATAAGAAGGAGATTATCGTTTTTGAGGAAATCGAGCCGGTTGTTGAAAACCTGCTCAAACAGCTCTGCCAGGAAAATGGCCTGTCAGTAAAGATCCATGGCCGTTCGGGGTTCTATCCTTCTGATGGAGAGCTGACCGTGCGCATGGTTCTGGAAGCCATAAAGAAAGCCAATCGGGAATTGAAAGTCGATGATTTTAACTCCACGGAAGTCGACATTGAGGTTCCGGTCCGGACGCGCACCCAATGCATTGGCTGTGCTCATCGAGCCCTGCTGTATAACATCAAACGCGTTGCCCGTGCAAAGAAGGGAATCGTCTTTGGGGATATAGGGTGTCATGATGCGGGCTCCTTTAAGCCCATGGAGCTTCAGTCCACCATTTATTGCATGGGATCTTCGATTCCCATGGCAACGGGAGCATTTTTTGCCGGTGAAAGCAAGCCCGTCTTTTCCATGGTGGGAGACTCCACCCTGTTTCATCTGGGAATCAATGGCCTGATCAATGCTGCCTATCAGAAGAGCAACCAGGTTGTTATCCTCGGGGATAACAGCACGACGGCCATGACCGGTTTTCAGCCGCACGCAGGAAGTGGTGTCAACCTCTACGATGAAATCGTCCCGAAAGTGGATTTGGACAAGCTGGGCGAGGCAATCGGGGTGAGAGTATACCGGATAGATCCATATGATTTGAAAACCACCTATGAAACCCTGAAAAAGGCGGCGGAAGAAGAGGGGGTGACTTTGGTGATTGCTTCGAAACCCTGTTTTCTCATGGCGTCACGGCAAGAAGTTGAACTGTTTAAACCGCTGGAGGTCAAGGTTGACGAGGAGAAATGCAACGGCTGCATGATTTGTATCAACGATTTCGGATGCCCCGCGCTGGTGTATGAGAAACACCAGAAAAAGGTTCACATTGATAGTCTCAGCTGCGTAAAATGCGGGCTGTGCGCGGAGATCTGCAAGAGGGGGGCGATCGGATGAAAAAGGATATTGTTATCGCAGGGGTGGGAGGACAGGGAAATCTGTTCGCTTCCAACGTCTTGTCCCAATTTGCCATAAACAAGGGATTTGAAGTGTTGGGAACGGAGACCATAGGAGCTGCCCAGAGGGGAGGGTCGGTGGTCTCGCATATCCGCATATCGGACATGCCTGTTTTTTCGCCGCTGATCCCCAGAGGTTCTGCGGACGTCCTCATAGGAATGGAAGGACTGGAACTCTTGAGAAATATGGGCATGTTGAACGAAGGAGGTTATTATATTCTTAATCTGTACTTCGTGCCGACGGTGTATTCGAACCTTGGCATCGACTCGTATCCTTCAAAGGATGAGATAATCAGCGCCGCAAAAAGGACCGGCAGGAACGGATATGAAATTGAGGCGACGCACAAGGCTGCGGAGTTGGGGAGCACCCAGATGACGAACGTTGTCCTGCTCGGCGCTCTTGCAAAGCTGGACGGTTTTTTTGAATTTGAAAGCATGAGAGACTTGGTAAAACTCCTTTCACCGCAGAAGTTTCAAGAAAAGAACATGCTGGGATTTGAAAATGGGTATAAACTAATTTGATAGGTCCGGGTCTGTCTTTGAGAATGAAACCATGCTGTCAGAAAGAGGTCTTATCCCGTTATGAGTTTTGATTAAACCCTCCGCCTCTGGTGGAGGACCCGGATAGGTTCCACCGCTCCGGGGTATGGAAGGGCGTGCTGCTCGGAACGGAAGAACTGGCTTTGTCCCTGGGCCCCCTCAGGGATGCCTTATGATGCCTCCCGCTCTGCGGGAAGAGATTCACTCCAATCAGGAGATATTGCTTATGAAGACTGCACGAGAGTATGAGGAGAGTCTGCGCAAACTGAACCTGGTGGTGCATATGTTCGGGAAGCGTGTGGAAAATGTCGTGGATGATCCCATTATCCGGCCATCCATGAACGCGGTTGCAAAGACGTACGAGCTGGCGCACCTGCCCGAGTATGAGGATCTTATGACGGCCAGGTCGCACATCACCGGGAAGAAGATAAACCGCTTCACCCACATTCACCAGAATGTCGAGGACCTGGTGAAGAAGAGCAAGATGGGTCGACTTTTGGGGCGCACCACCGGTTGCTGCTTTCAGCGATGTGTCGGGATGGATTCCCTGAATGCCCTGTCGATTGTTACGTATGATGTTGATCGGAAGTACGGTACGGAGTACTACAAGCGATTTTTGAAATACCTGGAATATGTGCAGGAGGAAGATCTGACCTGCGACGGGGCCATGACAGACCCGAAAGGGGACCGCAGCCTCCCGCCCCACAAGCAGGAGGATCCGGATCTGTATGTGCATGTGGTGGAAGAGCGGAAAGACGGCATCGTGGTGCGGGGCGCAAAGGTGCACCAGACAGGGGCGGTGAACTCTCATGAGATCATTGTGATGCCGACGATCGCTCTCCGGGAGGAGGACAAAGACTATGCGGTATCCTTTGCCCTGCCGAGCGACACGGAAGGGATTAGGTACATTATCGGCAGACAGTCATGCGACACGAGAAAGCTCGAGGGAGAGACCCTGGACGTGGGGAACCAGCTTTTTGGCGGGCATGAGGCCCTGGTGGTTTTTGATGATGTGTTTGTCCCGTGGGAGCGGGTGTTTATGTACGGAGAGCATGACTTTGCCGGTGAATTGGTGGAAAAATTTGCTTCGTACCACCGCCAGAGCTATGCTTGCAAAGTCGGAGTTGGAGACGTGTTAATCGGGGCCTCCCAGACCGCAGCCGAATACAATGGTGTCGACAAGGCGTCGCACATAAAGGACAAGATCGTTGAGATGAACCATCTGAACGAGACCCTGTATTGCGGATGTATCGCCTGTGCTTCAGAAGGGCATAGAGAGCCGAGCGGCACTTACTCGGTCAATACGCTGCTGGCAAACGTGCACAAGCAGAACGTCACCCGATTTCCGTACGAACTTTCGAGGATTGCACAGGATATTGCAGGGGGATTGATGGTGACCTTGCCGAGCACCCGGGATTTGGAATCACCCGAGACAAGGAAATGGATCGAAAAGTATTACAAGGCCAAGGCAGGGGTACCGACCATGCACAGGATGCGGATTCTCCGCTTGATCGAAAATCTGACGTTGGGGACAGCGGCTGTCGGATACCTTACGGAATCCATGCATGGTGCGGGATCGCCCCAGGCGCAGAGGATCATGATCTCCAGGACCGTGAATCTTGAAGAGAAAAAGAAGGCTGCAAAGAGGCTGTGCGGCATTGAGGAATAGGTTCCGGCAGCGGCAAAGTCCCTGGGGGAATGTGTTTGAAAGGAAAGGGACGGTCGTCGGGCTGCGGTCTTGAGCAGATGCAGATACTCCTGTTGCATGACTGACGAACTTACTCGTGGTTGAAGGCGAGGATTATTTTTGAGGAGAGAGCTATGGCGCTGTTGAATGAAGATCAGAGGATTTTTGTTGATCAGGTGAGGAAGATGGTGGCGGAGAAGGTGGAGCCGCGGGCAGCCGAAATCGACCTAAAGGGGGAGTTTCCCTGGGATCTGAAGGAGGTTTTTCAGGAGATGGGTCTTCTGGGGTTGAGCGTACCGGAGGAGTATGGAGGGTGTTATCAAGGGCATCTCTATCTCTGCCTGGCAGTGGAAGAGATAGCGAAGGCCTGCGTGTCCTCATCCCTCATTGTTCAGGTGCAGTCTCTGGGGTGGCATCCGATACATATAGGGGGATCTGATGAACAGAAGAGGAAGTACGGACCTTCGATCGCATCGGGGGACAAATTGGTATCGTATGGTTTGACCGAACCTGGGGCGGGATCAGACTCTGCGGCCATGCACACGAAGGCCGTGAAGGAAGGGAGCACATACGTTATCAACGGGTCCAAGTGTTTTATCAGCAATGGGCCGATTGCGAACCTTATGAGTCTTTTTGCGATGACGGACAGTTCGAAAGGGGTGCACGGGATCAGCGGGTTTATCGTGGATTCGGATACTCCGGGGTTTTCGGTTTCAAAGCATGAATCCAAGATGGGGATCAAGGGATCGCCGACGGGGGAACTGGTGTTTGAGAACATGGAAGTGCCCGCTGAGAATCTTATTGGCGAGGAGGGCATGGGATTTGTTTATGCCATGAAGACGCTGGACACATCGAGGCCGGTAATCGCATCTCAGGCTGTGGGGCTGGCACAAGGGGCATTAGACAAAGCCATAGCGTATGCAAAGGAACGGGTGCAGTTCGGGAGGCCGATCAGCAAGTTCCAGGGGTTGAGTTGGATGATGGCGGAGATGGCTGCAAAGATAGAAGCGGCTCGTGCGTTGACATACCAGGCGGCGGACATGGTGGATGTCGGGCAAGGCCGAGAGAAGAGCTACCTGTCTGCCTGTTCGAAACTGATTGCGTCGGATGTTGCCATGGAAGTGACTACGAAAGCGCTTCAAATAGCGGGCGGGTATGGGTACATGACCGAATTTCCTTTTGAACGGATGATGCGGGATGCCAAGATCACCCAGATCTATGAAGGGACGAACGAAATACAGAAACTGGTGATATCAAGAGAACTTTTGAAGTAGACCTGCTGCCGTCAAAGACACTTTATTTTCAATCAAAACAACACCGGAAGAATTTGACATGGATGGAAAGAGATAATGTATAAACCCGAAGGCGTCTATGCCGCCATGCTTACTCCTTTTTCAGAGAACGGGTCCATAAATGACGGCGAGACCAGACGGATCGTGGATTTCCTGTGTGACGCCGGCGTGGACGGTCTTTTTCCTGTAAGTTCTGTTGGGGAATATATTCACATGAGTGTGGAAGAAAGAATCCGTCTTATGGAAATCGTTGTCGACCGGAACCAAGGAAGGGTGAAGGTGACCCCTGGTGTTGGAAGCACAAACCCGACCGAAGCTATACATCTTGCTGAAAAGGCAAAAAAGATGGGCTGCGATGGCGTGGTCGCGGCGCCCCCCTATTTTTTCCCCCTTTCGCAGGAGATGATCGAAAAGTATTTTGAGACCATTTTGGACGGCGTGGATATTCCACTCATCCTTTACAATATTCCCCTTTTTACGCAGCCCGTGAGTTACGATGTGGTCGAGCGCCTTTCACGCCGCAAGAACCTGGTCGGGGTGAAGGACAGCTCCGGGAGCATGGTGGATTTTCTCCATTTCCTGGACAAAATCAGGCTTGGAGGCGGAGACACCAACCTCCTCACAGGGAGGGAGGAGACCTTTTTGGCCTGCCTGATGATGGGAGGAAAGGGTTGCATGACCGCGAGTTCCGGGATTTTGCCCGAGATCCTGGTGGGGATCTACAAAAAATGGCAGGAAGGAGATATCGATAAGGCCAGAGAGCTTCAATTCTCTCTGCTCCTGCTGGTCCGCGTAATGTTCTCCCTGCCGTTTCCTGTTGGCTTTAAAGTCGCATTGGAAACAAGAGGATTCAAGATGGGGCCCCCCAGGCAGCCCCTTTCAGATGCTGAACTCGGCAGGTTCAATACGGTGAGGGCAAGAATAGAGGAACTTATGAGGTCCGTATTGGCGGTTCCGAAAAAGTGACAGCGGATAAGCCTTTGGAAGACGTTTCGCGATGGACCTTCTTATTGAATTCCAGGAGAGAATACCATGTTAACCGAGCGGATTAGACAGTTCAAAGACAAACTCAGGGAAGATTATGTGTTGGGCCCTTTTGCAAAAACCTGTGACCCCGGATTTATTGAAATACTGGGCTACGGCGGTTTCGATTTCGTGATTATAGATTTGGAACACGGGCCCAACAGCATTCAAACCGCCCAGGATCTTGTCAGGGCAGCCCAGATAGGCAATCTTTTTCCCATTATCAGGGTGAAGGAACAGGTCCCTTCCGTTATCGGTGAGGCCCTGGATATCGGAGCCGGGGGGATTCATGTCCCGCAAATCACCAGTGTCGAGGATGCTCGGAGTGTTATGGAACGGGCGAAGTTCGCACCGGAAGGCATGAGGGGGGTCTGCCGTTTTGTCAGGGCCGGTAAGTATTCTTCCATGGACAGGTTCCAATATTTTAAGGAGGCCAATGAAGCGGTGATCATTGTGGGTCTCGAAGGAACGGAGGCAATAGAAAAAGTGGATGAGATCATTTCCGTTGACGGCATAGACGTCGTGTTTGTGGGGCCTTATGACCTCTCACAGTCCCTGGGAGTCACAGGACAGACCGATCATCCAATGGTTACCGACAAGATGGTGGAGATTATCGAAAAATGCCTTCCCAAGGGGATCGCTGTGGGAAGCTTTGTGGAAACCGTTGAAGGCGCCTGGAAATGGAGGGACCTGGGTGTAAAATATCTCTGTTATTCAGTGGATACAGGAATATTCTACCAGGCGTGTAATGAGATAGTCGTGCAGACGAGGCGCGACTGAAATCTTGAAAGCAAATGCCTTCGGGAAAACACCCTGTGCTGCGGGGTCGGCGGTGGCGTCAGCGGGTGAATTGATGGACAAGGCCGAATAGTTGGGGGAGACGTCATGATAGGTAAAACCATTGACAAACTGAAAGCAGGGGATACCGCTGCGTTTTCAAAGACCGTTTCCGAGTCGGATATCTATCTTTTTGCCGGAGTAACCGGCGATCTGAACCCTGCGCACATCAACGAAGAATACGCCCGGAATACCTTTTTCAAGACAAGGATCGCCCACGGCATGCTGCTGGCAGGCTTTGTGTCGGCCGTGATCGGGAACAGACTGCCCGGTCCCGGTACCATTTATGTCAGGCAGGAACTGAACTTTCTTGCGCCGGTGCATATGGGGGATACCATTACCGCGCAGGTTGAAGTGAAAGAAGTCATGTCGGAAGAAAACAGGGTTGTTCTATGCACCACATGCGTAAACCAGGATAACGTCATGGTTCTCGACGGGGACGCACTGGTAAGCCCACCGAAGGCGCAGAAATAGAAAACTATTTCTCGTTGCAAAACAGCCCTATCCGGTCTTGTGCTGAATAATGGCCCCTTTGTTCGCGGACTCGGCCAGCCTCTCATAGAGGGCCAGGTACCCCTTTTTAAATTTCGGTTCAGGCCGCTCCCACTTGGAGAGGCGGTCTTTGATCCTGTCGTCCGGAACATGTAACGTAAGGCTCCGGTTGGGAATATCGATAGTGATCCGGTCTCCGTTCTCAACAATGGCGATAGGGCCCCCTTCCGCCGCTTCGGGCGAGATATGGCCGACGAAACAGCCGTTGTTGGTGCCGGAAAACCGGCCGTCCGTGATCACGGCGGTCTTCAGCGCCATTCCCCTTCCGTACAGCAGCTTCATGGCATTATACATCTCCCGCATGCCGGGGCCCCCTTTCGGGCCTTCGTAGCGGATTACCAGGACCTCCCCCTCCTTTACCTTTCCTTCCAGGATGGCCTGATTGGCCGATTCCTCTGAATCAAAACAGCGGGCCGTTCCCTCGAAAGTGTGCATCTCAGGTACGATGGCCGCCGGTTTGGTGACGGCGGTATTGGGGGCCAGGTTCCCCTTTAAGATCGCGAGGCCCCCACCGGCTCCCCATGGTTCCTTCATTGTTCTGATGATATTCCGGTCGGTCGATTCCGCCCCTTGCACGTTTTCAGCAACCGTCTGTCCGGTAACGGTGAGGGCGTCGCCGTGAAGCAGGGGCAGGATTCCCTTCATCACGGCGGGAACCCCTCCGGCCCGGTGAAAGTCCGGCACATTAGGTGCTGCGGCTGGGTTCATTCTGGCGATGGTCGGAGTTTCCCGGCACAACGCCTCGAAGAGGTCCATGGAAACCGGACAATCCGCCTCATAGGCGATGGCCGGGATATGTAGGGCCACGTTGGTTGATCCTCCGATAGCCGTACTGAGGCGGATAGCGTTCTCAATTCCCTTCTGGTTTATGATCTGACGAGCAGTGATGCCCCTTTTCAGTAACTCCATAATCTGGCGGCCGGATGCCTGGGCCGCGCGCATTCGGTCCGCATGGGTCGCTGGGATGGTCGCACTGCCCGGGAGGCAGAAGCCTACCGCCTCCGCCACGCAGCACATGGTATTTGCCGTCCCGAGAAAGGAACAGGAACCGCACGTTGGAGTGGCACAGTCTTCCAGATTTCGATACGTGCCCTCATCTATCTTCCCGCTTTTCAGCATACCGAGACCCTCTGTAACAGAGGTGGTATCCGCGGCTCTGCCATCGAATTCACATCCTCCCTCCATGGGACCGCCCACGACCAGGATGCCGGGAAGATCCAGGCGGGCCGCTGCCATGAGCATTCCCGGAACGATTTTGTCGCAGGAACCCAGAAGAACCACGGCGTCCAGCCGGTGGGCCTGGATCATGATTTCTATATCGCTGGCGATCAGGTCCCGGGAAGGAAGGATGAAGTGCATGCCCTCGTGAGCCTGGGCGATACCGTCACAGGGTGCAATGACCCCGAATTCCACCGGTGTGCCCCCGGCTTGTTGAACCCCCTGCTTTACATAATCAGAGACCAGATTCAGGTTGTAGTGACCGGGGACGACACGATTCCACGAGTTGGCTATGCCGATCAAAGGCCGGTCCAGGTCATAATCGCTATACCCCATTGACTTGTACAGGGACCGGTTCATGGACCAGTTGGGTCTCGCAAGTACCTCTTTGCTGCGCCGTTTCATTTTGAAGACTCCTTTCACACAATCAATATCCTACTGTATTAGAGAGCGCCTTTCCGCTGCCGTTCACATCACGGCCCCGATATGCCAGGGAACAAATTCGTCGCTGCCGAGGCCGAGCTGCTCGCTTTTGGTTTGTCGACCGGAGGCCGTCCGGATGATGCATTGAAAAATTCTCTCACCAAGTTCCTTAATGGTGGCACGCCCGTCCAGCGCTTCACCGCAGTTGATGTCCATGTCGTCTTCCATCCGCCGGTATAAGGCCGTGGTGGTTGACAATTTGACGGAGGGCACCGGCTTGCATCCGAAAACAGATCCCCGGCCCGTGGTAAAACAGATAATATTCGCCCCTCCGGCCACCATCCCGGTGACCGAAGCCGGGTCGTAGCCGGGTGTGTCCATGAAGACGAGACCCTTGGCCGTGACGGGCTGCGCATATTCATAGACTTCATTCAGCCGGGTGGTTCCGCCCTTGGCGGCGGCGCCCAGGGATTTTTCAAAAATGGTGGTCAGTCCGCCTGCCTTGTTGCCTGGTGAAGGATTGTTATCCATCTGACCGCCGTGACGGGACGTGTATTCCTCCCACCAGCGAATCCGCTCCAAAAGTTTCCGGGCGACATCGGCGCCGGCGGCCCGGCGGGTTAACAGGTGTTCGGCCCCATATATTTCCGGGGTTTCTCCCAAAATGACGGTTCCGCCCTGCTGCACCAGAAGGTCGGCGGCCGCCCCCAGGGCCGGGTTGGCGGTAATGCCCGAATAGGCATCCGAACCGCCGCACTCAAGACCCACAATGAGCCGGCTGGCCGGAACCGGACGCCGCCGAACGCGGTTTGCCTCCGGCAGCATTTCGCGGATGCGTGCGGTGCCTTCGCTCACGGCCGCCCGCGTGCCACCGCTCTCCTGTATGGTCATCGTCTTTAAAAATGGTCCTTCCGGTAGGGCGTTGTTTTTCAGAAGCGGTTCAATTTGCATGACCTCACACCCAAGGCCGATAAAGAGCACCCCGGCAAAATTGGGATGACGTGCGTAGCCGGTAAGGGTTCTTTGAAGCATCTCAAAGCCTTCACCGGTGTCGGCCATGGCGCAGCCCAGGCTGTGGCAGAGGGCCACCACCCCGTCGACATTGGGAAATTCCGCCAGGGCTTCTCCCCGAAACGCATCGGCGATCATCCGGGCCGCGGACGCCGAGCAATTCACCGTGCTCACCACGCCCAGATAGTTGCGCGTAGCCACCCGCCCGTCTTCACGAAGGATGCCGTCAAAGGTCTCATGCGGCCCGTCGTCCCCAGGGGCGGTGCCGGCCTCCGAGCCCACGGCGTAATCCCGCTGAAATGCTTTCAGTGCCACGTTATGGGTGTGAACATGCTCACCGGCCCTGATCAGCCGGGAAGCAAAACCGATGATCTGCCCGAACTTTCTCACCGGCGCATCGGGTTGAATATCCATTGTGGCA
Source organism: uncultured Desulfobacteraceae bacterium (assembly GCA_964581175.1). GTDB lineage: Bacteria > Desulfobacterota > DSM-4660 > Desulfatiglandales > Desulfatiglandaceae > B46-G9. The sequence continues at coordinate 29,486 of CAZONI010000032.1, forward strand.
ACTTTATGCCCAAAGGGAATCGGGTCTCGGCAGGTGATTTTCTCTTCTGCAATTTTACTCCCGGCCGCAATTTCCTTGCGGGCCACGACCACATTGTCGGCGCCATGCAGCCGAATGGTAAGCACGGTTGATGTCGTCATGTTTCCTCTCTCCGGCTTGACAGGCAATTCGAGGCCGCATCCGGGGGATGTTGGCCTGAACCTTCCAGCAGTCGGATTTTCTAAGGTTTCCTCAGTTTTAGGCCATGGGTTTCATTCAGTTAAAATACGGATTTTTCGGTTTGAATATCAAACAAATGGATGTTTCCAGGATTGGGGTGCAGGATAATGGTGCTATGGGGGGCAACCCGGCTCTTGCGGCCCACCGCAGCGATCAGAGGAATATCAGCGATGGTTGCATTCACATAGGTCTCATTGCCGATGGGCTCTACCACATCAACGTTGACCCGGATGGTTTTGCCTGCAACGTGTTCTGATACGAGTTTCAGGTCTTCCGGTCGAATTCCCGCCAAGGCTTTCTTCTTGCCGTAGGCGGTTATTTTTGCAGCCCTTTCAGCCGGCAGATCGATGTTGAAACCGGCGGCTGCAAGCGTGAATGTGTCGGTCGCCGGATTCAACTCGGCCTCGAAGAAATTCATGGCCGGGCTGCCGATAAAACCGCCCACAAATTTGTTGGCGGGGGAATCGTACAATTCCAGCGGGGATCCCACCTGCTGGATGAGACCGTCTTTCATCACAACGATGCGATCGCCCATGGTCATGGCTTCCACCTGGTCGTGGGTGACGTACACCGCCGTGGTGGCCAGTCGTTCGTGCAGCTTCTTGAGTTCCACCCGGGTCTGGGCCCTGAGCTTGGCGTCAAGGTTGGACAGGGGCTCGTCAAACAAAAAGACTTCGGGTTTTCTCACAATGGCCCTGCCCACTGCCACACGCTGGCGCTGACCGCCGGAAAGCTGCTTGGGCTTGCGATCCAGCAGATGTTCAATGCCGAGTATTTCCGCGGCCTCCTGGACGCGCTGCTTGATTTGGCCCTTGGTCTGTTTCCGCATTTCCAGTGAGAAAGCCATATTTTCAAACACGGTCATGTGGGGATAAAGGGCGTAGTTTTGGAACACCATGGCAATGTTGCGGTCCTTGGCCGGCAGTTTGTTGATCTTCCGATCTCCGATGTACACGTTTCCGCTGGTAATGCCCTCAAGACCGGCGATCATGCGCAAGGTGGTGGTTTTTCCGCAGCCGCTGGGTCCCACGAGAACCACGAACTCTTTATCCTCGATCGTCAGGTTGAAACTGTCCACTGCCAGAATTTCGCCAAATCGCTTGTAGATATTTTCCAAGCGTACTTCTGCCATTTTTACTCCTTCAAAGCGCCCGTCATGCCGGCGACGTAGTTTTCCACGAAAAACGAGTAGACCAGGGCCACCGGCACCGAGGCACAGAGGGCTCCGGCCATCAGTGCGCCCCAGTGATACACGTCGCCGCGCACCAGCTCGGTCACCAGGCCGACGGCAACCGTCTTTTTAGCGGTGGTGGAAATAAAAGACAGGGCATACAGGTATTCGTTCCAGGAAAGCGTGAAGCAAAAAATCCCTGCGGAAAGCACCCCCGGCAGGCACAAGGGGAGAATGATCCTGCGAAAGATCTTAATGCGGCTGGCTCCGTCTATCATGGCGCACTCTTCCATCTCCTTGGGGATGGATTTAAAGTAGCCCATGAGCAGCCAGGTACAAAACGGGATAAGAAAGGTCGGATAGATCAAGATGAGCGCCCAGAGTGAATCCCAGAGCCCGAACTTGAAAATGATCGTGGCCAGCGGGATGAACAGAATGGTCTGGGGGATGAGATAGCCCAGAAAAATAGCCACCCCCGTGGGCCCCGCCGTCTTAAAACGCAACCGCTGGATGGCATAAGCGGCCAGGAGACTGGCCGCGAGGGAGATCGCAGTGGCCATAATGGCCACAAAAAAAGTGTTGGCCATCCAGCGCAAAAATATCGTTTGGGTAAAAAGTTCGACCACGTGGTTTATCGTGGGCGAGTGGATGAAAAAGGGGTCGAGCTTCAGATTGTAGAGCTCCTGGTCGGATTTGAAGGTGGTGATGGTCATCCAGTAAAAAGGAAACAGCAGAAAGATCAGGTAAAAAGCCAAGGGCACGTAAAACTTGACAATCTTGGAGCCGGAACGTTCAACACCCATGGATCAGTCCTCTTTCCTGAGAAAGATAAAAGCGATCAAGACACAGATCACCAGGATGGGCAGCATGAAGTTTGAAACCGCCGCACCCTCGCCGAACCGTCCACCCTGCATGGCCCGTTCATAGGAAAGGGTGCCGAAGATATGGGTGGCGCTGGCCGGTCCCCCTTTGGTGATAATCCAGACCAGCTGGAAATCCGCAAAGGTCCAGATGGTCGAAAAGACGGTGACCACGGTAAGCAGCGGTGTTAACAGGGGCAGGGTTATCTTGCGGAATTTTTTCCAGGAGCCGGCCCCGTCGATTTCGGCCGCTTCATATAGATCCTGGCTGACGGTCTGGAGTCCCGCCAGCAGGCCGATGGTGAAAAAAGGGATTCCCCGCCACACGTTGGCCGCAACCAGGGACCAGCGGGCATTCCAGGGAGTGCCCAGAAAATCGATAAAATGGTCGATAATCCCCAGTTTTATCAGAAGCCAGGAAATGCCGCTGAAGGTGGAATCGAAGAGCCACCAGAAACAGATGGCGCTCAGGGCCGTGGGGATAATCCAGGGCAAAAGTACGATGGCGCGCACCAGGCCCTTGGACCTGAAATCGCGGTTGAGCACAACCGCCAGGCCGATGCCCAGTACGGCCTTTAAGATCACCGCCACAACGGTGTAGAAAAAGCTGTTGAATACGGCCAGCCGGAAGGTGGGATCGCTGAGCAGATAAGCATAGTTGTTAAATCCGACAAACTCGCCCTTGCCCCCGAGTATGGTGTTGGTAAACCCCAGCCACAATCCCAGCAGAAACGGATAGGCGAGAAAAATCAGCAACAGGAGTTCCGCCGGAGCCACGAACAAAAATCCGAGGAAGGTAGGGTTTTCCATCGCCCTGGAAAAGCGCTGGCGGAGCCCCCCCCAGCCCGGGGCAGTTTCTGATGCGGCAACGGTGTCCATGCGGTTGTGCTCCGGCGACTCGGAATGTCAAAAAGGGTTTGGGGCCGGTCTCTTGGCCATGGGCAAATGACCGGCCCCGGTAAACATGCGTTTCGCCGATGTTGCTAGGACTTGTATGCCCTGGCGATAGCTCCCTCGGCGGTTGCGATGGCCTTGTCGGCGGACATTCCACCGGCACAGCAGTTGGCAAACATATCCACCACCGCGTACTCGGCCATGACGGCGGCCGAACCCGGCCCGATGGGTCCGGGATAGCCGTTATAGAGCATGTATTCGACACAACTGCGGTAGGGCGTGATTTTGGGGTTTGAGTCCCACACCGGCAGGTCCCGGTAAGCTTTCAGCGCCGGGGTCACGTACCCGTCCATGGCATTGATCCAGGGACCGCACTGCTCCTTTTCCAGCATGAACATCAGGAAGTGCTTGGCGGCATTGGGGAACTGGCTATACTTGAAAACAAAGGCCTGGGTGAACAGGTGCAGCTCGGTGTGTTTGCCCACGGGACCGACGGGCAGGATTTGATGGTAGGTGTCCTTGCCGATATCCGCCCACTGGGCATTGTGCATGGCGGCATACCAGATGCTGATGCCGTTATTGGTCACCGAAACCTGGTCGGCCAGGTAGGCCTTGTTGTTGTGGGGGTCCTGCCAGGATGCACAGCCAGGGATCATGGCGCTGTAAAGTTCTTTCATCGATTCCAGGGCGTTTCGCGTCTCGGGACTGTTGATGGCCGGTGAACCGTCCGCGTTGACGGTGGAGGCGCCATAGGACCACAGCCAGGTGTAGCACCAGTCGTTGGCGTCGCCGACTGCATGGCCTAAGGCAAAGCCGACGGGATGCCCCTGGCTATGGAGTTTCTTGCAGCACTTGATGAATTCATCGGTCTTGTCGGGCATCTTATCGTAGCCGGCTTCGTTGACCATGCTCTTGCGGTAGACAATGCGCTGGCCCGCGGCCCCAAAAGGCAGGGCCACCCATCGGCCGCCATTCATACCGTATTTATAGGAGACCTGCTCCCAGCCGCCGTATTTTTTCTCCAGGTAGGTAGCCACATCCGAAAGATCCACCAGTTTGTCGGGGTAGAGATGCGGGTCGTCGTGCCATCCCAGCACGACATCCGGTCCGGCGCCGACCGCAGCCGACATGGCGGCCTTGGGGCGCACATCTTCCCATGAGATCCATTCGATGTTGACCTTGCCGCCGGTGAGTTTTTCCCACTTGCGGCAGTTTTCTTCCCACAGGGGCTTGTCGCTGTCCACGAATTGGCTCCACCTGAGGAGGTTGAGTACCGGGTTTTTCTCGATATCGAGCGGCGGGGGAGAGGCGGCAAGCGCCCTGCCGGCCAAGGGGCCAAGCGAGCTAGCGAGAAGCGCGGCGCCGGCCACTCCGGCGCCTGTGGTCTTAAGAAAATCCCTGCGGGTCATGTTCCTGTTTTCCTTTTCCATAACCTTTTTCCTCCTTATCTTGTTTTGGGGTTTGCGGTCTCACAAGTTTCGGGGACGGGCTTTTTTACGAGAAGGGGTCACCTCCTTTCGGTCAAAGGTGGCGTGGACAGGTGCACTTATGTTTCTCTTAGAACCGAGAACCGGCTGGAGTCAAGCTTTTTGTTATTAACAGTACATCCACAAATCATTTTCGGGCACTGGTGAGTGTGAAATGCAGAAATGAGTTGTCTTTTTTACAAGATCAAGTCTTCCGGGAAACAGCTGAAAAGGAGTGGGGCTTCGCCATCGGGAAGTGGTGCGAAAAGATTACAAGATTACGCGAAACGGGAGATCCGGACAAAATCCTGCCGATTGACAGGGCCGGCCATGGCTGGTAGACTCATTTCCACCGGTAGGCAGTGCTGCACTTCATGCCGTAAAATGGATTCAATCTTGATGGCTTGATAAGGATCTGATCTATCCCGCGAGCGGCAGCCTGTGAGAAACGATCTTAGGTGAAAGATGACTGCTCGATTTGGCGGGCGGTGGTTATGATAAACTCTTCTGTTGTTCCAATGCAAAAAATCGTCATCATCGCAGACGATTTGACCGGAGCGGCCGACACAGGGGTCCAGTTCTGTCCTTTTTTTGACCAAACCATCCTGGTATCTTATCGTCAATTGTTCCGTGCGGGGGGCGGGGATTTACTTCCATTCCCCGGGGCTGTGGCGGTCTACACGAACAGTCGTGCGCTGGAAACCCACACTGCGCGTCAGCGTACGATTTCCGTCGCACGCCGGCTGTCACAAATAGGATCGCTGTGGTTATACAAGAAGGTTGATTCCTGCCTGCGCGGCAACCCGGGCACCGAGACCGAGGCACTCATGGATGAATTGGGCTGTTCGCTCAGTTTTATCGCACCGGCGTTTCCCGCCTTGGGGCGGACCACAGTGCACGATATTCACAGGGTGCACGGGATCCCGCTGCACGCGACCGAGCTGTCAAAAGACCCGGTTGCACCAGTTTCGGAATCCGTGCTGTCCCGGTTGATTGCGGCCCAATGCCGCTATCCGGTGGACCACGTTGATCTCTGTTTTCTTGAAGGCGATGAAGAAGGGCTGCGGGCGGAAATCCGACGCAGAGTCCGACTCGGGGCTCGTCACCTGGTGTTTGATGCCGTGACCGACACTCACCTTGACCGCATCGCCCGTTTGGCCCTGACCATGAACAGCCGCGTGCTGCCCGTGGGATCCGCAGGTCTGGCCGCCGGGCTGGGTCGCTGCCTGACCGGCGGGCCAAAGACAAGGCCGGGACCACCCGCGAGGTGCGGCGAGGGAAGCATTCTCATGGTGTGCGGCAGCACCTCAGGGATCACCCGCCTCCAGATGGAAACCCTGACCGGCACTTATCCGTACACGGTGCTGCGTCTGGATCCCGGTGATCTGACCGGCCGGCATCAGGATACGTGGCGGCTTGCAAAGATCGATACGGCCCGCCGGGTTCTATCCGGTGGTCACCTGGTAATCACGGTGGGGAGCTCTGCAGAAGACGGCGGGCAGACTGATACCCCAGGCGGAGGTCGTGGGGCCGAATCCATTGTCAAAGCCCTGGGACATCTGGTGGCGGAAATTCTGGCGGCTGTCGCACCGGGGCTCCTTTTTCTCACAGGAGGCGATACTGCGGATGCAGTGTTGACCGCAGCCGGCGTTGAACGGATTGATATCAGAGGTGAAATCATTCCCGGAGTGGCTGAGGGCGTGCTGTCGGGCGGCGCCTTGGAGGGAGTGGCGGTAGTCACCAAAGCCGGCGCATTCGGGCAAAAGGATACATTGGTTCGCCTGCATGAAATCTGGAAGAAAGGTAAGAGGAAACCATCATGAGTGAAGATAAGCGCCCAGTTCTTGGAATTTCCGTGGGCGACCCGGGCGGTATCGGCCCTGAGATTGCCGCCAAGGCGCTGGATAAAAAACACATTTATGAAATAGCCCGTCCGGTGGTGGTATGCGATTTTCGGGTCATGGAAGATGTCATGAAATTTGTCGATGTCAAGCTTGCACTTCATCGCATCGACGAGGTTTCCCAGGCACGATTTGAGCCCGGCACGCTGGATATTCTGGACCTGAAGAACATGCCGTTGGAGCACTTGCGGTATAAAACCGTGTCGTCCGAGCAGGGCCGCGCGTCTTTTGAATACGTGGCCAAAGTGATCGAACTGGCGCTGAAAAAGGAGATAGACGGCACCGTGACCGGCCCGATCAACAAGGCCGCGATCCATGCCGCGGGATATGATTATGCCGGGCACACGGAAATCTATGCCGAGATGACCGGCACTCGTGATTACG